>NZ_CP108568.1:6370000-6687500 GCF_036010485.1 Streptomyces sp. NBC_01198
CCATGTCTGGTGATCCGATTTACTTGGTGAGCTGGGTGTGGCCGCAGAGACCAGCGAGAAGCGACTGTTTACTAAAAACACAGGTCCGTGCGAAGCCGTAAGGCGATGTATACGGACTGACGCCTGCCCGGTGCTGGAACGTTAAGGGGACCGGTTAGTCACATTTTGGTGTGGCGAAGCTGAGAACTTAAGCGCCAGTAAACGGCGGTGGTAACTATAACCATCCTAAGGTAGCGAAATTCCTTGTCGGGTAAGTTCCGACCTGCACGAATGGCGTAACGACTTCTCGACTGTCTCAACCATAGGCCCGGTGAAATTGCACTACGAGTAAAGATGCTCGTTTCGCGCAGCAGGACGGAAAGACCCCGGGACCTTTACTATAGCTTGATATTGGTGTTCGGTTCGGCTTGTGTAGGATAGGTGGGAGACTGTGAACTCCAAGCGCCAGCTTGGGGGGAGTCGTCGTTGAAATACCACTCTGGTCGTGCTGGATGTCTAACCTCGGTCCGTGATCCGGATCAGGGACAGTGTCTGGTGGGTAGTTTAACTGGGGCGGTTGCCTCCTAAAGGGTAACGGAGGCGCCCAAAGGTTCCCTCAGCCTGGTTGGCAATCAGGTGTTGAGTGTAAGTGCACAAGGGAGCTTGACTGTGAGACTGACGGGTCGAGCAGGTACGAAAGTAGGGACTAGTGATCCGGCGGTGGCTTGTGGAAGCGCCGTCGCTCAACGGATAAAAGGTACCCCGGGGATAACAGGCTGATCTTCCCCAAGAGTCCATATCGACGGGATGGTTTGGCACCTCGATGTCGGCTCGTCGCATCCTGGGGCTGGAGTCGGTCCCAAGGGTTGGGCTGTTCGCCCATTAAAGCGGTACGCGAGCTGGGTTTAGAACGTCGTGAGACAGTTCGGTCCCTATCCGCTGCGCGCGTAGGAGTCTTGAGAAGGGCTGTCCCTAGTACGAGAGGACCGGGACGGACGAACCTCTGGTGTGCCAGTTGTCCTGCCAAGGGCATGGCTGGTTGGCTACGTTCGGGAGGGATAACCGCTGAAAGCATCTAAGCGGGAAGCCTGCTTCGAGATGAGGGCTCCCACCCACTTGATGGGGTAAGGCTCCCAGTAGACGACTGGGTTGATAGGCCGGATGTGGAAGCCCTGTAAGGGGTGGAGCTGACCGGTACTAATAGGCCGAGGGCTTGTCCTCATTTGCTCGCGTCCACTGTTTGGTTCCCGGGTTGCGAACAGTCGCACCGGTGAACAGATCCACTAACTGAAAAGTGTGCTTGTTCGCTTGGACTCTGTCGAGGTCCCGCCGGCGCGGCGGGGCCGACCCGATAGCGTTTCGGTGGTCATAGCGTTAGGGAAACGCCCGGTCACATTCCGAACCCGGAAGCTAAGCCTTTCAGCGCCGATGGTACTGCAGGGGGGACCCTGTGGGAGAGTAGGACACCGCCGAACAATCTTTCCAGACCCCTGGTCCTGGCCTCAGCGCTAGGACCAGGGGTCTTTTTGCATGAGCGCTCGCCAAGCGCAGCTTCCCCGTGATCACGGGAGCCTTGTACTACAGCAGCACGATTCGAGGAGTCACGTCGATGTCCAACTCGCCTGAAGACCGGCCCGAGCGTCCCGAACGCCGGGACTCGCGCCCGAGCGGCGGTGGCGACCGCGGGGGTTACCGCAGTGGTGGCCCGCGCAGGGACGGCGACCGCCCCAGCGGTGGCGGCTTCCGCCGCGATGACCGACGTGACGACCGCCCCCGTGACGACCGCCCCCGTGACGACCGGCGTGACGACCGTCCGCGTGGTCCGCGTCGCGAGGGCGACCGCCCCGGCGGTGGCAGTGGTGGCGGCTTCCGCCGCGACGACCGCCCGACAGGTGGCGGTTTCCGCGGTGGCGACCGCCCCCGTTACGACCGTCCGGCCGGCGGCGGTGGCTTCCGCCGTGACGACCGTCCCGGCGGCGACCGGCCGCGCTTCAACGGCCCGCGTGATGACCGTCCGGGTGGTGACCGTCCTCGTTACGACGATCGGCGTGACGATCGTCCGCGTGGTCCGCGTCGTGAGGGTGACCGTCCCGGTGGTGGTGGCGGCTTCCGCCGTGACGACCGTCCTGGTGGTGACCGTCCCCGTTTCAACGGTCCGCGTGATGACCGTCCCGGTGGCGACCGGCCGCGTTTCAACGGTCCGCGTGATGACCGTCCCCGCTACGACCGTCCGCGTGATGACCGTCCGGGTGGTGACCGTCCTCGTTACGACGATCGGCGTGATGACCGGCCGCGTGGTCCGCGTCGTGACGGTGACCGTCCCGGCGGTGGCGGTGGCGGCTTCCGCCGTGACGACCGGCCTGGTGGCGACCGGCCGCGTTTCAACGGTCCGCGTGACGATCGCCCGCGCTACGACCGTCCCCGCGACGACCGCCCGAGCCATGACCGGCCGAGGGACGAGCGTCCCCGCTACGACGGTCCGCGCGATGACAGGCCGCGTTACGACCGTCCCCGCGATGACCGTCCGGCCCGTGACGACCGACCGCGCTACGACCGCCCCCGTGACGACCGACCGCATGACGACCGCCCCCGTGGGCCGCGCCGCGAGGACGACCGGGGCGGCTTCCGTCGTGACGACCGGCCCCGCGATGACCGTCCGGCCCGTGACGACAGGCCGCGTTACGACCGTCCCCGTGACGACCGCCGGGACGAGCGTCCGCGCGGTCCGCGTCGTGAGGACGACCGGTCCCGTGACGACCGCGGTTACGGCCGCAGGCCCGCCGTCGAAGGGCGCGGGCGGTTCGAGAACCGCGGTGGCAGGGACGACCGCCGCGAGGAGCGGGAGCCGGTGCGCCGGCTGCCCATCCCCGACGAGGTCACCGGCCACGAGATCGACCCGAGCGTGCGCCAGGAGCTGATGAGCCTGCCCAAGACGCTCGCCGACGACGTGGCGCGCAACCTGGTCATGGTGGCGCGGCTGCTGGACGAGGAGCCCGAGCAGGCGTACGCGTACTCGCGGATCGCCCTGCGGCTGGCCTCGCGTGTCGCGGCAGTCAGGGAGGCGGCGGGCTTCGCCTCGTACGCCAGCGAGCGCTACGCCGAGGCGCTGGCCGAGTTCCGGGCCACCCGGCGGATGACCGGCACGGTCGACCTGTGGCCCGTGATGGCCGACTGCGAGCGCGGCCTCGGCCGGCCCGAGCGCGCGCTGGAGATGGCGGGCGCGCCCGAGGTGCAGAAGCTCGACAAGGCGGGCCAGGTCGAGATGCGCCTGGTGGCCGCCGGCGCCCGGCAGGACATGGGCCAGGCCGAGGCGGCGGTGGTGACGCTGCAGAGCTCGGAGCTGGCGTCCAGCGCCGTGCACCCGTGGACCGCGCGGCTGCGGTACGCGTACGCCGACGCACTGCTGGCCGTGGGCCGGGAGCCCGAGGCGCGCGAGTGGTTCGCGAAGGCGCTGGAGGCCGACCAGAACGGCACCACCGACGCCTCCGACCGCCTCGCGCAGCTCGACGGCGTGGAGTTCGTCGACGCCTTCGAGGACGCCGACGAGGCCGACGAGGCGGATGACGCGGATGACGCCGGCCAGGCGGAAGCCGCGGACGACGCGGAAGCCGCGGATGACGCGGACGACGCCGATGAGGCGGACCCCGACGAGCCGGACGAGACCGTCGCCGTCGTCGTCACCGACGACGACAGCACGGCAGGCAAGGACAAGGACGCCGACCTGACCGACGAGGCCGACCCGGCCTCGTTCCTGGCCTCGCCCTTCCGCGAGCCCGCGGCGGGCGACGACTAGCCCGTCGATTCACGAGAGAGGGAGGCACCCGCACACCGCGGGTGCCTCCCTCTTTTTCGTGCCGTCGCGCGCGCGTCAGTCCAGGTCCAGGCTCCGCATGACCAGCCCGCTGGCCGGTTTCGGTCCGAAGGATGTCGACTTCCGCGGCATCATTACGCCCTGCCGGGCCAGGTCGCGCACCACGTGTTCGCGTACCGGGTGCATCAGCACCGCCGTGCCGCCGTGCCGCAGCGCCTGCTCGACGGCGTCGTCGGCCGCGTGGATGTAGCGGATGTCGTCGGGCGAGTCGGGGATCCGCCAGACCTGGTCGAGCAGCAGGGTGTGCAGGACGGTCGCGTCCAGGCGTCGCCATTGCGCCGGGCGGTCCGCGGGCACGCAGCGGTCGAGCGCGCCGGGGTCCGGGCGGTCCAGGAGGTATAAGCCGCTGTCCCCGGCGAGCAGGAAGGCGTTGCCGGCGTCCGCCGCGCCGGCCAGGGCGCCGAGGGCGGTGTCGAGGGGGTGGCCGGGCAGCTCGCGGACCCGGAAGAACGGGCGGGCGGCCTTCAGGGCGCGGTCGAGCGGCAGGCGTTGCAGGACGCGGTGGATGGCGCGGACCCGCAGCGGGTGGCGGGAGGTGTCGACCAGCAGCACCAGCCCGTAGTCCCACCCGGTGCCCGGCGGGTGCCCGGCCTGGAGCCTGCGGTAGGTGGCCCAGCGGTGGTGTCCGTCGGCGATCAGGGCCTGGCGGCCGGCCAGGTCGGCGCCGATCGCCGCGACCTCGGTCGGGTCGGTGAGCGACCACAGACGGTGGGCGACGCCGTCCTCGGTCGTCGTGTCGAGCAGCGGCTCGCGGGTGCCCGCGGTGTGCTCGATGAGGGCGGCGGTCACGTCACCGTCGCGGTAGGCGAGCAGCAGGGGTTCGAGGTTGGCGCGGGTGGCCCGCATCAGCGCCGCGCGGTCGGCGACCGGGCCCGGCATCACGTCCTCGTGCGGCAGCACGACGCCGTCCTCCGGCGGGGTGAGCCGCAGGGCGCCGATGACGCCGCGCTGCAGGTGGTCGCCGTCGCGCTGCTCGTAGACGTAGAGCGCGGGGTCCCGGTCGGCGGCGAGCACGCCCTTGTCCCGCCACTCGGCGAGGGTGCGGGCGGCCTTGCCGTGCCGGGCCTCCGGCGTCTCGGCGTCGGGAAGGATCAGGCGGACGACGTTGTACGGGTCGGCCGTCTCCAGGTGGCGCTGGCCGTCCGGCCGCACGACGACGTCGTAGGGCGGCGACGTGACCGCCGCGAGGCTGCCGACGCGCGCGGCGACGTACCGCAGGCCGCGGAAAGGGGTCAGGCGCAAGCCCTGCTCGTGGTCAGGACCGGGGTGTGGTCCGGAGTCGGGTCCGGGGTGGGGACCGGGAATGCTCATCAGCGCATGGTACGTCCGGCGGTGCGGATGGGGCATGATCGAGGAGACGACGACCTGCGAGGAGCGAGCACGCCCATGACCCACCGGACCAGTCCGAGCGGCAGCGAGAAGCCGCTGGACACCGCGTACGACACGGCGCTGCTGGACCTGGACGGTGTCGTCTACGCCGGCGGCGACGCCATCGCGCACGCCGCCGACTCGCTCGCCGCCGCGCGCTCCGACGGCATGCGGCTCGCGTACGTCACCAACAACGCGGCCCGTACGCCGCAGACGGTGGCGGAACACCTCAGCCGGCTCGGCGTGCCGGCCGGGGCGGAGGATGTCATCACCTCGGCGCAGGCCGTCGCCCGGCTCATCGCCGACCATGTGCCGGCCGGGTCGAAAGTCCTCGCGGTCGGCGGCGAGGGCCTTTTCGCGGCGCTGCGCGAACGCGGCCTCCAGCCGGTGGAGTCCGCCGACGACGCGCCCGCGGCGGCCGTGCAGGGCTACGGACCCGAGCTGCGGTGGTCGCAGCTCGCGGAGGTGACCTTCGCGGTGAACGCCGGGGTGCCGTGGTTCGCCTCCAACACCGACCGCACGATCCCGACGGCCCGCGGCATCGCGCCGGGGAACGGTGCGGCGGTCGAGGTGGTACGGATCGCCACCGGCGCCACGCCGCGGGTGGCGGGCAAGCCGCTGCCGCCGATGCACCGGGAGACGGTGCTCAGGACGGGGGCTCAGCGCCCCCTGGTCGTGGGGGACCGGCTCGACACGGACATCGAGGGCGCGCACGAAGGCGGGGTCGACTCGCTGCTCGTCCTGACCGGGGTCACGACGGCGTCCCAGCTGCTCGCGGCCGAGCCGCAGCACCGGCCGACCTACGTCGCCGCCGACCTGCGGGGGCTGCTCACCCCCCACCCGGCCGTCACCTGGGAGGACTCCCGCGCCCGCTGCGGCGGTTGGACCTGCGGCCCGGCGGGCGACGAGCTCGACCTCGCCGGCTCCGGCGACCCCCTCGACGGCCTCCGCGCCCTCTGCGCCGCAGCCTGGTCCCACCCCGACCTCGACCCCACCACCCCCCTCTCCCACCTCAACCTCTAACCAACCCCGCCCGCACGCCGCACCTGCGCCGCGCGGCCGCTCCCCTGGGGGGGGTGCCCTCTTCGGCAGAGGGCCCGGGGCGGGGGGAACTGCGCGCCAAGCCACGACCCACCGCAACGGGGACGCCCACCGCAAGGGGCAACTCCTCAGGGGCGTGGGGAACTGCGCGCCAAGCCACGACGCACCGGAACAGGAACGCCCACCGCAGGGGCGCAACCCGGGCGGCCGGGGGAAGGATCAGGTCACCGGGAGAAGCGCGTCCTCGGACGCACCCCGGCGCCAGTAGCCGGCGAAGGTGACGGCACCCGGGGCGAACGCGCGGGCACCGACCAGGTGCCGCCGCACCTCGCGGACGACACCGGCCTCCCCGGCCACCCACGCGTACGGCGCCCCCGCCGGGAACAGCGCGGCGGCGACAGCCGCGGGCAAGGCCCCGGGCCGGGTCAGCCAGCTGACCTCGGCCTGGCACTTCGTGGGGAGCTCGATGCGGTCCTCGGGGGAGCCGACCGAGATCCACGCCTTGACCACCGTGCCGGCCGGCAGCCACTCCAGGATGGCGGCGACGGCGGGCACCGCCGTCTCGTCGGCGCACAGCAGAACCCAGTCCGTGCCGGCCGGCGGCCGGAAGTCGACTCCGCCGTTGTCGGGCACGACGGGTGCCAGGAGGGTGAGCCGGTCGCCAGGCACGGCCCGGTTCGCCCACCGGGAGGCGGGCCCGAGGTCGCCGTGCAGGGCGAAGTCGATGTCGAGCTCGGCGGGTTCGCGGCCGCGTTCCCGCCGCACGTCCCGGATCGTGTACGTGCGCATGATGCCGCGCACCTCGGGATCGAGGGCCCGCCAGCCCGCGTACCAGTCGGCGTCAAGCACCTCGGGCAGTACCGGCTCGTCCTGCCCTTCCTGCGGCAGGAAGAGCTTGAGCCGCTGGTCCCGGCCGCCGCTGGCGACCGCGTCGAGGCCGGGGCCGCCGAGCACGACCCGCAGCAGCCCGGCGGACAGCCGGTGCGTGCGCAGCACGGTGGCCCGGAAGAAGTCGTAGGTGGGCGTGGACATGGCCTCAGCTCACCTTCTTCGCACGGCCGGCGTACTTGGCGCAGGAGAAGGTCTGCATGGTGGAGCGCCGCTCTGCTCGGGGGGTGAGTTACCAAGGTTAGGCTAACCTAACGTCCGCCGATCGGCGAGCCGACATCTCCACTCGACGACCTTCCCGGGAGCGCCGGCCTGACCACCCGTAATGCCGACACGTCGACTGGAGGACCGCGACTGGGAGCCGACGCGGACACCCTTGGATTCGACCAGCGCGTCGTCACGGAAAAGCCGATGTCGACTTACCGGACCACACCTTCACCGTGGTCGTCGGACCCAGCACATGCGGCAAGTCGACATTTCTGTGCGCGTCGGCCCGGCTGGTCAAGCCCGCGCGGGGCAGGAGGCGCTGCTGGACGGCGGGTGACCGGCACGCGGCCGGCCAAGTCGATGGCCAGGACTCTCGGGCTGCTCCCGGAGAGTTCGGCGGCACCTGACGGCGTCACCGTCGCCGCGCCGGTGGACGAACTGACCAGCGGGCAGCGGCAACGCGATGGCGCCGGCCCGGCAGACACCGCTACTACCCGGTGCGCCGCCGGACCATCGAGGACCCCGAAAGCGGTACGCCGCTGGCGATGCCCGCCGCACGGCGGCCCGTCAGGACCGTCCGCACCGGCGGGATCACAGCAGCGAGCGCAGCCGGATCACATCCCGCAGCGACGCCTGCACCTTGACCCGCCCGCTGCCCCACGCCTTGGCGAAGTTCAGCTCGCCGCCGACCATCGCCACCAGGTCGTCGCCGGACATGGCCAGCCGGATCTGCGCCTTGTCGGGCGGCGTGCCAGGCACGGTGACGACATCGGTGATCGTGCTGTCGGCGAGCCGCCCCACGAAGGTGACGTCCAGATCGGTGATCCGGCAGCTCAGCGAACGGTCCAGGGCGGTGGCGGCACGCGTGTCGTCCGCCGCCTTCGCCATGTTCCGCGACAGTTGGTCGAGTGCGGCACGGCACTCTTCGAGGGTGGCCATCGGCGCGGTGTCTTCCGGTCGAGCGGTACGTCCGGACGACGGTACCGCAGGCTCCGTCAACGGGCCGCAGCGGCGGAAGGCGGTAGCGTCATGACCACGGGGGTCCGCGCGCGGTCCACCGGGTGAACGATGTGTCAACGGCGAGGCGAGGAGTGAGAGCGATGCGGGACGCGCTGCGTACCTGTCTGCAGATCGCGGGCGGCCTGACCGAGGCCACCCGCCGCCGTACGGTCGATGCGGCCAGGGAACTGCTGGACCAGACCGGTATCGACGTCGATGCCGTCCAGCGGAAGATCGAGTCCGCCATCCCCGCGGAGGTGCAGACCCTCGCCGACGAGATGATGGCCACCGGACGGGCCAACCGCGACCTGCTGGTCGGGCTGATCCGCGAGGAGGTCGACAAGGGGCTGAACCGGGTGGGCCGGCTCGCCGACGAGGTGACGAAGGTCGGCGTCGTGCTGGAGACGCTCGAACGCCGCATCCGCAACCTGGAGTCGACCGACACCGAGGAGGAAGGCGCGGGGGCTGCGGGTGCGGCGGCCGGGGCCGGCGCCGCTGCCGCGAAGCCCAAGGCGGCGCCGTCCGAGCCGCCGCCGGTTCAGCACGTACGGGTCGAGGCCGACCCCGCCGCGCCGCCGCGCAAGGCGTCCGCCAAGAAGACGGCGCCGCCGGCGAAGAAGGCCCCGCCTGCCAAGAAGTCCGCCGCCCCTGCGGGGAAGAAGGCGGCGCCCGCGGCCCGTAAGACCGCGGCCGTGAAGAAGGCCACCACGACGAAGTCGGCGGCCGCGCACAAGACCACGGCGACGAAGAAGACCGCGGCCAGGAAGGCCGCGGCGACCCCGGCCCCCGACCGGACCCCGGCGACGCCGACCGCGAACCCCACGCGGACCACCACGGCGGGCGCGCCGAAGAAGGCCGCGGCGAAGAAGACGACCGCCACACCGGCCGCGGCGAAGAAGACCGCGGACACGCCGGACACGGCCGCTGCCGCGAGCGCTGCGGCCACCGCAGGTGCGGCAGGCGCCGCGGGCGCCACCAAGAAGACCGCGGCGAAGAAGTCGGCGGCCACTCCGGACGCGGCGAAGAAGACGACCGCCACGCCCGCGGCGGTGAAGAAGGCGGCCGCGAAGAAGGCCGCCAACACGCCCGGCACGGCGAAGAAGACGGCTCCCGCGCCAGACGCGGCCAAGAAGACCGCCCCCGCCGCGAACGGCGCGGCCAAGAAGACCGCCCCCGCACCTGACGCGGCCAAGAAGACAGCTCCCGCGACCAATAGCGCGGCGAAGAAGACCGCCGCCACGCCCGACGCCGCCAAGAAGACGGCCCCCGCCGCGAACGGCACGGCGAAGAAGACCGCCCCCGCACCTGACGCGGCCAGGAAGACGGCCGCCACGCCCGACACCGCGAAGAAGACCGCCGCCAACGGCCCGGCCAGGAAGACCGCCGCCGCGGCGAAGAAGGCGGCCGCGAAGAAGACCGCCTCCCCGGGCGGGACCGGGGATGAGTGAGACCACCGCGGAAGCGGCCGGCTACGGGGCCGCGCCCGCGCACCCCTCGGACGCGCCCGCGCGCCCCGAGCCGCTGGGGGTGACGGTCGCGCCGACGGGGAATGCTGACGTCGACACGGCGACGAGCCGCCTCGCCGACGCCGACGACCTGCCGACGCAGTCGCACATCGAGGTGTACGAGGATGTGCACCGCGGGCTGCGGGACGCGCTCGCCGCGCTGGACGAGAACAGGAGCTGAACCGTACGTGGCAGTGGCACGACGCCGACTCGACGCCGAGCTGGTGCGCCGGAAACTCGCGCGCTCGCGCGAGCACGCAAGCCAGTTGATCGCCGCCGGCCGGGTCACCGTGGGCGGCGCGACCGCCAGCAAGCCGGCGACGCAGGTGGAGACCTCGGCCGCCCTGGTGGTGGCCGAGGGCGGGGACGGCCCGGACTACGTGTCGCGCGGCGGCCACAAGCTGGCCGGGGCGCTGGCCGCCTTCCAGCCGCTGGGCCTGGACGTCGAAGGCCGCAGGGCACTGGACGCGGGCGCGTCCACCGGCGGCTTCACCGACGTGCTGCTGCGGGCCGGCGTCGCGCAGGTGGTCGCGGTGGACGTCGGCTACGGCCAGCTCGCCTGGTCGCTGCAGAGCGACCCCCGGGTCGTGGTCGAGGACCGCACGAACGTGCGGGAGCTGACCCTCGACCACATCGACGGCGATCCGGTCGGCCTGGTCGTCGGCGACCTGTCGTTCATCCCGCTCGGCCTGGTGCTGCCCGCCCTGGTGCGGTGCGCCACGCCCGACGCGGACCTGGTGCTGATGGTCAAGCCGCAGTTCGAGGTCGGCAGGGAGCGGCTCGGCAGCGGTGGGGTGGTCCGCAGCGCGCAGTTGCGGGCCGAATGCGTGACGAAGGTCGCCGGGCAGGCGGCGGAGCTCGGCCTCGGGGTGCTCGGGGTCACCGCGAGCCCGCTGCCCGGGCCTTCGGGGAACGTGGAGTATTTTCTGTGGCTGCGCGCCGGTGCGCCCGCGCTGGACCCGGCCGATGTCGACCGTGCTGTGGCGGAGGGGCCGAACCGGTGACCATCAAGAGCGACCTGCAGGACCGTACCGTCTTCCTGCTCACCCACACCGGCAGGGCTGCCGCGATCCGCAGCGCCGAGCGGGTCGTGCAGGGCCTGCTGCGCTGCGGTATCGGTGTGCGGCTGCTCGCCGACGAGGCCGTCGACCTGCCGCTGCCCGCGGAGGTGGAGCAGGTCACCGAGGCCGGCCCCGAGGCGGTCGAGGGCTGCGAGCTGATCATCGTGCTGGGCGGCGACGGGACGCTGCTGCGCGGCGCGGAGTTCGCCCGCGCGTCGGGTGTGCCGCTGCTGGGCGTCAACCTCGGCCGGGTCGGCTTCCTCGCCGAGGCCGAGCGCGACGACCTGGACAAGGTCGTGGACCGGGTCGTCACCAGGGAGTACGAAGTCGAGGAGCGGATGACCCTCGACGTGCTGGTGCGCAACGACGGCCGGATCGTGCACACCGACTGGGCGCTCAACGAGGCCTCGGTCGAGAAGGCGTCCAGGGAACGGCTGCTCGAAGTCGTCACCGAGGTCGACGGCCGCCCCGTCTCCCGCTTCGGCGGCGACGGCGTGGTCTGCGCCACCCCGACCGGCTCCACCGCCTACGCCTTCTCCGCCGGCGGGCCCGTCGTCTGGCCGGAGGTCGAGGCGCTGCTGATGGTCCCGATCAGCGCGCACGCGCTGTTCGCCAAGCCGCTGGTGACCTCGCCGCGCTCGGTGCTGGCCGTCGAGGTGCAGCCGGAGACGCCCAACGGTGTGCTGTGGTGCGACGGCCGCCGCACGGTCGAACTGCCCGCGGGCGCCAGGGTCGAGGTCAGGCGCGGCGCCGTCCCGGTCCGGCTGGCCCGGCTCCACCACGCCTCCTTCACCGACCGACTGGTGGCGAAGTTCGCCCTCCCGGTGGCCGGCTGGCGCGGCGCCCCGGCGTGACCCGCCGCTGAGCGAAAGACCATTGCCGGGGGGCGGGCGTCGCGCCGGGGCCGGGAAACCTCGTATGGTCGTATCCGTGCTGGAGGAAATGCGGATCAGGTCGCTGGGAGTCATCGAGGACGCCGTGGTGGAGCTGTCACCCGGCTTCACGGCGGTGACCGGTGAGACCGGTGCGGGCAAGACCATGGTGGTGACCAGCCTCGGCCTGCTGCTCGGCGGCCGGGCCGACCCCGCCCTGGTGCGGATCGGCGCCGGCTCCGCGGTCGTGGAAGGCCGGATAACGATGGCGCCTGACGCGCGCGCCGCGATCCGCGCCCAGGAGGCGGGCGCCGAACTCGACGACGGTGCGCTGCTCATCAGCCGTACGGTGTCGGCCGAGGGCCGCTCCCGGGCGCACCTCGGCGGGCGTACCGTCCCGATCGGGCTGCTCGGCGAGCTCGCCGACGACCTGGTCGCCGTGCACGGCCAGACCGACCAGCAGGGCCTGCTGCGGCCTGCCAGGCAGCGCGACGCCCTGGACCGCTACGCCGGATTCACCGTCGTCGCGGCGCTGGAGAAGTACGGTGCCGCCTACCGCAGGCTGCGCGAGATCAGCACCGAGCTGTCCGAGCTGACCACCCGGGCCAGGGAACGCGCCCAGGAGGCCGACCTGCTGCGCTTCGGCGTCGAGGAGGTCGCCGCCGCCGAGCCGCTGCCGGGGGAGGACGCCGAACTCGCGGCCGAGGCCGAGCGCCTCGGGCACGCGGAAGCGCTCGCCTCCGCGGCGACCCTGGCGCACGCGGCGCTCGCCGGCAACCCCGAGGACCCCGAGGCGGTGGAGGCCGGCACGCTGGTCGCCGGCGCCCAGCGGGCCCTGGACTCGGTCGCGGCGCACGACCCCGACCTGGCCGCGCTCGCCGCCCGGCTGGGCGAGATCGGCATCCTGCTCGGCGACGTGGCCGGCGAGCTCGCCGGTTACGCCGACAACCTGGACGCCGACCCGCGGCGGCTCGCCGCCGTCGAGGAGCGCCGGGCGGTGCTCGCCCACCTCGTACGCAAGTACGGCACCGACATCGACGCGGTGCTCGCCTGGGCCGGGCAGAGCGGTGCCCGGCTGGCCGAGCTGGAGGGCGACGACGACCGCATCGCCGAACTCACCGCGGAGCGGGACGCGCTGCGTGCCGAGCTGAGCGCCCTCGGGCAGGACCTCACCGACCTCAGGACCGAGGCGGCCGAGCGCTTCGCCACCGCCGTCACCACGGAGCTGGCCGAACTGGCGATGCCGCACGCGCGGGTCACCGTCGCCATCCGGCAGACCGAGGTCGCCGACGCCGGGTCCGGCATCGAGATCGACGGCCGGGCCGTCGCGTACGGCCCGGCCGGTGCGGACGAGGTCGAGCTGCTGCTCGCCCCGCACCCCGGCAGTCCTGCCCGGCCCATCGCCAAGGGTGCCTCCGGCGGTGAGCTGTCCCGGGTGATGCTGGCCGTCGAGGTGGTCTTCGCCGGGTCCGATCCGGTGCCCACGTATCTCTTCGACGAGGTCGACGCGGGCGTCGGCGGCAAGGCCGCGGTCGAGGTCGGCCGCCGCCTGGCGCGACTGGCGCGCACCGCGCAGGTCGTCGTGGTCACCCACCTCCCGCAGGTCGCGGCCTTCGCCGACCGCCAGCTCCTGGTCGAGAAGACGAACGACGGCTCGGTCACCCGCAGCGGTGTCACCGTCCTGGAGGGCGAGGCCCGCGTCCGCGAGCTGTCCCGCATGCTCGCGGGCCAGGAGGACTCCGAACTGGCCCGCGCCCACGCGGAAGAACTCCTCGCGACGGCCCGCGCCAGCCGCTGAGGCCCCGCCTCAGCCCGGTCACGGTGGTGCGCCCCCGGGTGCGCGGCCACCGGCCGGCGGTCGGGTTTCCGCTTTCGGGCGCGGGCCGTACGCGGCTTCTGCGCGGTCAGTACCCGCGCCCCGGTGGGGCGGCTCCGCGCGGTTGGGACGGGGCGGGGTTGGGCAGGTGTGAGCGGTTGGGTGAGCGGGGGAGTGGACACGTGAAGGCACAGAGCGGGCGGCTGTCCGTCGGGCTGGCGGCGGCCGGGGCCACCCGGGTCGCCTACGGGCAGTTGCGGCGCAGGCCGCCGGTCGAGGCGCGGATGTGGCGCCGGACGAACTACGCCGGGCGCGGGGTCGAGCTCTACGGCGGGCTCGCCGCGGCGGCCGGGGCGGCCACGGCGGTGGCCGCGGCCCGCGGGGTGGCGCTGCGTACCCGCTTCGCCGCGGTCGGCGCTGCACTGGCGGCCGGCGCCTGCGGGGCCTACGACGACCAGCACGGCTCGCCGGCCGAACGCGGCTTCGGCGCGCACCTCAAGGCGCTGCGGGAACGCCGTTTCACCTCGGGCGTGGTGAAGTTGCTCGGCATCGGCGCCGCCGGGCTCGCCGCCGGCGCCCTGCTCAAGGCGGACCCCGCCGACCAGGTGCTGACCGCCGTGGTCATCGCGGGCACGGCCCACGCCGTGAACCTCGTGGACATGCGGCCCGGCCGCGCGGCCAAGGCGGTGATCGCGGTCGGCGCCCCCTGGCTGCTGCGCCGCGGCCCGGCCGCCCTGCTGGCCGCCGCGCCCGTCGGAGCGGCGGCCGCGGTGCTGCGCGACGACGTGAGCGAGCGCACGATGCTCGGCGACGCCGGCGCCCACGCGCTCGGTGCGGCACTCGGCTCCGCGATCGCCGTGGCCAACGGCAGGACCGGGCTGGTGCTGCACGCTGCGGCGCTGGTCGCGATGACCGTGGCGGGCGACCGGATCTCCGCCGGCAAGCGGCTGTGGGGTGCCCCCGGGGTAAGGCATGTCGACTCCTGGGGGCGGCTGGCACACCCGTATGGGTGATCCCGGAGGCGGGTGAGCCGGGCGGACCGCGCCCGCGGCGGCCCCGCCGCTCGCGCGGCCTGGCATCCTGGACAGGCCGCATCCGCCGCAGCACAGGCCCGAGTCAGGAGCAGTACCCCGCGTGAGCAGCACCCCCGACCCCTTCGCAGGGCAGCTGCACGCCGTGCACGTCCTGGGCACGGCGGCGGGAGCGCATGTCAGTTCGCTGGTCGGCGGGCTGGTGGCGCGGGGTGTCGAGGTGACCGTCTGCGGTCCGGTCGCCGCCGAGGCGGACTACGCCTTCGGGGCGACCGGCGCCCGCTACGTGCCTATCGACGTGGGCCGCCGCCGGGCCACCGCGGCCGACGCGCCGGTGGTCGGGGCGCTGCGGGCCGCCTTCAACGGGGCGGGCGTGGTGCATGCGCACGGGCTGTGGGCGGGTTTCCTCGCGGCCGTCGCGCTCGGCGGCCGCGGCATCCCACTGGTCGTCACCTGGCACGGCGGCGCGCCCGTCGAAGGCGGGCGCGGCCTGCTGCTGCGCTGGCTGGAACGCCGGGCGGTGCGCGCCGCCACCGTCGTGCTCGGGGTGTCCTCCGAACTGGTCGACCGGGCGCGCGGCCTGGGCGGCAGGGACGTGCGGCTCGCGCCTGCCGCCGTGCCGCGGCCGCCGGGCCGGCCGCCCAGGCCCCCGGAGGAGGGCGAGCGCTACCGGCAGAAGACCAGGGCCGACCACGGGGCCATCGACCGCCCGCTGCTGCTCGCGGTCGGCAGGCTGGAACCGCGGCAGGGCTACGACCTGTTGCTGGACGCCGCGGAACTGTGGTCGGGGCTTGACCCGGCACCGCTGGTGGCTGTCGCCGGCGAGGGCGGGGAGCGGGCGGCGCTCGAACGCCGCATCGAGGCCGGGCGGTTGCCGGTCCTGCTGCTCGGCAGCCGCGACGACGTACCCGAACTGCTGGCCGCGGCCGACCTGGTGGTGCTGCCCAGCCGCTGGGAGGCGCGTGCGCTGATCGCCCAGGAAGCGCTGCACGCGGGTGTACCGCTGGTCGCCAC
This sequence comes from Streptomyces sp. NBC_01198, assembly GCF_036010485.1. NCBI lineage: Bacteria > Bacillati > Actinomycetota > Actinomycetes > Kitasatosporales > Streptomycetaceae > Streptomyces > Streptomyces sp. NBC_01198. The sequence continues at coordinate 6,385,653 of NZ_CP108568.1, forward strand.
GGATGTCGGCGGCATGCGGGAGCTGGTCGGGGACGCGGCCGTCCTGGTCCCCTACGGCGACCCCCGGGCCCTCGCGACCGCGGTCACCACCCTGCTCTCCGACCCGGACCGCCGCGCCGCCCTCTCCATCGCCGGCCGCGCCCAGGCGGCCACGTGGCCCTCGGAGGACGACACGGTGGCCCAAGTCCTCGCCGTCTACGACGAACTGACCCAGCCCTAGCCACTCGCTGGCCGCGGTGGCTTCTGAGGGCCCCTCCGCCCCGGTGGCACCCCGCGCGCCGGTGGTGGGCTGGTCGCGCAGTTCCCCGCGCCCCTGGGGTGGTGGCGGTCCATCGCCACACTGCGACCAGCCCCAGGGGCCGGTGGTCCGGCCTCGGCAGCATGTGAACCTTCGGGCCGGTGACCACCCGCGCGCCGGGAGGGGCTGGTCAGCCGCGGAAAGCCCCCGCGGCCGTGAGCCGCAGCGCCGTGTCGATCAGCGGGACGTGGCTGAAGGCCTGCGGGAAGTTGCCGACCTGGCGCTGGCGGCGCGGGTCCCACTCCTCGGCGAGCAGCCCCAGGTCGTTGCGCAGCGCGAGCAGCTTCTCGAAGAGGCGCCGGGCCTCCTCCACCCGACCGATCATGGCCAGGTCGTCGGCGAGCCAGAAGGAGCAGGCCAGGAAGGCGCCCTCGTCGCCGGGCAGGCCGTCGAGGTTGTCGTCGCCGCTGGTGTCGGTGCTTGAGGTCGGGTAGCGCAGCACGAAGCCGTCCTCGGTGGACAGCTCCCGCTGGATCGCCTCGATCGTGCCGATGACCCGCTTGTCGTCGGGCGGCAGGAAGCCCATCTGCGGGATGAGCAGCAGCGAGGCGTCCAGCTCGCGCGAGCCGTACGACTGCGTGAAGGTGTTGCGCTCCCGGTCGTAGCCCTTCTCGCACACGTCGTAGTGGATCTCGTCGCGCAGGTCCTTGAGCCGATCGAGCGGCCCGTCGACCTCGCCGGACTCGATGAGCTTGACCGTGCGGTCGACCGCGACCCAGGCCATCACCTTGGAGTGCACGAAGTGCCGGCGCGGGCCGCGTACCTCCCAGATGCCCTCGTCGGGCTCGTTCCAGTGCTTCTCCAGGTAGCGGATCAGCTTGAGCTGCAGCAGGCTGGCGTAGTCGTTGCGGGCCAGGCCCGTCATGTGGCCCAGGTGCAGCGCCTCGGTGACCTCGCCGTAGACGTCCAGCTGGAGCTGGTGCGCGGCCCCGTTGCCGATCCGTACCGGGGTGGAGCCCTCGTAGCCGGGCAGCCAGTGCAGCTCGTTCTCGCCGAGCTCGCGCTCGCCGGCGATGCCGTACATGATCTGCAGGTTCTCCGGGTCGCCGGCCACCGCCCGCAGCAGCCACTCGCGCCAGGCCTGCGCCTCCTCGCGGTAGCCGGTGCGCAGCAGCGAGGACAGGGTGATGGCGGCGTCGCGCAGCCAGGTGAAGCGGTAGTCCCAGTTGCGGACCCCGCCGATGTCCTCGGGCAACGATGTCGTGGGTGCCGCCACGATGCCGCCGGTGGGCCCGTAGGTGAGCGCCTTGAGGGTGATCAGGGAGCGGACCACCGCCTCGCGGTAGGGCCCGGTGTAGGTGCACTGGGCCACCCACGCCCGCCAGAAGTCCTCGGTCGCGGTCAGTGACCCCTCCGGGTCGGGCAGCGAGGGCTGCGGCTTGTGCGAGGGCTCCCAGCTGATGGTGAAGGCCATCCGGTCGCCGGGCGCGACGGTGAACTCGGAGTAGGTCGTCAGGTCCTTGCCGTACGTGTCGACCTCGGTGTCCAGCCAGACCGAGTCGGGCCCGGCCACCGCCACGACGCGGTCGCCGACCTTGTGCACCCACGGGACCACCTGGCCGTAGGCGAACCGCATCCGCAGCGCGGAGCTCATCGGCACCCGGCCGCTGACCCCCTCCACGATCCGGATCACCTGCGGCGCGCCGTCGCGCGGCGGCATGAAGTCGATGACCCGGACGGTGCCGCGCGGGGTGTCCCATTCGGACTCCAGCACCAGCGAGTCGCCGCGGTAGCGGCGGCGTGTCGCCGCCGGCGGCCCCTCGCTGCCGCGGTGGGCGGGGCCCAGCCGCCAGAAACCGTGCTGCTCGGTCCCCAGCAGTCCGGCGAAGACCGCGGGCGAGTCGAACCGGGGCAGGCACAGCCAGTCGACCGTGCCGTCCCGGCAGACCAGTGCGGCGGTCTGCATATCACCGATGAGTGCGTAGTCCTCGATACGCCCGGCCACGTGCGACTCCAGTCGAATGACGGCGCCGCCCCAGCAACTGGGACGGTCTTGCGGTCTGGGGATATTCGACGAGCTCATGATCCGGGAGCGGGCGGGATGGTGCCGTGCCGGCCGGCTCGCATCAATGCGTCCGTGCAGGATACGTCGTCCGGGTGGGCCGGTGTGCGCGTCTCTGCGATCTTCGCTGAGCCGGGCGGGTGCACTCCCGGCACACCGGACGTACCCGTACGGGACGACGGGCGTATCCGCCGCCGACACCTGGCGTACCTGCCGGGACCGGACGGCGGAGGGTGAAACGCGGCCCGGCCGCCATGCCGCCTGCCGATGCGGCCCGGCACCGCTGATACCCTGGTAGCCCGTGGGCCGGTGGGCTGAACCACTGAACCGCCGCGACGGCGCTCCCCCGACGAGCACCGTCCCGACCCTCACCTCGCGACCACGGGAGCCCCCTCTTGGCAATTGCGCCGAAATCCACGACGACCAAGCATCTCTTCGTCACCGGTGGGGTGGCCTCCTCGCTCGGCAAGGGACTGACCGCCTCCAGTCTCGGTGCGCTGCTCAAGGCGCGCGGCCTGCGGGTCACCATGCAGAAGCTCGACCCGTATCTGAACGTGGACCCGGGCACCATGAACCCGTTCCAGCACGGTGAGGTGTTCGTCACCGAGGACGGCGCCGAGACCGACCTGGACATCGGCCACTACGAGCGCTTCCTCGACGTCAACCTGGCCGGCTCGGCGAACGTCACGACCGGGCAGGTGTACTCCACGGTCATCGCCAAGGAGCGGCGCGGCGAGTATCTGGGCGACACCGTGCAGGTCATCCCGCACATCACCAACGAGATCAAGTCCCGTATCCGGCGGATGGCCGCCGACGACGTGGACGTGGTCATCACCGAGGTCGGCGGCACCGTCGGCGACATCGAGTCGCTGCCGTTCCTGGAGTCGATCCGGCAGGTCCGCCACGAGGTCGGCCGGGACAACGTCTTCGTGGTCCATATCTCACTGCTGCCCTACATCGGCCCGTCCGGGGAGCTGAAGACCAAGCCGACGCAGCACTCGGTGGCCGCGCTGCGCAACATCGGCATCCAGCCGGACGCCATCGTGCTGCGCGCCGACCGCGAGGTGCCGATCGCGATCAAGCGGAAGATCTCGCTGATGTGCGACGTCGACGAGGACGCGGTCGTCGCCGCGATCGACGCGCCGTCCATCTACGACATCCCCAAGGTGCTGCACACCGAGGGCCTCGACGCGTACGTCGTCCGCCGGCTGGACCTGCCGTTCCGGGATGTGGACTGGGCGCAGTGGGACGACCTGCTGCGGCGGGTGCACGAGCCCGCCCACGAGGTGAAGGTCGCCCTGGTCGGCAAGTACATCGACCTGCCGGACGCCTATCTGTCGGTCACCGAGGCGCTGCGGGCCGGCGGCTTCGCCAACAACGCCAAGGTCCACATCAAGTGGGTCACCTCCGACGCCTGCAAGACCCCGGCGGGCGCCGCCGAGCAGCTCGGCGACGTGGACGCGGTCTGCGTGCCCGGCGGCTTCGGCGACCGGGGCGTGGAGGGCAAGGTCTCCGCGATCACCTACGCCCGCGAGCAGCGCATCCCGCTGCTCGGGCTGTGCCTGGGCCTGCAGTGCATCGTCATCGAGGCGGCCCGCAACCTGGCCGGCATCGCCGACGCGAACTCCACCGAGTTCGACCCGGCGACCGCCCACCCGGTGATCTCCACCATGGCCGAACAGCTGGACATCGTGGACGGCAAGGGCGACCTGGGCGGCACGATGCGGCTGGGCACCTACCCGGCCAAGCTCGCCGAGGGCTCCATCGTCCGCGAGGTCTACGGCGACCAGCCGTACGTCGAGGAGCGGCACCGGCACCGCTACGAGGTCAACAACGCCTACCGCGCCGACCTGGAGAAGGCGGCCGGCCTGGTCTTCTCCGGCACGTCCCCCGACAGCAAGCTGGTGGAGTACGTCGAGTACCCGCGCGAGGTGCACCCGTACCTGGTGGCGACCCAGGCGCACCCCGAGCTGAAGTCCCGCCCGACCCGCCCGCACCCCCTCTTCGCCGGGCTGGTGAAGGCCGCGGTGGAGCGCCGCACCGTCTGACACCCGTATCCGCACGCCCAAGTCCCGGAAGGCGCAGCATGCTCAAGGACACCCCGCAGGAGTGGCGCGTCACGGCCACCGCCACGCCCTTCACCGGCAAGAAGACCAGCGTCCGTACGGACGAGGTGGTCATGCCTGACGGCTCCACGGCGACCCGCGACTACCAGGTCCACCCCGGCTCGGTCGCCGTCCTCGCCCTCGACGACGAGGACCGGGTGCTGGTGCTGCGGCAGTACCGGCACCCGGTGCGGCACAAGCTCTGGGAGATCCCGGCCGGGCTGCTCGACGTCCCCGGTGAGAATCCGCTGGACGCCGCGCAGCGCGAGCTGTACGAGGAGGCGCACGTCAAGGCGGAGGACTGGCGGGTCCTCACCGACGTCTACACCACGCCCGGCGGCAGCGACGAGGCCGTGCGGATCTTCCTGGCCCGCGGCATCTCCGAGGCGGAGGGCGAGCGCTTCGCGGTCTCCGAGGAGGAGGCCGACATGGAGGTCGCCCGGGTCCCGCTCGCCGACCTGGTCGTCGGCGCCCTGGCCGGCGACCTGCACAACAACTGCCTGGTCGTCGGCGCGCTGGCGCTGCGGGCGGCACTCACCGGCGACGGCCTCGACGCGCTGCGCCCGGCCGAGTCGCCGTGGCCCGCCCGGCCGTTCACGGCGTGACGGGGACGGCCCGCTGACCCGGCGGACCGCGGGGGAGCGGTCCGCCCGGGCCTGACCGGCGCGGGGAGGTCCGCTGTCGCGGACGTCGGATGCCCCGGGGTCCGGCGGCGCGCGCGTCAACTACGCTCGTCGCCGTAGCGGCGACGGCGCCGCCGTGCGGACGCGGCGACCAGGACCGACGAAGCCGGGAGCGTGGCCCGTGACCGACCAGTCCCTCCACTCGGACCCGCCTGCCCCGCGCTCCGGCCCGGGTACGGGCAACGCGCAGGTGGCGGGCCCGGACGGCGAGGGGCCGCGGCCCGGGGACGGCGGGGTGATCGTGCTGCCCGCGGTGCCGGCCGGCTTCGTCGGGCGGGAGCGGGAGCTGGCCGAACTGCTCGCGGAGATCGACACGCCCGGGTTGGGCGCCGGTACGCGGACGGCCGCGCGGGTGCTGCTGGTGGCCGGCCGCCCCGGCACCGGCCGGACCGCGCTGGCGCTGCGGGTGGCCGCGGAGGTGGCGCCGCGCTACCCCGACGGCGGCGTCTTCGTCCGCCTGACCAGTGCCGAGGGCACGCCGGTCCCGGTCGAGCAGGTGGCCCGCGGGCTGCTGCGGGCGCTCGGCCCCGGGGCGGCCGACCTGCCGGGCGCGACGGCCGGGCGGCGGCTGCTGCTGGTCCTGGACGACGTGGTGCAGGCCGGGCAACTCGCGGCGCTGCTGCCCGAGGCCACGGACAGCCTGGTCGTGGCCACCTCGGACGGCCCGCTGTCGGGCGTCACCGACGTGCGGCCGTGCACGCTCGGCGGCCTGGACACCCCGGCCGCCGTGCGGCTGCTGTCCGCCGCGGTCGGCGAGACCCGCGTCAGCTGCGACCCGCGCGGCGCGGAGTCCCTGGTCCACGAACTCGCCGGCCACCCCACCGCCCTGCACCTGGCCGCCGGCTGGCTCGCCGCCCGCCCCGGCCTGTCCTTCGCCGACGCCACCACCCGCCTGCGCGAGATCCCGCCGGCCCCGCTCGTCCCCCCGCCGCCCGCGGGCACCGCTGCCGCGGTGCCGCCGCCGCGCAACCCGCCGCCCGCCGGCGAGCTCGTGCGGGCCTTCCGGCTGGTGTACGACTCGCTGCCGGCCGCCGCGGCCCGGATGCTGCGCCTGCTGGTGCTGGCGCCCGCCGGGGCGGTGGACGCGCAGGGGGCCTCCGCGCTGGCCGGCTGCGCGCTGGAGGCCGCGCAGGGGACGCTGGACGACTTCGTCCGCGACGGGCTGCTGGCCGGCGGGGCGCCGCAGTACCGGGTGCCGGGCTGCCTGGAACCGATGCTCGCCGCGCTGCTCGCGGGCGCCGAGCGCCCCGAGGACGTACGGCTGGCGCGGGCCAGGATGCTGGAGCGGACCGTACGGCTGCTGCTGTCGTGCCGTGCGGCACTGGCCCGCGAGCCGGTCGAGGAGGGCATGCCGCGCGCCCTGCGGTTCGACACCGCGCAGGCGGCGGCCGACTGGCTGGAGTCGCGGCTGCCCGCGCTGCTGGCCGCCGTGCGCTCCGCGGTCGCCGACGGCGAGCTGGACACGCTCGCCCGGCGCCTGGTGGCGGCCCTGGTCCGCGCGCTGGCCGCCTTCCCCGGCGGCGACGCGATGGCCGCGGAGCGCTACGAGCTGCACTCGCTGGTGCTTGACGTCGCCGAGCGCCGCGGGCTGCAGCGCGAGCAGGCCGCCGCGCTGATCAACCTCGGCGACCTGGACGCCGCCGCCGGCCGCACCGACCGGGCCGTGGAGCGTTACCGCGTGGCCCTGGGCGCCGCCCGTGCCTGCGACGACCGGCAGGCCGAGGGCCGCGTCCTGGAAGCGCTCGGCGGGACGTACCTGGAGCGCCACGACCCGGGACGCGCCTTCGACTGGTACGGCCGCGCGCTGTCCCTGCGCCAGGCCGGCGGCGAGCTCGCCGACCAGGCCAGGCTGCACGGCAGGATCGGCACCCTGCTGACCTACACCGGCCAGTACGGTCCGGCGCTGCGGGCCTGGCGGACGGCCGCCGGGATCAGCAGGCGGCTCGGCGACCTGCCGGCCCAGGCCCGCGCGCTGGCCGAGGCGGCCCGGGTGCAGGACTTCGCCGGCCGCCCCGAGGACGCCGTCCGCAGCTGCCGCGACGCGCTGTACTGGGCGCGGCAGGCGGCCGACCGCCGACTGGAGGCGGCGCTGCTGCTGCGGCTCGCGGACCTGCTCGACCGGCTCGGCGACCCGGAGGGCGCCAGGCTGCAGCGCGAGGCCGCGAACGGCCTGTCCAGCCCTGGTGCGCAGGCGGCGGAATTGCCCTGACCGTGACATCGGGGCAATGCCCCGGTGACCGGCCCATGCTCGGCGGAACCCCTCACCAGCCTACGAAACTGCCAATCCTTCGCGCAGAACCAGCCATTTTGTAAGGCTGGACAGCAGCTCCTCCTTCACTAGACTGGGCATGGCCGCACACGACGCGGTCAGGTCCGACGTGTCGTGCCAACCCGCGCGATGTCAGGACGTTCCTGCCGGTTTCCCTCAGTCAAGGACCGTGATCGACGTGAAGGTGGGCATCCCCCGCGAGGTCAAGAACAACGAGTTCCGCGTGGCCATCACCCCGGCCGGCGTGCACGAGCTCGTACGAGGCGGACACCAGGTCGTCGTCGAGGAGGGCGCGGGCCACGGCTCGTCCATCCCCGACGCCGAGTACGTGGCGGCGGGCGCCGCCATCCTCGGCACCGCCGACGAGGTGTGGGCCGCCGCCGACCTGCTGCTCAAGGTCAAGGAGCCGGTCGCCGAGGAGTACCACCGGCTGCGCAAGGACCAGACCCTCTTCACCTACCTGCACCTGGCGGCCTCCCGCGCGTGCACCGACGCGCTGCTGGAGTCCGGCACCACCGCGATCGCCTACGAGACGGTCGAGACCGCCGACCGCAGGCTGCCGCTGCTCGCCCCGATGTCCGAGGTGGCCGGGCGGCTCGCCCCGCAGGTCGGCGCCTACCACCTGATGCGCTCGGCCGGCGGCCGCGGGGTGCTGCCCGGCGGGGTGCCCGGTGTGCGGTCGGGGCGGGCCGTGGTCATCGGCGCCGGCGTCTCCGGCTGGCACGCCACCACCATCGCGCTCGGCCTCGGCTTCCACGTCACCCTGCTGGACAAGGACGTCAACAAGCTGCGCGAGGCCGACAAGGTCTTCGGCAACCGGGTGCAGACCATCGCGTCCAACGCCCTCGCGCTCGAACAGGCCGTGCTGGACGCCGACCTGGTGATCGGCGCGGTGCTGATACCGGGCGCCAAGGCGCCCAAGCTGGTGACCAACGAGCTGGTCTCGCGCATGAAGCCGGGCGCCGTACTGGTCGACATCGCGATCGACCAAGGCGGCTGCTTCGAGGACTCCCGGCCCACCACGCACGCGGAGCCGACCTTCACCGTGCACGAGTCGGTCTTCTACTGCGTCGCCAACATGCCCGGCGCGGTGCCCAACACCTCGACCTACGCACTGACCAACGCCACCCTGCCCTACGTCGTCGAACTGGCCGACCGCGGCTGGCGCGAGGCGCTGCGCCGCGACCCGGCGCTGGCACTCGGCCTCAACACCCATGAGGGACAGGTCGTTTACGGTCCGGTCGCCGACGCGCACGGACTCGACCCGGTCGAACTGCGCACGCTGCTGGGCTGATAGCGGCACGCGGTGTCACCTCGGTGTCAACACCGCACCTCCGGCCGGGTCTTGCGCTGTCAGGACCCGGCCGTTCATGTGCTTACGCCCTTGACAGCCGGGTGTTCGGTTGCCGACACATCGTGCCGTGTCCGGCGGATTGTGTTGCTGTGAACCACCGACACGCCATAGAGTCGCGAATCGTCGGCTGTAGTCACGCTGACCTGTCTAGAAGTTTCCTGGTCACCAAGGAGGTAAGACGACTTGTGAATGAGTCGACATTTGCTCCCGGGGGTGGTCAACCAGGAATGACCGTCGGTTCCGTTGCGGTCCGCACCTTCGAGTCGCGCAGAGCCGAGACGACAACAGAGACGCAACCTGTTTACGCCATGGCGCCTTACAACGACGACAACGACCTGCAGGACGGCCAGTTCTACGACCCCGACGCGGAGTACGAACCCGATCCGGAGTACGCCGCGACCCTCGCACCTGACGCGGCCCGCCAGCGCCGCGAACGCGTCGGCCCCACCGGCCGGCCGCTGCCCTACTTCCCGATCCCCAATCCGCTCACCGACCACGGCCCGGCGAAGATCGTCGCGATGTGCAACCAGAAGGGCGGGGTCGGCAAGACCACCTCGACCATCAACCTGGGTGCCGCGCTGGCCGAATACGGCCGCCGGGTGCTGCTTGTCGACTTCGATCCGCAGGGGGCGCTGTCCGTCGGACTCGGCGTCAACCCGATGGAACTCGACATCACCGTCTACAACCTGCTGATGGAACGCGGGCTCGCGGCGGACGAGGTGCTGCTCAAGACCGCGGTGCCCGGCATGGACCTGCTGCCCAGCAACATCGACCTGTCGGCCGCCGAGGTGCAGCTGGTCAGCGAGGTGGCCAGGGAGTCGACCCTGCAGCGCGCGCTCAAGCCGCTGATGGCCGACTACGACTACATCGTGATCGACTGCCAGCCCTCGCTCGGCCTGCTCACCGTCAACGCGCTCACCGCGGCGCACTCGGTGATCGTGCCGCTGGAGTGCGAGTTCTTCGCGCTGCGCGGGGTCGCGCTGCTCACCGAGACCATCGAGAAGGTCCGCGAGCGGCTCAACCCGGAACTCGAACTCGACGGCATCCTCGCCACCATGTACGACTCGCGGACCGTGCATAGCCGCGAGGTGCTCGCCCGGGTGGTCGAGGCCTTCGACGAGCACGTCTTCCACACCGTGATCGGCAGAACCGTGCGGTTCCCGGAGACCACCGTGGCCGGCGAGCCGATCACCACCTACGCCTCCAACTCCGTGGGCGCAGCCGCCTATCGCCAACTCGCCAGGGAGGTGCTCGCCCGGTGCCACGCCGAGTGACCCTGCCGGGCGCCGACGAGCTGTTCCGGACCACCGGGGGTGCCGCGCTCCAGGCGCCGCAGCCCCGGCAGCAGCACGCCGGCAGCGAGCCGCAGGGCGACACGCGGCTGCGGCCCGGCCAGGACCCCGGCCAGGGCGGCGGGGCGGCGCAGGGCGACCCGGACACGGCCGACGACGGCCAGGACCGCGGCGGCAGGGACCAGGGCGGCGGCACGGAACACGGCGGCCGGGACGTCCCGCAGGGCCGCAGGCCGCAGGGTGCCGCCGCCGCCAACGGCAGCGGCACGGTCAACGGCAGCGCCTCCGCCGCTCCGGCGCAGCAGCACGTGCCGGCCCAGCAGCCGTACGCGCCCGCCACGGCGGCGCAGCACCCCGTACCACCCCCGGTCACCGCGCAGCCGCCACAGGGCCAGCCAGGGCCGCAGCAGGGGGCCCGCCGCAAGGCGCCCCGGCAGAACCGGCGCCCCAGCGGGCGCGAACGGCACGACGAGAAGATCACCGTCTACGTCTCGGCCGAGGAGCTGATGGACCTGGAGCACGCCCGGCTGGTGCTGCGCGGCGAACACGGCCTGGCCATCGACCGCGGCCGGATCGTGCGCGAGGCGGTGGCCGTGGTGCTCGCCGACCTGGAGTCGCGCGGCGACGCCAGCATCCTCGTCCGCCGGCTGCGCGGCCGCTGAGCCCCCGCGGAAGCCGGGGCGGGGGGAGATAGCCTGCCGTTCCCGCCCCCGCACCCTGGACCGCGATGCCGACCACCACGACCGACGACTCCGACCGCCCGCGCCGCGCCCTCGGCCGCGGCGCCGCCGCCTGGCAGGAACCGCCGTCCGGCGACACCGCGGCGGAGCCGGAGCCCGTTCCGGCGGCCGAAGGACCGGGGCACGTAACGGAACCGGCCGAAGGACCGGGGCACGTAACGGAACCGGCCGAAGGACCGGAGCTCGTAACGGAACCGGCCGAAGGACCGGAGCTCGTACCGGAACCGGACGCCGGACCTGCGGGCGTCCCCCCGGCCGCGCCGCCCGCCGCGGCCGTGGGCCGGCAGGACGGGGCGCCGGCCGAGGAGGAGGCAGGCGACGGGCGGTTCACCGTACGGCTGGCGAACTTCGAGGGCCCCTTCGACCTGCTGCTGCAGCTGATCTCCAAGCACAAGCTGGACGTCACCGAGGTCGCGCTGTCCAAGGTCACCAACGAGTTCATGGCCCACCTGCGGGCCATGGGGCCGGACTGGGACCTCGACCAGACCACCGAGTTCCTGGTGGTCGCCGCCACCCTGCTCGACCTCAAGGCCGCCCGGCTGCTGCCCGCCGCCGAGGTCGAGGACGAGGCGGACCTCGCGCTGCTCGAAGCCCGCGACCTGCTCTTCGCCCGGCTGCTGCAGTACCGCGCCTACAAGCAGATCGCGGCGATCTTCGCCGACCGGCTGGAGCAGGAGGCGCTGCGCCACCCCCGTACGGTGGGCCTGGAACCGCAGCACGCGGAACTGCTGCCCGAGGTCGTGCTGAGCATCGGCCCCGAGCGCTTCGCGCAGCTCGCGGTCAAGGCGATGCAGCCCAGGCCGCGGCCCCAGGTGTACGTGGACCACATCCACGCCCCCCTGGTCAGCGTGCGCGAGCAGGCTGAGCACGTGATCGCGCTGCTGCGGGAGCGGGGCGCGGCCAGCTTCGGCGACCTCACCGCGGACGCGCCCGACACGCTCACGGTGGTGGCACGCTTCCTGGCGCTGCTCGAGCTGTACCGGGAGAAGGCGGTCGCACTGGACCAGGAGGAGGCGCTGGGCGAGCTCCAGGTCCGCTGGACCGGCGGCGAGCAGCCGGTGGACGCCCCGCTGGTGACCGACGAATTCGACCAGGAGGCCGCGGCCAAGCCCGCCCAGGGCCGGAACGGAGAACAACGATGACCGACGTGGCGGATCTCACCGCCGGACTCGAACTGCCCGAACAGCAGTCCCCGCCGACCGGCCTGCTCGACGCGGCCACCGCCGGGCTGGAGCTGAAGCCGGCACTCGAAGCGGTGCTGATGGTGGTGGACGAACCCGCCACCGAGGAGCAGCTCGCGAAGGTGCTCGAACGCCCCCGGCGGGCCGTGGGCAAGGCGCTGCGCGAGCTGTCCGACGACTACACCCGCGAGGGCAGGGGCTTCGACCTGCGGCTCGTGGCCGGCGGCTGGCGTTTCTACACCCGGCCCGACCTCGCGCCCGCGGTGGAGAAGTTCGTCCTGGACGGCCAGCACGCGCGCCTGACCCAGGCCGCGCTGGAGACGCTCGCGGTGGTCGCCTACCGGCAGCCGGTCAGCCGCTCGCGCGTCTCGGCGGTGCGCGGGGTCAACTGCGACGGCGTCATGCGGACGCTGCTGCAACGGGGTCTGGTGGTCGAAGGTGGGACGGAACCCGAGACAGGTGCGATCCTGTACAGGACGACGAACTACTTCCTGGAACGCATGGGCCTGCGCAGCCTCGACGAGCTGCCCGAGCTCGCCCCGTTCCTGCCGGAGGCGGACGCGGTCGAGGCGGAGTCCCAGGAGGGACTGCCGTCGTTCGATCCGGATGCGCCGGACGAGCCATCGACCATTGCGAATACGGAAACTTGATGCGAAGCAGCGACAGGAACAGCGGCGGCGACCGTAACTCCAGGGGCGACGGGGGCACCCCCCGGCGTGGCTCCGGGGGAGACCGGCGCGGGAGCGGCGCCCCGGACCGCAGAGGCGCGGGCTCCGGCCGTGGCGCCGGGTCCGGCGGGCGCGGCGGCGACGCGCCCCGGCGCGGGGACGCGCCAGGGCGGGCCGACGGCCCCCCGCAGCGCCCCGCCAAGCCGCGCCCCGAGGAGCGCCGCTACGACGTCGGCAGCACCGGCCAGTCCGGCGCCAACAAGCCCGGCGGCATGCCCCGCACCAAGCCCGGCAGCAACAAGCCGACCGGCAACCGCGGCCGCGGCCCGGCCCCGGCCAGGCCGCGCGAGCTGGACGCGCAGATCGAGGAGCGCAACCGGGAGCGGCACAGCAAGCCCAAGCTGAACCTGCCCAAGACCTTCCCCGGCGCCGAGCAGGAGGGCGAGCGGCTGCAGAAGGTTCTCGCGCGGGCCGGCATGGGCTCCCGGCGGGCCTGCGAGGAACTGATCGAGCAGCACCGCGTGGAGGTCAACGGGCGGATCGTCACCGAGCAGGGGCTGCGGGTCGACACCGAGCACGACGAGGTGAAGGTCGACGGGCTGACCGTGGCCACCCAGTCGTATCTGTTCTTCGCCCTGAACAAACCCGCCGGGGTCGTCTCCACCATGGAGGACCCCGACGGGCGGCAGTGCCTCGGCGACTACGTCACCAACCGGGAGACCCGGCTCTTCCACGTCGGCCGGCTCGACACCGAGACCGAGGGCCTGATCCTGCTCACCAACCACGGCGAGCTGGCCCACCGGCTGACCCACCCGCGCTACGGCGTGCAGAAGACCTACCTCGCCGCGATCCAGGGCCCGCTGCCCCGCGACCTGGGCAAGCAGCTCAAGAGCGGCATCGAGCTGGAGGACGGCTGGGCGCGCGCCGACCACTTCAGGATCGTGCAGAACACCGGGAAGAACTACCTGGTCGAGGTCACCCTGCACGAGGGCCGCAAGCACATCGTGCGGCGGATGCTCGCCGAGGCGGGCTTCCCGGTCGACAAGCTGGTCCGCACCAGCTTCGGCCCGATCCCGCTGGGCGACCAGAAGTCCGGGTGGCTGCGCCGGCTGACCAACACCGAGGTCGGCATGCTGATGCACGAGGTCGATCTGTAGGCCGGCCCCGCGGGAGCCGGGGCGCCGGGGAGGCCGGGAGGTCAGCCAGGTAAGCCGCCGCCGGCGGACGCCGGGAGCGCGGCGGCCGCCGACGCCCGGCGGACGCGGACCAGGAAGTCCTCCACCCTGGCCCGGTCCGGCTCCGCGGGCAGCGGGGTCGCCGCCGCGGCCGCGTCTGCCTCGTCGTACAAGGCGCGCATCCGGCCGCGCACCTCCTCCCAGCCCAGCTCACCCCGCCGCACCGCGAGCAGCGTCTCCCGCTGGTCGCCGACGTCGATGGTGAGGGTGCCGGTACGCAGCAGGTCGCGGCAGCTGGCCAGCAGCCGCAGCAGGTGCATGGCGTGCTTCCAGCGCGGCTCGCCCTGGGTGCGGATGTCCGCCTCCAGGCGGCCCAGCTGCTGCTGGGCGTAGCCGCGGAAGCTCGCCTCGACCCGGCGGGACAGGAAGGCGTCCCGCAGGTCGAGCAGCTCGCGCCCGGTGGCGTCCAGCCGCTCGACCAGCGGGGAGTGCAGGCACTCGAGCACGTTGGGGTTGCCGCGCAGCGCCAGCGCGCAGAAGCGCTCGATCTCCCAGGAGAACTCCTCGTCGCGCGGTCCGCTGACATGCGTCGGGGGCTTGTCGAACCGCCAGAACAGCGGTGCCGGAGCCACGAACACCCCGCGCCGGTCGATGTCGCTCTTCCCGGTGGCGAGACCGAACGCGCGCGAGCCCATGACACACGCGTAGACCGTGTGCTCGCGGACCAGAACGTGCCCCAGAGATTCACGCATGGTGGCGATTATCGCCACGGTGTCCGCCCGCCCGCCGGAGATTTGCTGCTTCGGACGGTGACCAGGGGGTTTACGGTGAGTACGGGACACCTGGGACCGGCCGGCGCCCGGCCCGTCTCGCGGTACGGTCCCGGCTCTCACCCCGGGCCGCCGCTGGCTACGCTCGTCGGCGAGGCCTCGGCCGTACGCACCCCCCTCCGGCAAGGACACCGCCACGTGAGAACCGCACTCGTCATCGGCGCAGGACTCGTCGGTACGTCGGCCGCGCTCGCGCTGACCGCCAGCGGGGTCGACGTCCGGCTCAGCGACCGTGACGACTCCGCCGCCAGGACCGCGGCCGCGCTCGGCGCGGGCAGCGCGGCCCCGCCGGACGACACCGTCGACCTGGTGATCGTCGCCGTGCCCCCGGCGCATGTCGCGGCCACCCTCGCCGACGCGATGACCCGCGGCCTGGGCCGCGGCTACCTGGACGTGGCCAGCGTCAAGGGCGGTCCGCGCCGCGAGCTCGAAGCCCTCGGCTGCGACCTGTCGGCGTACATCGGCACGCACCCGATGGCGGGCCGCGAGCGCTCGGGGCCGCTGGCCGCCACCGAGGACCTCTTCGACGGCCGCCCCTGGGTGCTCACCCCCAGCCCCGCCACCGACACCGACGTGCTCAACCTCGCGCTGGAGCTGGTCGCGCTGTGCGGGGCCGTCCCGGTCGTCATGGACACCGACGCCCACGACCGGGCCGTCGCCCTGGTCTCCCACACCCCGCAGCTGATCTCCAGCATGGTCGCCGCCCGGCTCGAACACGCCGACGACAGCGCGGTGCGCCTGTGCGGGCAGGGCATCCTCGACGTGACCCGGATCGCCGGGTCCGAGCCCGCGATGTGGATGGACATCCTCGCCGCGAACCCGGGACCGGTCGCCGACGTCCTGGCCGACCTCGCCGCCGACCTCGGCAGCACCGTCGAGGCGCTGCGGGCCCTGCAGAGCGCCGACGACGCGAAGCGGCGCGGGGGCGCCGCCGCGGTCGAGGACGTCCTGGTCCGCGGCAGGGCCGGGCGCGCCAAGGTCCCCGGCAAGCACGGGGCCGCCCCCAAGGCGTACGAGGTCGTCGCGGTGCTCATCGGCGACCAGCCCGGCGAGCTGGCCAGGCTCTTCGCCGACGCGGGCGCCGCCGGGGTGAACATCGAGGACGTGCGGATCGAGCACAGCACCGCCCAGCAGGCGGGTCTGGTCCATCTCTTCGTCGAGCCGCGCTCGGCCCACACGCTTGCTGCCGCACTGCGCGACCGCGCGTGGTCCCTGCGGCCCTGACCCCCGGGAGCCGGGCGGGGGTCGGAGGGCGGGGGGACCGGGGGGACCCGATTGGCCGGTAATCTAGGTGGAATGGCCCGGCGCCCAGCCGGGTGGCACGAGGAAGGCCTTCCGCTGTGGACAACCCGGTGATCGTCGCCATCGACGGCCCCTCCGGCACAGGCAAGTCCAGCACTTCCAAGGCGGTCGCCGCCAAGCTCGGGCTCAGCTATCTGGACACCGGAGCCCAGTACCGGGCCATCACCTGGTGGATGCTGACCAACGGCATCGACGTCGACGACCCGGTCGCCGTCGCGGACACCGCCGGCAAGCCGGCCGTCGTCTCCGGCACCGACCCCCTCGACCCGCAGATCAGCGTCGACGGTGTCGACGTGACCGCCCCGATCCGCTCCCAGCAGGTCACCGCGGCCGTCAGCGCGGTCAGCGCGGTGCCCGAGGTGCGGGCCCGGATGGTGGAGTTCCAGCGTGCCGCGGCCGCCTCCGCGACGGCCGGCATAGTGGTCGAGGGCCGCGACATCGGCACCACCGTGCTGCCCGACGCGACAGTGAAGATCTTCCTCACCGCCTCCGCCGAGGTCCGCGCCGCCCGCCGCAGCACCGAGCTCAAGGGCGCGGTGAGCCTGGCCGCCACCCAGGAGGCGCTGACCAGGCGGGACGCCGCCGACGCCGGCCGCAAGACCTCGCCGCTCGCCAAGGCCGCCGACGCCATCGAGGTCGACACCTCGGACCTGACCCTCGACCAGGTGGTGGACCGTGTCGTCGCCCTGGTCGAGGAGAAGCGGGCGACCGTCAGGTGACCACCCAGCACCACCAGGACACCGCCGCACTGCCCAGCCCGCGCGGCGCCGCCGTGGCCCGCGGCATCGGCATCGGCCTGATGAACGGCCTGTGGCGCCCCCGGGTGCTCGGCGCCTGGCGGATCCCGGCGCAGGGCCCGCTGATCCTGGCCGGCAACCACGCGCACAACATCGACGGTCCGATGCTGATCGGCACCTCGCCCCGCCCCCTGCACTTCCTGGTGAAGAAGGAGGCCTTCGTCGGGCCGCTCGACCCGTTCCTGCGGGCGATCGGGCAGATCGAGGTCGACCGGGCGAGCGCCGACCGCACCGCGATCGCCCGTGCGCTCGGGGTGCTCGAGCAGGGCGGTGTGCTCGGCATATTCCCCGAGGGCACCCGCGGCGGCGCGGAGTTCGCCGAGCTGCGCGCGGGACTGGCGTACTTCGCGCTGCGCTCGGGCGCGCCCATCGTGCCGGTCGCGGTGCTGGGCAGCGCACGCAGCGGCCGGATGGTGTCCGCACTGCCGCCGCTGCGCAGCAGGATCGATGTCGTCTACGGTGAGCCCTTCGCCGCGGGCGACGGCAGCGGGCGGCGCACCCGTACCGCGCTGGACGCCGCGACCCTGCGCATCCAGGACCGGCTGACCGCACACATGGGCGAGGCCCGGCGGACCACCGGCCGCTGAACCACCGCCGCGGCACCGCACCGGCTCAGGCCACCCGGTGCCGCGCGCACCACTGTTGACCGACGGAGAGACCAATGGACCAGCACGACCAGCACGGCGAGACCGGCGCGCTCGGCGACGCCGAATACGCCGAGTTCATGGAGCTCGCCGCCGACGAGGGCTTCGACCTCGAAGAGGTGGCCGACGACCTCGCCGAGGCGGGCCACGGCCCGCTGCCGGTGCTGGCCGTCGTCGGCCGCCCGAACGTCGGCAAGTCGACCCTGGTCAACCGGATCATCGGCCGCCGCGAGGCAGTGGTCGAGGACAAGCCGGGCGTCACCCGCGACCGCGTCACGTACGAGGCGAACTGGAACGGCCGCCGCTTCAAGATCGTCGACACCGGCGGCTGGGAGCAGGACGTGCTGGGCATCGACGCCTCCGTCGCCGCACAGGCCGAGTTCGCCATCGAGGCGGCGGACGCGGTGGTCTTCGTGGTCGACTCCACCGTCGGCGCCACCGACACCGACGAGGCCGTCGTCAAGCTGCTGCGCAGGGCCGGCAAGCCGGTCGTGCTGGCCGCCAACAAGGTCGACGGGCCCTCGGGCGAGGCCGACGCGGCCGCGCTGTGGAACCTGGGCCTCGGCGAGCCCTTCCCGGTCTCCTCGCTGCACGGCCGCGGCACCGGCGACCTGCTGGACGCGATCCTGGACGTGCTGCCCGAGGCGCCCGCGATGACGTTCGGCGACGTCGTCGGCGGCCCGCGCCGGATCGCGCTGATCGGCCGGCCCAACGTCGGCAAGTCGTCGATGCTGAACAAGATCGCCGGTGAGGACCGGGTCGTCGTCAACGAGATCGCGGGCACCACCCGCGACCCGGTCGACGAGCTGATCCAACTCGGCGGCATCACCTGGAAGTTCATCGACACCGCGGGCATCCGCCGCCGGGTCCACCTGACCGAGGGCGCCGACTACTACGCCTCGCTGCGTACCGCCGCCGCCCTGGAGAAGGCCGAGGTCGCAGTCATCCTGGTCGACGTCTCCGAGACGCTCGCCGAGCAGGACACCCGGATCATCTCGATGGCCGTCGAGGCGGGCCGGGCGGTCGTCATCGCCTACAACAAGTGGGACCTGCTGGACGAGGAGCGCCGCTACTACCTGGAACGCGAGATCGAGCGCGACCTCGTCCAGGTGCAGTGGGCACCCCGGGTCAACGTCTCGGCCCGCACCGGGCGGCACATGGAGAGGCTGGTCCCCGCGATCGAGACCGCCCTGGCCGGCTGGGAGACCCGGGTGCCGACCGGCAGGCTCAACGCCTTCCTCGGCGAGATCGTCGCCTCCCACCCGCACCCCGTGCGCGGCGGCAAGCAGCCGCGCATCCTGTTCGGCACCCAGGCGGGCACCAAGCCGCCGCGCTTCGTCCTCTTCGCCTCGGGCTTCCTGGAGGCGGGCTACCGGCGCTTCATCGAGCGCCGGCTGCGCGAGGAGTTCGGCTTCGCCGGCACGCCGATCCAGGTGTCGGTCCGGGTCCGCGAGAAGCGCGGCCGCAAGAAGTAGCCCTGCCGGGCCGGGCGGGCGGGGCTCAGAGCTCGTTCATCCGGTTGTCCGCCCGGCCCGGTGGGAGCGCCGCCGGGCCGTTCCCCCGGTGCCGGCCCGGCGAGGCCGGCGGGAAGTCCGGGTGCCAGGTGGAGAAACCGACGAACTGCAGCGACTCCTCGCCGGTGCGGTCGCCCGGCAGCGTACGGAAGAGCCGGCGGTACTCGCTGTACAGAGCGTCGTAGATCGGCGTGGCCGAGCCACCGCCCCCGGACGCGTCCTGCGCGCTGCGCATCGGCGGGATGTACCGCTGGAAGGGGGACCGGGAGGAGGCGTCAAAGGTCTGCACGTATCTGCCAACGACCGGCATTCCCCCAGGATGCGGGCCGCCCGGCTGAACTTCCCCCCCCCGGTCGGCGCCCCCCTCTGCGCCCGGGCGGCGCCCGACAGGGGCGCGTGGGGGTGCCCCCAGGCGAAGCGCTGGGGGAGAACTGCGCGCCCAGCCACGAC
This sequence comes from Streptomyces sp. NBC_01198, assembly GCF_036010485.1. Taxonomy (NCBI): domain Bacteria; kingdom Bacillati; phylum Actinomycetota; class Actinomycetes; order Kitasatosporales; family Streptomycetaceae; genus Streptomyces; species Streptomyces sp. NBC_01198. Next base: position 6,404,957 of record NZ_CP108568.1, read on the forward strand.
GCGCCGTCGCGTGTGAAGGCTCCGCATGTGGAACTCACCCAGGGGCGCGGGGAACTGCGCGCCCTGCCCCCCGCCGGGCCGCGGGTCGTCACCGCCCCGAAGGGGCTGTTGCCGTCGTTGCCGGACCACCGGCCGGTGGTGCGCTGGTCCCTTGCGAAGGGGAGCCGCCCGCCCACCGCGGCCCGCGGAAGCGCGCCCCCTGCGGAAGGGGGAGCGCACGGCCCCCGTGCCCAGGGGAAGGGGTTCCGGTCAGGTGCCCGCGAGCGGCATGGTCGCCCCGACCAGTTGCCCCCTGGCACAGGCCTTGGCGAGGGCGTCCCGCATGAGGTCCTCCCGGGGCTGCCGGCCGATCGAGCCGGCCGGCCCCGCGTAGACGTACACCGCGTTCGTGCGGCTGACCGCGGCCCGCCAGCCGTCGCTGACCTGGAGCGGCTGGTGGGCCTGCCACCACGCGGTGGGCGGGGCGCCGCCCACCGCCGGCTGCAGCACGGCGTGCAGCTTGCCCATGGCCAGCAGCACGGACCAGCCGGTGAGCGGCGACGGCGGCGCCTCCAGGTCGAGCTGCGGCATGAATCCCTGCTCGATGAGCAGCGGCAGGAAGTCGTCGCCGCTGCCGGTGGCGCCGACCCGGGCGACCGGTCCGGTCGGCTCGATCACCAGCGCGGGCCGCAGCGCCTCCTCGACGATGATCAGCCCGCAGGTGATGCCCAGTACCGCCTGCCGCGGCGCCGTCCCGGGCGCGGGCATGGGAGCGGCGGCGGGGGCGGGCGCCTGCACGGGGAAGGCGGGCGCCGCCTCCTCGTCGGCCGAGATGCTGCGCACAGCGCCCTGCAGGTGCTCCTCGGAGACCGGCACGACCTGCGAGGGGATGCACGCGGCGTGCGCGAACGCCAGCACCGCGGTCTCGTCCCCGACGAAGAGCACGGTGCTCGTCCGCTCCTGCCCGGTGTCCCCGGGGGTGCGGCAGGACGTGCAGTCGTACGTGCCCGGCGCGTTCTCGCCCGCGAGGAGCCGCTGCGTCTCCTCCTCGCCGATCTCGGCTCGTACCTCGTCGCTCACGTCGAGCAGGGGCGCCACGGGAGTCTCCTTGGTCCGTTCGGCCGGGCCTGCCCCGGCGCACTGTGACAACGGCCGGTCCGTGCCGGGAGTCACGGTTTGCCGGAACGCGGGTTCGGCCCCGCAGGCCGGCGCGGGAGGGGGTGGGCCGAACGGGTGGGTGCGGTGCGGGGCGGGGCGTGCCGCCCCGGAAGCCGGGGGAGTGCCTGCTTAGCGTGTGCCGATGAGCGAGAAATCGTTTTATCGTCATAGTCCGCGACGCCACCGCGTGGCCGTCCTCGCCGGTCTCGGCACCGCAGCCCTGCTGCCGCTGACCGCCCAGCCCGCCGCGGCGGCGCAGGGCGCACCCTCGCGCCCGGCGGCCGTACGCGCGGCGCTCGGCACCCCCGCGGAGCAGCCCGCACGGGCGACGGCGGCGGTGCGGCGGGCCCGCTCCGTCTGGGACGACATCGCGATGTGCGAGAGCAGCGGCGACTGGCACATCAACACCGGCAACAGCTTCTACGGCGGGCTGCAGTTCTGGCAGCCGACCTGGGAGCTGTTCGGCGGCCTGAAGTACGCCAAGCGGGCCGACCTGGCCACCCCCGACCAGCAGATCGCGGTCGCCGAGGCCGTGCTGCGGGTCCAGGGCTGGGGTGCCTGGCCGGCCTGCTCCAAGCGGCTGGGGCTGAGCGACCACACCCACATCGTGCACACCGTGCGCAGCGGCGAGACCCTGTCGGAGATCGCCGCCGACTACGGCGTGTCCGGCGGTTGGCAGCAGCTGTACCAGCTCAACAAGGCGGCGGTCGGCGGCGACCCGAACCAGCTGGCCGCGGGAGCGGTCCTCACCCTCGACTGATCCGGTCCGGCGGACCGGAGCCGTCCGCACCGCGAACCTCGAACGAATGTCCGGCGGTTGCTAAGGTCGAGGGTTGACAGTCCGTCAGCCCCCGGCCCGCCGGCCGGGGCGGGACGCTGCCCGGGGGATCTGAAAGCGATGCGCATAGCCTTCCTGCTGCACAACGCCTACGGCGTCGGCGGCACCATCCGCACCACCTGCAACCTGGCGGGCGCGTTGGCCGCCGAGCACGAGGTGGAGGTGCTCTCGGTCTTCCGCAGCCGCGAGGTGCCCGCCTTCGCCTACGACCCGCGGGTCCGGCTGCGCCCGCTGGCGGACCTGCGTACGGAGGGCCCGGCCCGGCTGCGCGACGACCCGCGGGCCGGCCGCCCCGCCCGGGTCTTCCCGCGCGGCGACCGGAAGTACGCCGAGTACAGCGCCCTGACCGACGACCTGATCGGTGCCTGCCTTGCGGCCCTGGACGCCGACGTGGTGGTCGGCACCCGGCCCGGCCTCAACGTGCACATAGCCCGGCAGGCGCCCCGGCGTATCGTCCGGGTCGCCCAGGAGCACCTGACGTTCGACACCCACTCCACCCGCCTCACCGCGACCCTGCGGCGCCGCTACCCGGCACTCGACGCCGTCACCACCACCACCGGCGCCGACGCCGCCGTCTACCGCCGCCGGATGCCCGGCATCCGCGCCACCGGGGTGCCCAACTGCGTGCCGGCGGCGGGTGACGCGGTCTCCGACGGGTCGGCGCGCGTCGTGGTGGCCGCGGGGCGGCTCGCCGAGGCCAAGCGCTACGAGGACCTGGTCCGCGCCTTCGCCACCGTCGCCGCCGCCCGCCCCGACTGGCGGCTGCGGCTCTACGGCAAGGGCGAGCGGCGCGCGGCCCTGGCCGCCCTGATCGCGGAGCTCGGTCTGGACCGGCATGTGCGGCTGATGGGCCCCGCGGCGCCGATCGAGCCCGAACTGGCCAAGGCCTCGGTGCTGGCCGTCACCTCGTCCGTGGAGTCCTTCGGGATGACGATCGTGGAGGGCATGCGGGCGGGGCTTCCGGTGGTCGCCACCGACTGCCCGCTTGGCCCGCGGGAGATCGTCAGGGACGAGGTGACCGGGCTGCTGGTGCCGCCGCGCGACGTCCCCGCGATCGCCGCCGCGCTGCTGCGGCTGATCGAGGACGACGAGCGCCGCAAGGAGATGGGCCGCGCGGCGCTGGCCGCCGCGGCGGCGTACGACCCCGCGGTGGTCGCCGAGCGGCATCTGCGGCTCTACCGCGAGCTGCTCGCCGCCCGCCGCCGCCCCGCGGCCGGTGCGCGCGCGTCGGTGCGGGCGACGGCCACCCGGGTGGCCGGGTCGGTGCTGACCGCCCTCGACGCCGGCGGCGCCGCCCGCAGGGCGGCGGTCAGAAAGACCCGCGGCAAGGCCGGGGGCCGGACGGCCGACCGCTGACCCACCCGCAGAATCACAATCCGTCCGCATATCGGACCGGGTGACGGCGGGCATTGCGGAGAAGTTGTGCACAAGTTGTGCGCACAGCAAATTCATTGGGGCGCGGTATTCGCACGTGGGGCCGTGTAAGGAATACACGATCTGTGACGCATACCCCCACCCGGGCGGCGTACACCCGTCCGGCGGCCTACCGTGGCAGGCATGGCGCCCTCACCGCACTCAGCCGACCCTGACCCCGACGAGCCGCAGCGGCCCTTCCCGGCCCCCAATCCGCACGACGACCTCGACGCCTACCCGGGCCTGCCGGAGGAGGAAGCCGTGCGCAGGGCCTACGACCACGGCTGGCAGACGGTGCGCAGCCTGCCGCCGGACGCGGTGGTGACGATGGAGTACGTGGCCGGCCGGCTGAACTTCACGGTCGCCGACGGCCGGATCCGGCGCTGCTGGCTGGGCTGACCGCCCCGCAGGCCGGCCGGCACCGCAGGCCGCCCCGGACAGCGGGAAGGGCCGGTCACCGTATCGCGTACGGTGACCGGCCCTTCTGCCTGCGCGGCGGGATCAGCCGGAGACGCCCCGGCCGCGGGCGGCCTGCTGGTGGACCAGGGGCGGGGCCGGGCGGGGGCGCTCCACCGGCGGGCGGCGGCTGCCCGCCGGCGTCATCGGGGTGCGTTCGTGGCGCCCGGTGGGCGGCCGGCCCGGCGCGTGCGGGCTGTTCGCCCCCGGGGCGGTCGCGGTGGTGGCCGCCGATGCCGCCGTGCCGCTCGCGGTGACCGCGTGGCGGGTGGCCTGCGCGGCGCCGGGGTCCTCGTCCTGCCGGGCGAGCGCGCCCGCGGGCACCGTCTGCCGGGCGAGGCTGTGCGAGCGGTCCCGCCACCGCGTCCAGGCGGTGGTCAGGAAGACCTCGGCCGAGGCCATCGCCGGCTCGAACCACGGCAGCGCCAGCAGGATCAGCAGCCCCGCGGCCCAGCCGAGCAGCACGTCGCTCACCCAGTGCGTGCCCAGGTAGACCGTCGTCGCGCCCACGCCGAGCGCCAGCAACGCGCTGGCCACCGAGCCCCAGCGCCTGGCCCGCGACGTGGTGGCCAGATACGCCAGAACACCCCAGGTCACGACCGCGTTGGCAGTGTGACCCGAGGGAAATATATCGCCGCCGGCGAACATCTCGGCCGATCCGACGGTCGTCGCGTAATGCGGTCCGAGCCGTCCCAGGCCGTATTTCACGGCCCCCACGGTGATGTTCAGCAGGAGGAGCGAGGTGCCCAGCACCAGCAGCGGGTGCAGGGTGCGATGCCGCCACGCCCGCCAGCCCAGCCAGGCGAGCACCATGACGGCGGTCGGACCGCGCTGACCGAGAACCACGAAATAGTCCAGGAACGCGTGGATCTGCGGCCACTGCTTGTAGGGACGCCAGAGCATGACCTGCCAGTCCAGCGTCACCAGCTTCGAGGTGGTCAGGACGCCCACGACGATGGCCACGTAGACCGCCAGCGTCGCGCCGAACAGCCATACGCGTGTTCGACTCATCCGCGGCAGGGCGCGGTTGGCCGGGCGCTCCGCCGCTCGGTGGAGCCTGTCATCGGTACGCACCCAATCGACGTTACAGCGTGTGACGGCATTGGTCGGCCGAACGGCCTGCTTTGTAATGACGATGTGATGTGGACTGCGTCTCACCACCCCTTTGGCTGAGGGCGGTTTCGGCAGAATGCGGGAAGGCCTGGAGTTTATGTTCGGGTGTTGATACTCACATCGTCGTGTTCTTATTTATCGCTTATTTCCCTGCCCTTTCTGCGGAGTTTCCCGTCCGATCGCCGGTACGCCGTGTCCGGACGGCCGCCGCGCGGGGCCAGGAGCAGCGGCGGGGCTCGCGTACGCTGGCCGCTCACTCGTTCGTGGAGGTACGCCCATGACGCGACCGGTCAGCCGGTGGACCATTCTGGTGGTCCTCTGCGTCAGCCTGCTGATCGTGGCGCTGGACGCGACCGTGCTGCATGTCGCGGTGCCGGCGCTCAGCGAGGACCTGCACCCCAGCGGGCAGGCCCTGTTGTGGATCGTCGACGCGTATCCGCTGATCGCGGCCTCGCTGCTGATCCTGTTCGGGACGCTCGGCGACCGGATCGGCCGCCGCCGGGTGCTGCTCACCGGCTACGCCCTCTTCGGTGCCGCCTCCGCGCTTGCCGCCTTCGCGCCGACCCCGCACATCCTGATCGCCGCCCGCGCGCTGCTCGGCGCGGGCGGCGCCATGATCATGCCCGCCACCCTGTCGATCCTGCGGCAGGTCTTCCCCGACCGCCGCGAGCGGGCCCTGGCGATCGGGGTGTGGAGCGCGGTCGCCGCGGTGGGCGCGGCGATCGGCCCGGTGCTGGGCGGCCTGCTGGTCGAGCACTTCTGGTGGGGCTCGGTCTTCCTGGTCAACATCCCGCTGATGGCGGTGATGCTGCCGGCGGGCAGGCTGCTGCTGCCCGAGTCGCGCGGCGCCTGCGACGGGCCGTGGGACGTGCTCGGCGCGGTCACCGCCGCGCTCGGAGTGCTCGGCACGGTCTTCGGCGTGAAACGGCTCGGCGCGGGCGCGGCCCCGCTCGAACCCTCGGTGTGGCTGCCTCTGCTGGCCGGCGCCGCCCTGCTGGCGCTGTTCGTACGCCGCCAGCGCCGCCGGGAGCACCCGCTGATCGACATGCGGATGTTCGCCCGGGCGGGCTTCACCACCTCGGTCGGCTGCATCGTGCTGGCGATGCTCGCGCTGGTGGGCCTGGAGCTGATCGCGGTGCAGTACCTGCAACTCGTGCTCGGCCTGAGCCCGCTGGACACCGGTCTGCGGCTGCTGCCGCTGACCTTCGCCGCGATGGCCGCGGGCCTGGCGGGACCCCGGCTGCTGCAGCGCTTCGGCCCACGGCGGATGGTCGCCGGCGGCTTCCTGCTCACCGCGCTCGCCGTGCTGTCGCTGACCGCGATGGGCCAGCACGACCGGCCGCTGCTGCTGACCGCCGCCTTCGTGATGCTCGGGGCGGGCCTTGAGGCCACCCTCTTCGGCGCCTACGAGTCGATGCTCAGCGAGGCCCCCGCCCACCAGGCGGGCGGCGCGGCGGCGATCGGCGAGACCTCGTACCAACTCGGCGCCGGGATGGGCATCGCCCTGCTCGGCAGCGTGATGAACGCCGCCTACGCCCCGCACGCCGCAGGCGTCGACGCCGCCGACACCGCCGCGGCGGGCCAGTCGCTGGGCGGGGCCTACGACGTCGCCGACCGGCTCGGCGGCGGCAGCGGGGCCGCGCTGCGGCACGCGGCTCGCAACTCCTTCGTCTTCGGCATGCACCTGACGCTGCTGGTCAGCGCGGTACTGCTGGTCGGCGGCGCGTGCGCGGCGCTGCGGCTGCCGCGCGTGATGGAGTGCGCCCCGCCAGACACCCGGCCCGCGGTCAGCCGGGACGCGCAACTCCCGGCGCGCCAGGCGGCACCGACGTCCGTACGCTCTGGACGCGCGGCAGACTGAACCGTAACGTCGGGCCGGAGTCCGTCGTTACCACTGCTAGTTTTTCTGGCCGGAGGTCCCTGCCATGCCGCCCGCAGCGAAAGCGTCCCCGTCCGGCCTGCCGCCGTTCGACCCCTACGACCCGCTGGGTCTCGACGACCTGCTCGGCGAGGAGGACCGCGCGGTCCGCGACACCGTACGCAAGTGGGCCGCCGACCGGGTGCTGCCGCATGTGGCCGGCTGGTACGAGCGCGGCGAGCTGCCCGTCATCCGCGAACTGGCCCGCGAGCTCGGCGCGCTCGGGGCCCTCGGCATGCCGCTGACCGGCTACGGCTGCGCGGGCGCCAGCGCCGTGCAGTACGGCCTGGCCTGCCTCGAACTGGAGGCGGCCGACTCCGGCATCCGCTCGCTGGTCTCGGTGCAGGGCTCGCTTGCGATGTACGCGATCCACCGCTACGGCTCCGAGGAGCAGAAGCAGCAGTGGCTGCCGCGGATGGCCGCCGGCGAGGTCATCGGCTGCTTCGGGCTCACCGAGCCCGACCACGGCTCCGACCCCGCAGGGATGCGCACCCGGGCTCGCAGGGACGGCTCCGACTGGGTGCTCGACGGCCGCAAGATGTGGATCACCAACGGATCGGTCGCGGGCGTCGCCGTGGTGTGGGCGCAGACCGACGACGGCATCCGCGGCTACGCCGTGCCCACCGACACCGCCGGCTTCAGCGCCCCCGAGATCCACCACAAGTGGAGCCTGCGCGCCTCGGTCACCAGCGAACTGGTCCTGGACGGCGTCCGCCTGCCGGCCGACGCGGTGCTGCCCGGGGTGACCGGGCTGCGCGGCCCGCTGAGCTGTCTGAGCCACGCCCGCTACGGCATCGTGTGGGGCGCGATGGGCGCGGCCCGCGCCAGCTTCGAGGCGGCGCTCGACTACGCCCGCAGCCGGGAGCAGTTCGGCCGCGCGATCGGCGGCTTCCAGCTCACCCAGGCCAAACTGGCCGACATGGCCGTGGAGCTGCACAAGGGCATCCTGCTGGCCCACCACCTCGGCCGCCGGATGGACGCCGGGCGGCTGCGCCCCGAGCAGATCAGCTTCGGCAAGCTCAACAACGTCCGCGAGGCCATCGAGATCTGCCGCACCGCCCGCACCGTGCTCGGCGCCAACGGCATCTCGCTCGAATACCCCGTCATGCGGCACGCCACCAACCTCGAGTCGGTGCTCACCTACGAGGGCACCGTCGAGATGCACCAGCTGGTGCTGGGCAAGGCGCTCACCGGTCTCGACGCCTTCCGCGGCTGACCGGCGTCATACGGCCGACGGCGGCTCGCGGCCGGCGGCGGTGCGCGGCAGGACTCCCACCGGACGCGGGCGCGCGATCCGGTGAGAGCGCTGCTCAGTTCTGGTTGAAGAAGCCGTCGCCGCCGCGGCGGCTGTCGGCGTTGAGCACCGAGTAGTCGGTCGGGGTCAGCAGGAAGACCCGGGTGGCCACCCGCTCGATGGAACCGCGCAGGCCGAAGGTGAGGCCCGCGGCGAAGTCGACCACGCGCTTGGCGTCCGCCGACTCCATACCGGTGAGGTTGACGATCACCGGCACACCTTCACGGAAGAGCTCGCCGATGCCGCGTGCGTCCCGGAAGCCGTCCGGGGTGACGGTGGCGATGCGCCGGCCCTGCTCCTGCGCCGTCTCGGTGGCGACCCGCACGCGCGGATCGGTCACCCAGGTCTCGGCACGCTCGGAGCCCTCGCCGTAGTCGGCGTACTCCTCGTCGTAGTAACCCTCGCCACCGTTGTCGTCGACGAGGCCCAGCCAGGCACTCGCCCGTCGAACCGATCCCATGGACGCCTCCTCTCTCACACGCGGTCAGTACCGTCCGTCCGCAAGTCCTATCGTCGTCCATGATGTCGATGATGCGCCAAGCGGATAGCCGCCACAGAGCCGAGTTGTGACGGTACTGGCACACACGATAGTGGCGTACCGTCAGGCCGCCGGAGGTGTAGGGAAGGTGACGATCCGATGGGAACGCATTTCACGTCCGAGTGACGACCAGGGCCGTACGGCCCTGCGCAGGGCGTCTGCCCCGTCCTGCGGGTACCCATCATGCATTCCCGGACGATGATCCGACAGGCGATAACATGACTGGCTGTCGGTTGAAGGAGTTTCGGCGTGACCCGCGGGAATTGCGGGGCACGCGGGGTCCGCGGGGGGAATGAATGTTCGGCGTCATCAGGCCGTGCCGCCATCGAATGTCCGAGGGAATGGCCGCCTCCTGGCTCGCGCATCTGTGCGGGCTGTGCCTGGCGTTGCGGGACGGGCACGGGCAGGTCGCGAGAATCGCCACCAATTACGACGGCCTGATCATCTCGGTCCTGGTCGAGGCGCAGACATCCGCGACGGCTGAGCAGCGCAGGACGGCGGGACCCTGCCCGCTGCGCGGCATGCGCACGGCCCCGGTCGCCACCGGCGCGGGCGCGCGGCTGGCCGCGGCGGTGTCGCTGGTGCTTGCGTCGGCGAAGATGCGCGACCACGTCGATGACCGGGACGGCGCCTACCGGCGGCGGCCGGTGGCCGCCGCGGCCCGTGGGGTGGCCCGCCGCTGGGACAGGGCGGGCGCCAGGACCGGCGGGGACCTCGGCTTCGACACCGCGGTGCTGGTCGACGCGGTCGACCGGCAGGGCGCGATCGAGGCGGCGGCCGGGGCGGGCACACCGCTGCTGACCGTCACCGAGCCGACCGAGACCGCCACGGCCGCGGCCTTCGCGCACACCGCCGTGCTCGCGGGCCGCCCCGCCAACAGGGCGCCGCTGGCGGAGGCGGGCCGGCTGTTCGGGCGGCTCGCCCATCTGCTCGACGCGGTCGAGGACCTGGCCGAGGACACCCGCTCCGGCGCCTGGAACCCGCTCACCGGCACCGGCACCGGCCTCGCCGAGGCGCGCCGGCTGTGCGACGACGCGCTGCACGGCATACGACTGGCCCTGCGCGACGCCGACACCGCCGGCTCGGCCGCGGGCCGGCTGGCCCACGCGCTGCTGGTGCACGAGCTGGGCCGGTCGGTGGACCGGGTGTTCGGCGGCGGCGGTTGCGCGCACGGGCCGCAGACGGGCGCGGGAGCGGCGGCCGCGGACATCGCGGTCACGGACATCGCGGTCGCGGACACGGCCATCCGGGGCAGCGGCAGTCCGTTCGGCGGGGATCCGTACGCGCCGGGCGCTCCCGGCGCTCCGGGCCAGAGCCCTTACGGGCCCGGTGGCCCCGGTTTCCCCGGCGGCTTCCCGCCGCCGGAACCGCCGCGGCGGCGCGGGCTGCTCGCCGGCTGCCTGGTCTACACCGGGCTGTGCTGCACCTGCCAGTTGTGCTGCAGCGAGCACGACGACGCGTGGAGCGGACAGCGCAGGGACGCGTGGTGCAACGACTGCGACTGCGATTGCGACTGCTGCAGTTGCTGTGACGGATGCGACGGTTGCGATTGCTGCGACTGCGGGTGCTGAACCGGCGGTCGGGCCGGCCGGCCCAGCGGGTACCACCGGGGTGTCACACCCGTGCGGGGAGCCCGAGGGAGGGGCGGGGAAGAGCGAAGCATGCGTGTGTGAAGGCCGGACGTTCCGTCGGGGTGGTCAGCGACCACAACACGACGCCGACCACACCCGACCGAAGTCGATGTGGTCGCGGGTGACGAGCCGGCAGCTGCGCATGCCCACAGTGCAGCAGCCGCCGCCGCGATCCGTCAACCGCGGCGAGACGCGGTGTCCACAGGCTGGACATGCTTGACAGCGGGCGACAGCGGCGGCTTAGCCTTCGACGAAGCCCCTGGCGGGGCCAGCCGCGTTGAGGGACGCGGCGGCTGTGTGAAGGCACCACCCGTGCCTCTTCCGCGTGTCGACGGAGCCTTCGCATGCCTGCCCACTCGTCTGCTCACTCATATCCCTCCGCAGCCGTCCCGTTCCCTTCCGCCGCCCCGCACCGCCTCGGCCGCACCCTGCATCTGGCCGCCGCGATCGGCGGCGGCCCCGCAGAGCACGGGACCGCGTACTTCCGCGACCTCGCCCGGCTCGCCGAGGGCGGCGGCCTGGACTTCGTCACGCTGGAACTCGGCGCCGCCGACGGCGACCGTCCCGGGGCGCTGGACGCGCTCGCGCTGCTCGCCGGGGTGGCCCCGGCCACCGGCCGGATCGGCCTCGTGCCCGCCGTGCCGGCCGCCGGCGCCGACCCCTTCGACGTCGCCATGGCCGTCGCGACGCTGGACTGGGTCAGCCGCGGCCGGGCCGGCTGGGCACCCGGGATACCGGGGCCGCCGCCGGTGCAGAGAGGCCGCGGGCGGCGGCCGGAGCGGCCCGCGGCGGTGTGGCAGGCCGCCGACGCCGCGGCGGGCGCGGTCACCGGGATGTGGCGCGCCGGCCGCCGGGCGCCCTCGGGCGCCCCGGTCACCGCGCTGGACGCCACCGAATCCGCGGCCCGCGCCGTCGCCGCCCGGCACGCCGACATCGCCTTCGTCCGCGCCGTACGCGCCGGGGCCGCCGGGCGGATCAGGGCCGACCTGCACCGGCTCGCCGCCGAGGCGGGCCGCGACCCGGACCGGCTGCTGGTGCTGGCCGAACTGTCGGTCGACCTCGGCGGCGGCGAGGTGGGCGCGGAGCCCGGCGCCGAGATCGCGCTGCTGGCCGACCCGTCGGGCGGGGTGCTCTTCCGGGGCGGCCCGGTGGACCTGGCGGAACTCATCGCGGACTGGCAGCGGCAGGGCGCGGTCGACGGTTTCCACGTCCGCCCGGTGCAACCGGGGCGCGACCTGGAGCGCTTTGTCAACGGCACGGCCGCGCTGCTCCAGCACCGCGGCCTCTTCCGCTCCTTCCACCCGGGCGCGACGCTGCGCGAACACCTCGGCCTGCACCGCCCGGCCCGCACGTCCGCGCTGAGCCACGGGGCGCTGTCGTGACCGCCCGGCAGGCGCCGGCCACCGCCGTACGGCCACTGCACCTGGCCGTCCAGTTGCCCGCGGACGGCGAAGGGTCAGGGCCGCAGGCGGACTTCGCCGCCTGCGCCGCGCTCGCGCTGGCCGCAGAGCGCGGCCTCTTCGACTTCCTGCTGCTCACCGGCGGCGCCTCGCCGCCGGCCGCCGGCGCGGCCGCGGCGGGGGAGCCGCCCGGGCCCGGCGGCTGGGCGGGACCGGGCCCCTGCGGCCCGGAGCCGGTCACCGTGCTGCACGCGCTGGCCGCGCTCACCAGCAGGATCGGGCTGGCCGTCGCGGTCCCGGTGACGGCCGCCGGCCGCGAACCGTACGACCTGGCCCGCCGGATCGCCGCCCTCGACCGGCTCAGCGGCGGGCGGGCGGGCGGTCCGCCGGGGCGGTTCGGCGATCCCGCGGGTCCGCAGGGGCGGCCGGTGGTGCTGGACTTCGGCGGTACGGCCGAGGTGCTGATCACCGGCCGCCCGGCGGCTGGACGGCGCGGCGGGCGGCGGGCACGGGTGCTGTCCCGGTTCGACCTGGCCGCGGGTGCCGCCGGCTCCGCCGCGACCGCGCGCGACCTCGCCGACCGGCTGCACGCGCAGGTGCAGAGCGCCGCGACGGACGGTTTCGTGCTGCGCCCCGACCCGGCGGCCGCAGGTCGCGGCCTGGACGCCTTCGTCGAGCGGGTGGTGCCGCTGCTCCAGCAGCGCGGCTCGCTGCGGACCGCGTACACGGGGACGACGCTGCGGGACCACCTGGGTCTGCCCCGGCCGGTCGGATAGCAGGGAGCCGGGGGCGGGCAGGGGCGGAAAGGCAGGGCGGCCGGGGGCGGCCGGGGGCAGGCCTGGGGGCGGGCCGGGGGCGCGGGCCTGATCCGGTGTCATATGCCGTTCTGCCGGGGCGCACCTGGGTCCGCCGGGGCGGATGTGTTTCCAGCAAGTTGCCGGTGCCCTGGCCCTCTTGTGTGTTCCCTGTGAGGCCTGAATACTCCCATGAGTGCCCGTCAGGCTGACAGCGCGTTCGTTTATCGGTGCGCCTGACAGTACACCGACAAAATTCCCCCTCCACCCCCACAGGAGGAACGAGTGAAGTCCACCCGACGCATACAGCTGCTGGCCGCCACCACCGGCCTGCTCGCCGCGACCGCGTTCGCCCTTCCGTCCGCCAGCGCCGCCCCGGCCGCCGGCATCGCGAAGGCGACCCCGGAAGCGGCAGCGTCGCTCGCCGCCCATCTCGGTGCCGACCGCACCGCGGGCTCGTACTACGACAGCTCCGCCAAGACCACCGTCGTCAACGTCACCAGCCAGGCCGCGGCCGACGCCGTCCGCGCCGCGGGCGCCGTGCCCCGGCTGGTCACCCACAGCGCGGCCCAGCTCGCCAAGGCGGGCGACACCACCAAGGCCGCCGACATCGCGGGCACCGCCTGGTCGGTCGACCCGCGTACCGACACCCTGGAGATCAGTGCCGACAGCCGGGTGACGGCCGCCCAGCTGGCCGCGCTCACCAAGGCCACCGCGGCCTACGGCGACGCCGTCCACATCAGCCGGGTGTCCGGCACGTTCAGCAAGCTGCTGTCCGGCGGCGACCCCATCCTCACCAGCCAGTGGCGCTGCTCGGTCGGCTTCAACGTCCGCAGCGGCAGCACGTACTACTTCCTGACCGCGGGCCACTGCACCCAGGGCAACCCCGCCTACTACACCAGCTCGGGCACGTACATCGGCCCGACGGTGGGCAGCAGCTTCCCCGGGAACGACTACGGCATCGTCCGCTACGACAGCACCGTCGCGCATGACGGCACCGTCGGCAGCCAGGACATCACCAGCGCCGCGAACGCCTTCGTCGGCGAGGCCGTCAAGCGCCGCGGCTCGACCACCGGCATCCACAGCGGCACGGTCCAGGCGCTCAACGCCACGGTCAACTACGGCGCCGACGGCGTCGTGTCCGGTCTGATCAGGACCAACGTCTGCGCCGAACCCGGCGACAGCGGCGGCTCCCTCTACGACGGCGCCAAGGCCATCGGCCTGACCTCGGGCGGCAGTGGCAACTGCAGCTCCGGCGGTACGACCTACTTCCAGCCGGTCACCGAGGCGCTCAGCGCGTACGGCGTCAGCGTCTACTGACCCGTCCGCCCGTCCCGTACGCCCGCGCCCCCGCCGTGCCCCTGCACGGCGGGGGCGTCGTGCACGGGCGGCCTCCGGCGGGACCGCCGTATCGCCGTATCGCCGGAAGCTCTTCGCGGTCAGTTCCTGTCCGCGGCCGCTGCCACACTGGCGGCATGCTGGAAACCTCCGCTCGGCTGCTGCGCCTGCTGTCGCTGCTCCAGTCCCGCCGCGACTGGACCGGGCCGGAACTGGCGGACCGGCTGGACGTCACCGCCCGCACCGTCCGCCGCGACGTCGAACGCCTGCGGGCGCTCGGCTACCCCGTGCACGCCGCCCCCGGCACCGCAGGCGGCTACCGGCTGGGCGCCGGCGCCGCGCTGCCGCCGCTGCTGCTCGACGACGAGGAGGCGGTGGCCGTCGCCCTGTGCCTGCGCACCGGCGCGGGCGGCACCGTCGAGGGCATCGAGGAGACCTCGGTGCGCGCCCTGGCCAAGCTCGAACAGGTGCTGCCCTCCCGGCTGCGGCACCGCGTCCAGTCGATGCAGGCCGTCACCGTCCAGCCGCGCAGCCACGGCCCGATCGTCAACCAGCAGCTGCTCACCCTGGTCGGCGCGGCCTGCCGGGACCGCGAGCAACTGCGCTTCGACTACCTCGACCACGGCGGCAGCGCCAGCCGCCGTACGGTCGAGCCGTACCGCCTGGTGCACCACGGCCACCGCTGGTACCTGCTCGCCTACGACGTCGACCGCACCGACTGGCGCACCTTCCGGGTCGACCGGATCGAGCCCAAGCCGCCGACCGGGCCGCGCTTCACCCCCCGCGAACTGCCCGACGACGCGGCCGCCTACGTCGCCAAGGGCGTCACCTCGCGGGCCTACCGCTACCAGGCGGTGATCCTCCTGCACACCTCGGCGGCCACGCTCGCGGAGTACGACTGGACCGGCTTCGGCACCGTCACCGTGCACGACGACCTCAGCTGCGAGCTGCGCACCGGCTTCGAGTCGCTGGAAGCGCTCGCGATGTACGTCGGCATGCTCGGCGTGGAGTTCGAGGTCAAGGAGCCGCCCGAACTCGCCGACCACCTGCGGACGGTGGCCGCCCGGCTGGCCCGGGCGGCCGACGCCGCCGGATGACACCCGCGGGTCAGTCCAGCGGGCCGCTGACCGGACCGTGCGTACCCGCTCCGTAGAGCCGGTCCGCGCGCAGGCTGATCACCAGCCGCTTGTCGGCGACCATCGCGGCACGGTACTCGTCCCAGTCCGGGTGCTCGCCCGCGATCGCCCGGTAGACCGAGATCAACTCCTCGACGGTCGCGTCCTGCGGGTCGGCGGCCGCCGGGGTCAGTACCGCGTCGCCCTCGGCGACCAGATACGTCCGCATGTCGGGGGCACTGACATAGAAGCTCGCCCGCGGGTCGCGGCGCAGATTGCGGGTCTTGGCCCGGTCGTCGGTCGCCGAGATGCGGATGGTCCTGCTGGCGTCGTCGTAGGTGAACGACACGTTGGACAGCTGCGGCCTGCCGTCCCTCTTGAGGGTGACGAGCACTCCGGTGCGCTGCTCGCGCAGCAGGCCGAGCAGCGCCTCGGTGGCGGGGTCCTGGCTCAAGGTCGCTCCTGGGGTTCGTGCGGCCCACCGGTGTCCGGTACGCGGGTGTCCGGTGCGGGGGCCGCGGGTTGTGTGCCGTCGGGTTCCGCGAGGGGGAACACCATCACCGTCGCGCCGATTCCGACCGTGCCCGGGGCGTGCGGGGCGCGGGCGGCGTCGTGCAACTCGCCGAAGAGCGCGGCCAGCCGGTGCCTGAAGTCCGTCCAGACCTCGGGCGCCACCCACAGCTCCGCGTCCGAGGTGACCCCCTCGGCACCGGGCAGCCGGCGGGCCGCCCGCTCCCGCAGGTTGTGGGCCATCGCCTCGGCGATCAGCCGGACCCCCTCGTGGCGCTGGTCGGACAGCGGGGAGCCGTGCACCGCCCGGTAGCGGCGTTCCCGGCCGCCCCGGTTGGCCCGCACCTCGGCCAGCTCCACCAGGCCGACCGCGTCGAGGCGGCGCAGGTGCTGGCTGGCCAGCGCGTGCGAGATGCCCAGCTCGCGGGACAGCTCGGCGGCGGACAGCGGGACGTTCCAGACCAGGGACACGATACGCAGCCTCACCGGGTGGGCGAGGGCGCGCAACAGGGGATCGGTGGCGCTCATACGCCCATTACACCGCTCCTGGCCGCCGGTTGCGGGGATTGTCCGGCCCACCCCCAAGCATTAGGTTGGGAGTCATGACGGTACGGGAGGTGCTGCGGGACCGCGGCGCGGCGACCTATCTGGGCGGGATCCTGGTCTCCGGGTTCGGCGACTCGGCGATGCTGCTGGTCGCCGGAGTGTGGGTGAAGACGCTGACCGGATCGAGCAGCCTGGCCGCCGCGGTGACCTGCTGCGTCTGGCTGCCGACCCTGCTGGGGCCGCTGCTGGGGACCGTCGCCGACCGGGTCCGCCGCCGGCGGCTGCTGATCGGGGTCGACGCAGCCCTCGCCCTGCTGCTCCCGGTGCTGCTCGCGGTCCGCTCCGGGCGGGACGTCTGGCTGCTCCTGCTGGTCCTCACCGCGGTCGGCGCGGGTTCCGTGCTGTGCGACGCCGCCGAGGCCGCCCTGGTCGTCACCGCCGTCCCCGCCAGGCTGCGCGGCGACTTCAACGGGCTGCGGATGACGGTGAACGAGGCCATGAAACTGCTCGCCCCGCTGGCCGGCGCGGGCCTCTTCCTGCGCTGGGGCGGCGGCGCCGTCGCCCTGCTCGACGCGGCCACCTTCGTGCTGGCCGCACTCGCCTTCACCGCCCTGCCCCTCCGCGAGGAGCCGCCCGCGCCGGCCACCGGCGGCTGGCGCGAGCAGACCGCGCAGGGCGTACGCGCGCTGCGCGGCGACCCGCTGCTGCTGCGGCTGGTGGGCGCCGGAGCCGTCGCCATGCTGCTGTCCGGGATCAGCAGCGCCGCGGTCTACGCGCTGGCCGACACCGGCCTGCACCGCCCGCCCGCCTTCGTCGGCGTGCTCTACGCGGTCCAGGGCGCCGGCTCGATCGTGGCGGGGATCCTGGCGGGCGCCGTCATGCGCCGGGTGCCGGAGCGCGCGTTCGCCGCCGGGGGCCTGCTGCTGTTCACCGCGGGCGCGGCCGTGCGCGCGGTGCCGTCGCTGCCGGTGGTGCTCGCCGGGACGCTGGCGGTCGGCGTCGGGCTGCCCTGGGTGATCGTCGCAGCCTTCACCGCCGTGCAGCAGCGCACCGAGCCGGCACTGGTGGGCCGGGTGGCCGCCGCGGCGGGCACGGTGGTCTTCGCGCCCACCGCGGTGGCCGCGGCCCTCGGGGCGGTGCTGGTGGCGCTGGTCGACTACCGGCTGCAGCTCGTGGCGGTCGGGGCGGGCGGCGCGGCGGCGGCCTGGTTCCTGCTGCTGCGGCGCCCTTCCGCCCCGCCGGAACCCGCGCCGGCCGCCGGGGACGCGGCCCGTACGGCTGCGGCGCCCGGCCGTACGGGCTGACGCCCCGCGGGCGCCCGCCCGGCGTCCCACGGGGCATCTCCGGATCCGGCATATAGGGTCATATGGTGCCGACAGGAACGTATCAGAGCCTCTTCGCCGCGGTCGCCGCGTCGGCCGCCGGGCTGACCGGCCTGCTGTTCGTCGCCATGTCCGTCGCGCCGCGCTCGGGCACGCCCGACCGTCCCGTCGTGATCCAGCAGGTCCGCGCCGCCGCGTCGCTCTCGGCCTTCACCAACGCGCTGGCGGTCTCGCTGCTGGGTCTCGTACCGGGGAACAACGTCGGCTATCCCGCCATCGTGCTGGCCGTCATCGGCATCCTCTTCACCGCCGCGGGCGCGCGGTCCACGCTGTCCGGCAGTGGGGCGCTGCGGCCGCACGTACGCCGGCAGGCCGGTCTCGTCGTCCTGCTGCTGGCCGTCTTCGGCCTGGAACTCGCCAGCGGGATCGAGCTCGTCGTGAACCCGCGCAGCGTCGGCGCCGCCGAGCGCGTCGGCAACCTGCTGGTCGTGCTGCTGCTGATCGGGATCGCCCGGGCGTGGGAGCTGATCGGCGACCGCGAGACCGGCATGTTCGCCTCGATCGCGGTGCTGGCCGGCCGCGAAGGGAAGCGCTCCGCCGGCCCGGAGGGCTGAGCGGGCGGCCGGCGCCCGGCGCGGGAGCCGTGAGAAACGTCATGGCGTCCGGCGGCGCCGCGTCCCGCGGCTCCAAGTCCGCCGCCCCGCCGCCGAGATGGCGCGCAGCCGTGCGATCCGGCCACCGTTTCCGGCGGCCGGATCGTTCGGCGCGGGCGTGTTCGAGTCGCTGACCTGGGATGACCGCGCTAAGCTAATCGAACGAACGTACGAGGAACGTTTCGGGCGGATGGCTGAAAAGGGGTGGAGTGATGGAGGTGCGGCATGGCGGGCTTCGCCCATCTGCATGTCGCGTCCGGTTACTCCGAGCGGTACGGCGCCGCGCACCCCGAGCAGCTCGCCCTGCGGGCGGCCGAGCGGGGGATGACGGCGCTGGCACTGACCGACCGGGACACCGTCACCGGGGCGGTGCGGTTCGCGCAGGCGTGCGCGGAGACCGGTGTCACGCCGGTCTTCGGGATCGACCTGGCCGTGGCGGCGCTCGCCCCACCGCCACCGGCCCGGCAGCGCACCCCGGTGCGCGGCGGCGCCCATGTGGTCGAGCCGCCGCTGCGCTTCGTCCTGCTCGCCCAGGACGAGCAGGGCTGGGCCCGGCTGTGCCGGATCACCAGCGCCGCCCACGTGGGCACCGCGAGCCGGGCCGCCCCCGTCCAGGTGTCCTGGGACGCGCTGCGCGAGCACGGCGGGCCGGGGCTGACCGCGCTGCTCGGACCGCTCTCGGAGCCGGCCCGGGCGCTGGCGGCCGGCCGGGAGGACGTCGCGGTGAGCCTGCTGCGGCCGTGGTGGGAGATCTTCGGCGAGGACCTGCGCCTTGAGGCGGTCGTCCACGGCCGCTCCGGCACCGGTCCGGGATCGCTGCGGCTGGCCGCCAGGACGCTGGCGCTCGCCGACCGGACCCGTACGCCCGCGGTGCTGACCAACGCCGTCCGCTACGCCGACCCCGCCCAGCACCGGCTCGCCGACGTCCTGGACGCCGCGCGGCTGCTGCGGCCCATCGACCGGCGCCGGGTGGACGGCGGGCAGCGCTGGCTCAAGGGCGAGGCGGAGATGGCCAGGGCCGCGCAGGACATCGCCGAGTGCGCGGGGATGGGGCCGCGCCGGGCCGGCCGGCTGCTCGCCGACACCGCCGCCACCGCGGCCGCCTGCCGGCTGTCACCCGGGCAGATCGGCCTGGGCGCCCGGCACTTCCCCGAGCCCGAGGTCGTCGGAGCCGGCCCGGGCGGCGCCGCGGAACTGCTGCGGGAGAAGGCCGCCGCGGGTCTGGCCCGGCGCGGCCTTGACCGCGACCCGGCCGCCCGCGAGCGGATGGCGAGCGAGCTGGAGATCATCACCGGACTGGGTTTCGACGCCTACTTCCTGGCCGTCGGCCAGGTGGTCGCCGACATCCGCGAGCTGGGCATCCGGGTCGCGGCCCGCGGTTCTGGCGCGGGGTCGATGGTCTGCCACGCGCTGGGCATCGCCACGGCCAACCCGCTCGACCACCGCCTGCTGTTCGAGCGGTTCCTCAGCCCGCTGCGCAAGGGCCTGCCGGACATCGACATCGACGTGGAGTCGGCCCGCAGGCTGGAGTGCTACGACACGATCTTCCGCCGGTTCGGCCATGAGCGGGTCGCGGTCACCGCGATGCCCGAGACGTACCGGGCCCGCCGGGCGCTGCGCGACACCGGCCTCGCCCTGGGGATCGCCCCCGGCGAGGTGGACCGGATCGCCAAGAGCTTCCCGCACCTGCGGGCCTGCGACATCACCGGCGCACTGGCCGAACTGCCCGAACTGCGCGGGCTCGCCGCCGAGGCCGGGCGGTACGGGCCGCTGTGGGAGCTCGCCGAAGGACTCGACTCCCTCGTCCACGGCATGGCCATGCACCCGTGCGGAGTGATCATCAGCGACGCGACCCTGCTTGACCGCCTCCCGGTGCAGCCCACCCCGCAGGGCGACTACCCGATGGCGATGGCGGCCAAGGAGGAGGTCGAGGCGCTGGGCAACATCAAGCTCGACGTGCTGGCGGTGCGGATGCAGTCCGCGATGGCGCACGCCGTCACCGAGATCGAACGGGCCACCGGCGACCACATCGACCTGGACGACGGGCAGCAGGTGCCACTGGACGACGTCTTCGCCTTCAAGCTCATCCAGGAGAGCCGGACCATCGGCATGTTCCAGCTGGAATCGCCCGGCCAGCAGGACCTGCTCTCCCGGATGCAGCCGCGGGACGTGCAGGACGTCATCGCCGACATCAGCCTCTTCCGCCCCGGCCCGGTGGCCGGCGGCATGCCCGAGCGGTACATCGCCGCCCGGCACGGCGGCGACCCGCACTACGCCCACCCCGACCTGGAACAGGTGCTCGCGGACACCTACGGCGTGACGATCTGGCACGAGCAGATCATCGAGACGCTGCACGTGATGACCGGCTGCGGCAGGGACCGGGCCGAGGTCGGCCGGCGGCTGCTCGGCGACAAGGACAAGCTGCCGCAGATCAGGGACTGGTTCCACCGGACGACCGCCGCCCGCGGCTACGGCCCCCAGGTCCGCGACGAGGTGTGGGCGACGGTGGAGTCCTTCGGCGCCTACGGCTTCTGCCGCGCCCACGCGGTCGCCTTCGCCGTCCCCGCCCTGCAGTCGGCCTGGCTGAAGGCGCACTACCCGGCGTTCCTGCTGGCCGGACTGCTGGAGCACGACCCCGGCATGTGGCCCAAGCGGGTGATCGTCGCCGACGCCCGCCGCCACGGGGTGCCCGTGCTGCCGGTGGACGTCAACCGCTCCCGGGTGGAGCACACCGTCGAGCGCACGGACGGCGACCGGTGGGCGGTACGGCTCGCGCTGTCCGGGGTGCGCGGGATCAACGAGGAGGAGTGCGCCCGGATCGCCGCCGGACAGCCGTACGGATCCCTGTCCGACCTCTGGCAGCGGGCACGGCCCAGCCGGCCGGTGGCCGAACAGCTGGCGGAGACGGGGGCGCTGGACGCGCTGCACGACGGACGGCTGAACCGGCGCGACCTGCTGCTGCAGATCGCCGAACTGCACCGGCAGTCCCGTCCGCGCGGCGCGGCCGAGGGGCAGCTGCCCCTCACCGCCGACGCGATCGGGGGCGCCGAGCCCGGCGGGCTGCCCGAGATGACGGGGCGTGAGGTGCTCGGCGCGGAACTGCACACGTTCGGCATCGACGTCTCCCGGCATCTGATGGAGTACCACCACCGGCTGCTGCGGGAGGTCGGCGCGACGGACGCCGCCCACCTGGCCGGCCTGCGGGCAGGACAGCAGGTGCTGGTCGCCGGGGTGCGCGCCTCGACCCAGACCCCGCCGATCGCCAGCGGCAAGCGCGTCATCTTCGTCACGCTGGAGGACGGCTCCGGCATGGTCGACCTGGCCTTCTTCGAGGACTCCCACGAGGCGTGCGCCCACACCGTCTTCCACTCAGGGCTGCTGCTGGTCCGCGGCACCGTACAGGTCCGCGGCACCCGGCGGACCGTCGTCGGCAGCATGGCCTGGGACCTGGAGAAGGTCGCCGCCGCCCGCCGCGACGACGGTCCCGAGGCGGCCCTCGCGCTGCTCGGGGCGAGCGGCCCGCAGCCCACCCCCGCGCAGCCGCGGCGCACCCTCCCGGACGGAACGGCCGGCGCCCGGCTGCATCCCTACGCCGACCTGCAGCCCGCCGGCAGCCGCTCGGCCGACCTGCGCAAGCTCGGGCACCGCAGCTCCGGGAGCGCCGGATGAGGGCGCGCCACATCGCCCACCTGCACCTGCACGGCGACCCCGGCGAGGAGCGGTACGCGCAGGTGCTCGACCTGCTGGGCGGGATCACCCCGCACCTCCAGGCCTTCCCGCCCGACGCGGTGCAGCTCGACCTGACCTCGGCCCTGCGCTACTTCGACCGGGGTCCCCTCGGGGTGGTGCAGATGGCGCGGATGCGGGTCGCGGCGCTGTACGGCATCGAGACCAGTGCGGGGCTGGCGGCCAACCCCATGCTGGCCGCCATGGCCGCGGCCGCCTCGCCTCCCGGGCACACCACGCGCATCCCGGGCGACCGGGCGGCGGTGGAGGCCTGGCTGGGGCCGCTGCCGGTGACCGCGCTGCCCGGGGTCGGCCGGACCACCGCAGCCGCACTCGGCGGCTACGGGCTGCGCACCATCGGCCAGGTCGCGGACACCCCCGCCGTCACCCTCCAGCGGATCCTGGGCGCCGCCCCCGCCCGGCTGCTGGCCGAACGGGTCCGCGGCCACGACCCCCGCCCGGTCACCCCGCAGGCGCCCGCGGCCCGCATGACCGCCGACCTGGTGCTCGACCGCGACTGCCTCGATCCCGCCCAGCACCACCGCACCGTGCTCGGACTGGCCGGCGAACTCGGCCGCAGGCTGCGGAACGAGGCCCAGGTCACCGGCCGGCTCACGCTCACCCTCCGCTACGCCGACCAGAGCGCCACCACCCGCACCCGCACGCTGCCCGAACCCACCGCCCACTCACCGCTGCTGACCGTCACCGCCCTGGGCGTCCTGGCCTCGCTCGGCCTGCAACGCGCGCGGGTGCGCGGCTACGCCCTCAC
This sequence comes from Streptomyces sp. NBC_01198, assembly GCF_036010485.1. Classification (NCBI taxonomy): domain Bacteria; kingdom Bacillati; phylum Actinomycetota; class Actinomycetes; order Kitasatosporales; family Streptomycetaceae; genus Streptomyces; species Streptomyces sp. NBC_01198. The sequence continues at coordinate 6,427,468 of NZ_CP108568.1, forward strand.
CGCCGACCGCCTGCGGCCCGTCGCCGACACCACCCGCCAGCTCAGCCTGGACTCCGCCGACGTCCGCGCCCGCGCCGTGGAGGCCGCCGCCGACCGCGCCCGCCACCGCTTCGGCCCCACCGCCGTCCACCCGGCCACCCTGGCCGGCGACCCGGTGCCCGCACCCCCCGTCAGGTGAGCGACACGCCGTCCCTCGCGCTGATCCGGAGGATCTCCTCCAGCGGATACGGGGTCAGCCTGCTCTCCTGCCGGAGCCTGCGGTTGAACTCCTTGAGTACGGCGGCGAGCGGGGCGTAACGGCTCAGGATCGCCGCGGCCGCGGCGGGTATCCCCGTGGGCCCCTCACCCCGTGCGTACGCGCGCAGCAGCGCGTCGGCGTCCTCGCCGCCGGAGCCGTTCAAGGCGCTGGCCAGCCAGATCACCAGGGACGTCAGCGTGTAGCAGCGGTCGTAGACCTGGTGCCGGTCGAAGAAGCCGGCCTCTTCCTCGGACAGTTCGAAGCGGGAGGAGAGGGCCAGGCCGTAGTCGGCGAAGTACAGGCGCCGACCGTCGGTGAGGATGTTCTCGAAGTGGGCGTCGAAGTGCAGCAGTCCGCGGGTGTTCATGAACGACGTGCCCGCGTGCAGCGCCTGCTCCACCCGCAGACACGTCTCGGTCACCTCCTCGTCGCCGGCCTTCACCTGCTCGCCGAGCCATTCCCGCAGGTTCTGCGGGATGTACTCCAGGAACAGCGTCACGCTCGCCGAGGACTCCCGGAGTTCGTCGATCCGGCGGCGCACCTGCGACCCGCCGTCCCAGTAGGCGACCACCCGGTCGACGTCGGCCAGCTCCTCGGGCAAGGGCGCCGAGTCCGGCAGCACCCGCCAGTGGTACGTCAGCGGGAAGCCGGGGTTCTCCCCGGTGAGCACCCAGTTCGTCGTCATGATGTGCACGGCGAGCTCCCGCCAGACCCCGGAGCTCGGCCCGCCGAGGCCGTACTGGCAGAAGGCCGGCAGCCCGAAGAGGTTCGCGGTCGACCGCGCGTGCTCCGGCAGCCTCTCCAGGTCGGTCAGCGGCACCCGTTTGACGAAGACCGGGGTCCCGTCGACCTCCAGAAGCGAGGAACGCCCGCCGATCCCGGAGCCCAACGGTGTCGCCGCGTCCACCAGGTCGGCCAGTTGCTCGTCACTGCACAGGGCCAGAGCCGTGGAGACGGTGCCGTACGCGGCCAGACGTTCACGATCGGTCGTGCCAAGCTGCTCCACCACTGACTCCCACACCGGGGCGACGCGGTGCCAGGCCGCACCACACCGTGATCCGACAATCTACGGCCAGGCCGTCATCCCACGACGTGAGCGCCGTACTCAACTGGCCCACGGCGGCGATATCCGCGAACCGTCGGGCAGCGTGGCTGTCAGCCCGGTGCTCGTGGTCACCCACATCCCGGCCGGTTCCCGCGTCGGATTGGCGACATTGAGCGTGCAGCCGGCCGGGGCGATGGCCACGTCCCCCGCGCCGAGCAGTCGGGCGTCGCCGTCGATGGTGAGTTCCAGCGAGCCCGACAGGACGAGGAAGACCTCCTCCCGGCTGATCGTGTGGGCCTGGCCGCCGCTCCCGGCGGGCACCTCCCCGCGCCAGGCGCACAACTCCTCGCTGCCCAGCGCGGATGCCGCATAGGACACGAAGCGCACTCCGTGCATGTCGTGGACAACGGCCTTGTCCGCGGTGACGAACGGCATGACGACCCCCAAGGGACAGATCGGGGCGTGCCGCACCGCGGTCCGCCCGACAGGCAAGAGACTTACTCAAGCAACTTGCTCAAGCTGCTTTCTCATATACTCAAGCAGCTTGCCCACTGTGTCAAGCTGACCCGATGAAGTACTCCGATGCGATGAGCCTGACCGCCGCGCTGCTCAGCGCGACGGGCTCCCTCGTCCAGGACATCCACACCGGCGTGGTGGCCCACGGCTTCGACGATCTGCGCCCCACGCACGGCTTCGTCTTCACCCGGCTCGCCCCGGACGGCGCGACCGTCACCGAGATCGCCGCGCACCTCGGGTTCACCCGGCAGGCGGCGAGCCAGATCGTCGACGAGCTGGAACAGAAGGGGTACGTGGAGCGCCGGCCGCACCCCGACGACGCGCGGGCCCGGCTGGTCCTGCTCACCGACCGCGGATGGCGCTGCGCCCGCGCGGCCGAGGCGTCCGCCGCCGAAGCGATCAGGCCCTGGGCGGAGATGGTGGGCGAACGCCGGCTGCTGGCGCTGCGCGACGAGTTGATCAGGCTCGCCCCCGCAGGGCCGATTCGCCCCAGCTGGTGAACCGCCCATGAACCCGCCCCGGCCGGTGAGCGGCCGTCGCGGGACCGGCAGGGCCCGCGGTGACCGGCCGCTCTGTCAGTGCCGGATGGCAGGCTGATCGCATGACCACCGACACCGCGGGACGGCAGTTCTGGGACGCCGAAGCCGACCGATTCGACGACGAGCCCGACCACGGCCTGCGCGACCCGCAGGTCAGGGACGCCTGGGCGATACGGCTGCGGTCCTGGCTGCCCGCGGCGCCCTCGGACGTGCTCGACCTCGGCTGCGGCACCGGCAGTCTCGCGCTGCTCGCGGCGCGGGACGGCCACCGGGTCACCGCCGTCGACCTGTCGGAACGGATGATCGCGCGGGCGCGCGTGAAGCTGGCCGGCACCGGCGCGCAGGCGGTCGTCGGCGAGGCGACCCGGCCGCCGGTCGGCCCCCGCCGCTTCGATGTGGTGCTGGTCCGCCACGTGTTGTGGACGCTGCCCGACCCGGCCGCCGTGCTCCGGGGGTGGACGCGGCTGCTGCGGCCGGGCGGCAGGCTCGTGCTGATCGAGGGCCGCTGGGGCACCGTCAGCCCGGCCGGCATCACCGCGGACACCCTCGCCCGGCTGACCGCGGGCCTCGGCGGGTCCACCACCATCCACCAGCTCGGGTCCGACCCGTCGCTGTGGGGACGCGAGGTCGAGGACGAGCGGTATGCCGCGCTGGTCAGGCCCGCCCCGCCGCAGCGCCACACCGAGATCGTCGACGTCCACCTGATCCTGCTGCGCGGCCAGGAGGTGCTGCTCAGCCGCCGGGCAGGCACCGGATACGCCGACGGGCTGCTGCACGCGCCGTCCGGCCACCTGGAGGACGGCGAGGACGTCAGGGCCGGGATGATCCGCGAGGCCGCGGAGGAGATCGGCATCGACCTGGCACCGCACGAGGTCGAGGCGGCGGTGGTGATGCAGCACCGCAGCCCCTACGGCAGGCCCAGGATCGGCTGGTTCTTCACCGCCCGGCTCCCCGCGGGCACCGAGCCGGTCAACCGCGAGCCGGACAAGTGCTCGGGCCTGGGCTGGTATCCGCTGGACGACCTGCCGCACGACATGGTCGCCTACTGCCGCGCGGGCCTGGACGCCTATCGCGCGGGGGTGCCCTTCCTGACGCATCTGCACGAGAGCGGCGACACGATCGCCTACGACCCCGCCGGGGCGGACCGGGCCGTGCCACTGGCGGCACCCGTTGTGCCAGGATCCCCGACATGACGCTGGAGATCACCATCGACGCGGACTCGGCCGTGCCGCCGTACGAGCAGTTGCGCGGGCAGATCGCCGAGGAGGCCCGCGCGGGACGGCTGCCGGTCGGCTACAAACTGCCCACCGTCCGGGGCCTCGCCGAGCAGTCGGGGCTCGCGGCCAACACCGTCGCCAAGGCCTACCGGGCCCTGGAGGCGGACGGTGTGATCGAGACCCGCGGCCGGCACGGCACCTTCGTGGCCGCCGCCGACGCCCGCGCCCGCGAGGTGGCCGCGGCCGCGACGGCGTATGTGGAACGCACTCGCCGCCTCGGCCTGGACCGAGCGGCGGCCCGCGCCGCCGTCGAGGAGGCGCTGCGCGCCGCCTACGGCGACTAGCGATCAGAGGACGCCGGGGGCCGGCGGGGCCGCCGGGTCACAGATACAGGCCGTCAGCGGCCTGGGCGGGGACCGGCAGTGCCGAGGTGGTGCCGCGGCGCAGGGCGTACAGCTCGGCGAGCGTCGCGCCGTCCCGGCCGACGCCCTCCGGGGTGCCGAGCCAGTTCACCGCCTCGTCGCGGCTGAGCGGGCCGACCTCGATCCTGGCCAGGCAGCGGCCCGGGCGGACCACCGCGGGGTGCAGGCGCTCCAGGTCCTCGTTGGTGGTGATGCCCACCAGCACGTTGCGGCCCTGGCCGAGCAGGCCGTCGGTGAGATTGAGCAGCCGGGACAGCGCCTGGCCGGTCTGGTGCTTGGCCTGACCGCGGATCAGCTCGTCGCAGTCCTCAAGCAGCAGCAGCCGCCAGCGCCCGCCCGCGGTGCCGTCGTCCTCGCCGATGGCGATGTCCATCAGGTAGCCGACGTCGTTGAACAGCCGCTCCGGGTCCAGGACGCAGTCGACCTGGCACCATTCCCGCCAGGAACGCGCCAGGGTGCGCAGCGCCGACGTCTTGCCGGTGCCGGGCGGGCCGTGGAGCAGCAGGAGCCGCCCGGTGATGTCGTCCACGCTGAGCTTCATCAGGCCGTCCATCGCGTCGGCGACCTGCGCGGTGTAGTTGCCGCGCAGCTCCTCCCAGGTGGCCGCGGAGATCTGCCGGGTGGTGCGGTGCGGTCCGCGGCGCGGCGAGACGTACCAGAAGCCCATGGTGACGCTCTCCGGCTCCGGCTCCGGCTCGTCCTCCGCGTCGTCCACCGACGACTTGAGCACCTGCTCGGCGAGTTCGTCGGTGGCCGCCGCCACCGTGACGTCGGCGCCGCGGTTCCAGCGCGAGATGAGGATCGTCCAGCCGTCGCCCTCGGCGAGGGTGGCGCTGCGGTCCTTGTCGCGCGCCTGTCGCAGCACGGTGGCGTCCGGCGGCAGCAGTGTCAGCCCGGACTTGACGCTCTCCAGCGACGCGCCCCGGGCGAACGGGTGCTCACCGGAGGTGAACCGGCCGAGGAAGAGCGCGTCGACCACGTCCGACGGCGAGTCGCTGTCGTCGAGACGCAGATGGATGGGAAGGGCGCGGTGCGGCGCGGTCGGCTCGGCGGCCCGGCCCGATCCTGGTCCGGTGGTGGGCGGCACTTGCCTCCTCGGTTCACGGGGTGTCGCGGACATGTGTCCATGATCGGGCACCCGCGCCCTTTTGGCCCAGTGTTTTTCCGCCCGGCCGCGGACGCCGCCCGCGCCGGACGTCCGCTGGTCACCGAGGGTGGCGGAACAGGTGTACGGTTCCGTTCACTGTTCGACTGCGGAGCCCCCGATGGTGTCAACACCCTTGAGAAGTAGGTGAATCGGGCATCCGGGTCGGACGTGGGATGCGCACGTGACGCGGCGGGGCGATAGGGTTAGCCTGCCCGGGCCGGGTGCCCTCGTCAGGGTGGGGAGAGTCATGGAACAGATAGCGATGCACGGCAGGCCGCGAGTGCCTGCCATCAGTGCGGGAACGGGTGCGTCCAGTGCGCGTCTCGACCGGCACCTGGCGATACTGGCCGGGCCGGCCCTGCCGCAGCGCGAGACCGAGGAGGCGACCGTGCTGATGCGCGAGCTCACCTCGCGCAACACCGTGCACACCACGGCCAATCGTGGTGCCAGGGTCTCGCTCTTCGCCCCGCTCCGACGGCTGCGCAGATCGCTCTTCGGCAACCGCCGCTGAACGGTTTCCGCTGTTCGCGCGCTCTTCCGTAGTGCTCCGGTGCGCCCTCGTCCCACTCCCGCGTCAGCCGCGCCCGCCTCTCCCCGCCGGCCGGCCACGCGGATGCGGACTTCCGTGCCCCGCGGCCCTCACACCAGCGCGAACTGCCCGTCAGGTCCCTCTTCACGATGGTCGAGTACGGACGCCGGCCTGCGCCTGGCCGCCGGCACCGGCAGGACGCCCGCGTCGCGCAGTGCCCTCGCGGTGATCGTGCGGCCGGGCCGGTCCGCCAGGCTGCGGGCCAGCGCGTCCCGCGCGCCGTCCGACTCGGCGAGCAGGGTCAGGACGCTGATCACTTCCAGCAGGTCCGAGGTGCAGTGCCGGGTCCAGCGCGGCGGTCGCAGCGCTTCGAGCGAACCAGGCGCGCCCGGCGCCGTACGCCGCTCCCACCACGCCTCCAGGACCCGCACCCCGCCGACCCTACGATCCCAGGCGGCAGGCGCGACCGGGGAGATCCGGCCCGCACCGATCCGCAGTTCGCGCTGCTCCCGGTCGTACTCCAGCTCCTCCTGGCCCGGTGCCGCGGGCAGCGGCGCCCGGACGTAGGGACGGCTGCCGCCGGGCAGCCGGGGCGCCGCCGGGTCGCGCCCCTCGGCCGGGTCGGCGAGCCGGGCGCCGCGGGTGTGCAGCCACAGCAGGCGGCCGCCCAGTGCGACGCCGCTGCGCCAGTCGCCGGGGTCGGCGGGGAAGGGCACCTCGCAGCCGCCGGGCGCCGGGCGGGCCGCGGCGGCCACCCAGGCCAGGACGTCCCGCGCGGTGACCTCGGCGGCCAGCCGCGCCGAGAGCAGGCCGAGCAGGCCGGGGGCGAGGTTGGGGTCCCTGCCGCCCGGCTGCCGGAAGAGCGGGCGTATCCGGCCCGGGCGGCCGGCGGGCGAGCGGCCGTCGGGCAGCAGCGCGGAGAAGGCCACGGCAGGCTCGTGCGCCTCCGGCAGATACGCCTGCTCGACGGCGAAGATCTGCTGGTCGTCCAGCACCCGCCAGAGCTCGGGCCGTGCCGCGTCGATCAGCCGGTGATCGGGTATCAGCCACTGCCGGTCATGGGCGCCGTGCTGGATCAGGACCGGCTCGGGGCAGCGGCCGTCCTCCCGGGCCAGCGCGGTGGTCGGTGTGCGGTGGCCGGGCAGCTGGCCGACCCGGGTGTGCAGCCCGCGGGTCCGGGTGGGGTGCAGCAGCGCGTCCCGCTCCGCCTCGCCCCGCGCCGCGGTGAACAGCGCCCAGCGGTCGCGCAGCGTGTTGGCGTCCGGCGCCATGGGCCAGCCGCGGCCGATCCGCAGCGGGCGCACGGACCACGGCATCACATCGTGCAGCACAGGCGCGTCGTCGCTCACCGCATGCATGCTACTGAGCCCGCTCAGCGTGCCTCCATGGTCACGGTGAACGAGAACCGGTCTCCCCGGTAGTGGATCCGCACCACGTCCACCGCCCGGCCCGACTCGTCGTAGGTGACGCCGGTGTAGTGCAGGATCGGGCTCAGCAGCGGCACCTGGAGCAGCCGGGCGGTCTCCGGGGAGGCCAGCCGCGCCTCCACCGTGTCTATGATCCGGCTGATCCGCACCCCCAGCACGTCCCGCAGCACCTTGGTCATCGGCCAGCGCTCCAGGTCGGCCAGGTCGATCCGCGCGGCCAGTTCCGGCCGGACGAAATTCTCCGCCCAGTTGGTGGGCTCGCCCGCCTCGTCGCAGCGCAGCCGCCGGTAGGCGACCGCCTCCGTCAGATCGGCGAAGTGCTCGCCCACCTCCGGCGGCAGCGCCGCCGGGCCGTGCTGGAGGACCGCCGTGCGCCCGCCGGACTGCTGGGCCACGATCGCGTCCACCGACCCCAGCAGGCGGACCGGCGCTCCGCGCCGCGCCGCCGGCTCGATGAAGGTGCCGCGCCTGCGGTGCCGCGATATCAGGCCCTCCTCCTCCAGCTCCTTGAGCGCCTGACGCATGGTGAGCACGCTCACGCCGTAGTGCCCGGCGAGGTCGTCCTCGGTCGGCAGCCGCAGCGGGTCGTCCGGGCGGCGGCCCAGTATCGAGGCGCGCAGCGACTGCGAGACCTGATACCACAGCGGCAGCTTGCGGTTCAGGACCAGCGAGTCGGGGGCGAACCAGGTCACGGCGGTCACAGCCGGAAGTTTCTCTCCAGCCCCTCCCACACCCTGTCGTAGCCCTGCTGCCGATGGCCCGCCGACAGGGCGGACTCGGTGGGCACGACCGGCCAGCGGGTCTCGAACATGAACGCCAGCCCGTCGTCGACCCGTTGCGGGACCAGGTCCGCGGTGCTCGCCCGGTCGAAGGTGGTCCGGTCCGGGCCGTGCGCGGACATCATGTTGTGCAGGGAGGCGCCGCCGGGGACGAAGCCCTCGGCCTTGGCGTCGTAGGCGCCCTCGATCAGGCCCATGAACTCCGACATCACGTTGCGGTGGAAGTACGGCGGCCGGAAGGTGTCCTCGCCGACCAGCCAGCGCGGTGCGAAGACCACGAAGTCCGCGCCGGCCAGCCCCGGGGTGTCGGACGGCGAGGTCAGCACGGTGAAGATCGACGGGTCCGGGTGGTCGTAGCTGATCGAGCCCAGCACGTTGAAGCGGCGCAGGTCGTACAGATACGGCACGTGGCTGCCGTGCCAGGCGACCACGTCCAGCGGTGAGTGGCCGTAGCGGGCCGACCACAGATTGCCGCCGAATTTGTTCAGGACCTCGGTCTCCTCGTCCCCGTCCTCGTAGGCGGCGACCGGGGCCAGGAAGTCCCGCGCGTTCGCGAGCCCGTTGGCGCCGATCGGTCCCAGCTCCGGCAGCTGGAAGGGCCGCCCGTAGTTCTCGCACACATAGCCGCGGGCGGTGCCGTCCGGCAGCTCGACCCGGAAGCGGATGCCGCGCGGGATCAGCGCGACATGGCCCGGCTCGGCGCGCAGTACTCCCAGCTCCGTCCGCAGCAGCAGCGCGCCCTGCTGCGGCGCGATCAGGAACTCCCCGTCGGAGGAGGAGAACACCCGCTGCCGCATGGGGCGGTTGGCGGCATACCAGTGGATGCCGATGCCCTCACGGCGCAGCACGTCACCATTCCCGCCGACGGTGACCAGGCCCTGCACGAAGTCGGTCGGCTCCTCGGGTAGCGGCAGCGGACCCCAGCGCAGCCGGTTGGGATCGGGCTCCACGTCGAGGAAGGGGCCGCTGCGCAGCTCACCGTTCGGCACTCGCTCGAAAGGGGGGTGAGCGGCGGACGGGCGGATGCGGTAGAGCCAGCTGCGGCGGTTGTGCGCGCGCGGCTCGGTGAAGGCGGTGCCGCTCAGCTGCTCGGCGTACAGCCCGAACGGGGCGCGCTGCGGTGCGTTGCGCCCCACCGGGAGCGCGCCGGGCACGGCCTCGCTGCTGTGCTCGTTCCCGAAGCCCGCCGAATACTCGAGGCCCTTGCCGTCCTGGTCGATGTCCATGCCGCGCTCCCCGCCGTGTCGTCCTGATTCCTATGCTGGACCATAGGAATCAGGACGGCAACCCCCCGCCTCACGCCTGTGGACAACTCCCTGCTCCGGCCGTGATCTGCCTGCTCAGCGCCCGTATCGTGGCCGCGGCGATGACCGCGTGCCCGCGGGCGGTGGCGTGCACGAGGTCCGCGCTGTAGAGGTCGCGGTCGCCGACCGCGGGGTGGTCGTACATCTCGACCAGCACCGCCCCGTGGCGCTCGGCGGATCTGCGGACGATGCCATTGAGCCGGGCGACGCCCTTCTCCAGCGGCCCGCCGCGCAGTTCGGGCACCGCCGCGGCCACGTTCGCCAGCGCGAAGGTGAGCAGCGTCGTCCCGGGGGCGGCGAGCCGCCCGAAGAGCAGGTCCATCTCACGGGCGACCACGGCCGGGGAGAAGCCCGGCAGCAGCAGGTCGTTGCCGCCGCAGACGACCGCGACCAGGTCGGGTGCGAAGGCCGCGGCGCGATCCGCCTGCCGCTCGCGTACCTGGGCGGTGGTCAGGCCGCGCATCCCGAGATTCGTGTGCACGGCGTCAGGGGCGGCGGTGAGCAGCGCCTCGGCGGTCCGGTCCGCCCAGGACCCGGTGCGGTAGCCGCGCTGCGGATCGCCCAGGCCCTCGGCGAGGCTGTCGCCCACCACGGCGAACCGCCGCCAGGGCGCGCCCCGCAGCAGTTCGGCGCCCTCGCCTTCCGCCAGGCAGTGCGGGTCCGCGGCCTCCGCGGGATAGGCGGCCGCCCAACCGGTCCTGGCCGCGGGGGCGCTGGTTGCCGACCTGGAACCGGCCGTAGGACCGCTGGCTGCCGACCCGGAACCGGCCGCCGGGGCGGTTGCGGGCGTCCCTTCGCCGGGGCTCGACGCGTGGGTCATGTCAGGACTCCTTCACCAGGGTGCGGGCCATGGCCAGGCCCACCAAGGCGGCGACCGCGGCCAGCGCGGCGCAGACCAGGAAGACGTCGCGGTACGCCTGCGGCCCGGCGATGCCGTGCGCGGCGATCACCGACGCGGTGGCCGCGACCCCCAGGGCGCCGCCCACCTGCCGTGCGGTGGTGGTCATGCCGACCCCGGAGGCGAACTGCCGCGGCGGCAGCGACCCGGCGGCCGCGGCGGACAGCGCGGTCAGCGCCGCGCCGAAGGCCGCGCCGCCGATCAGGCCCACCGGCAGCCACAGCGTCAGAAAGCGGGGGTCGCTGCCCAGGCCGAGATACGACCACACGCCGACCGCGGCGAAGGCGGCCATCGACACCCCGACCACGGCCGGGAGTTGGTGCGGCTTGGCCCGGCTGCCCACCGCGAGCGCGGCGACCGCAGAGGTCAGCGCCCCGGGGGTGACGGCGAATCCGGCTTCGAGCACCGAGTAGTGCCAGACGCTGGTCAGGAACAGCGGGCTGCTGAGCAGCCAGCCGAAGAGCGCCGCACCGGTGAAGGCCGCGGCGGCCGAGGCCGCCGCGAAGGTGCGGTTGCCGAAGAGGGCCGTCTCGACGGCGGGGGCGTCGTGGCGGGTGGAGCGGACCAGCGCGACGGCGATCAGCGCCGCGCCGCCCGCCACGCTCGCCACCGTGCCGGTGCGGGTCCAGCCCCAGTCGCTGCCCTTGGTGAGCCCCAGCACGAGCAGGGCGATGCCCGCGGTGACCGCGGCCGTGCCCAGCGGGTCGGGGAGCCGCCGCCGGGCACCGGCGGGCTCGGGAAGGCCGCGCAGGCCGGCGAGGACCAGGGCGGCGCCGACGGGCACATTGATCAGGAAGACCGCCCGCCAGCCGAAGGCGTCGACCAGGACGCCGCCGAGGGCGGGCCCGGCCGCGGTGGCCATCGAACCGGCCGCTCCCCAGGCGCCGATGGCCGCGGGGAGCCGCTGAGGCGGGGTCGTGGCGAGCAGCAGGCCGAGGGCGGCCGGGATCATGCCCGCCGCAGTCGCGCCCTGCAGGGCGCGTGCGGTGATCAGCCACGGCAGGCCGGGCGCGCACGCGCACAGTGCGGACGCGACGGTGAAGCCGGCCAGCGAGGACAGGAAGAGCCTCTTGCGCCCGAAGGCGTCGGCGATCCGGCCCGCCGGGGTGAGCAGGGCGGCGAAGAGCACGGCGTAGCTGCTGACCACCCAGGACAGGTCGGAGACCCCGTCGGCGGGGAAGCTCCGCGCCAGGTCGGGAAAGGCGACGTTGACGACGGTGGTGTCGAGGAACGCGATGAAGGTCGCACCCGCGCTGAGCAGCAGGACGACTCCGGGACGCGCGCCCGTGCCCTGCGGGGGCGGCGGCCCCGCGGCCGGCGGTGCGGAAGAGGCGGAAGCGGGTGAGGACAGTGAGGACATGGCCGTCCTTGCCTTGATGACGGGAAACATACTGGCGGTACGGAACATACATACCGAAGGTATGTCGCTGTCAAGGCCCGCTTTTGGCTAGGGTGGGCAGCGGACCGACGAGAACGGGGGCAAGACGGCGCCGGCACCGGCGCCCCGGCGCGGGCCGGCCGACAGGAGCAGGAGGATGGCCGTGGCGGCAGCGGGTACGGCGACAGACAGCGGCGGACGCCGGCCACGCGTACGCCCGACGCAGCGGGAGCGCTCCGACGCGACCGTCGAGGACCTGCTGGCCGCCGCGCGGACGCTCTTCGCGAACTCCGGATACGCCGCCACCTCGCTCGACGCCGTCTGCGAAGGGGCCGGCGTCACCAAGGGCGCCCTCTACCACCACTTCGCCGGCAAGAAGCAGCTCTTCAGCGCCGTCTACGCCCGCGAGCAGGAACGCCTCGCCGCCCGCATCACGGCCGCGTACGTCGCCGTCGCCGACGACCCGTGGGAAGCGGTCCTCGAGGGCTGCCGGGCCTATCTGGAGGCCTCGCTCGACCCCGAGGTGCAGCGCATCACCCTCTTCGACGCGCCCGGCGCGCTCGGCTGGGAGGCGATGCGCGACCTCGGCGTCAACTGCCGCGAGCTGACCCGCAAAGGCATCGCCCGCGCGATCAGGAAGGGCGCCATCCTCGAACGCCCCGCCGCCCCGCTGACCTCGATGCTCTACGGCGGTCTGAGCGAGAGCGCCATGGCGATCGTCAGGGCCGACGACCCTCAGGCCGCCCTGGGGGAGGCGCTCGCCGACCTGCGCACGCTGTTCGACGCGCTCGCAGCCGGGAGCTGACGCCGATGGCGGGCGCCGGGGGCCCACCGGACGCCGACGGCGGGCTGCTGCGCCGCGCGCCCGTACAGCGGCGCAGCACCGAGCGGCTGGAACGGATACTCGACGCCTGCGCGCGGCTGCTCGACGAGGCCGGTTACGAACGGCTCAGCACCCGGGCGGTCGCCGCCCGGGCCGGAGTGCCGATCGGCTCGGTCTACCGCTTCTTCGCCGACAAGCGCGCGATGGCCGACGCGCTGGCCCACCGGAACCTGGACGACTTCCTCGACCGGACCGCGGCCAGGCTGGCGGAGCCCGGCTCCGGCGACGGCTGGCGGGCGGCGGTCGAGGTGCTGGTCGACGAGTACACCGCGATGAAGCGCACCGCCCCCGGCTTCGCCCTGCTGGATTTCGGCGTGCCGGGCGAGAGCAACCACGACCTGGCCGAGCGGCTTCCCGCGCTGCTCGGCGACCGGCTCACCACCGACCCCGCCGACCCGCGGCTGCGGCTCGCGCTGGCGATCGCGGTGGAGGCCGCGGACGCCGCGCTCCAACTCGCCTTCCGCACCGATCCGGACGGGGACCCCCGGGTCGTCGCCGAGACCAAGCAGCTGGTCCTGGCCTATCTGGCCACGGTCCTCGACTGACGGCGCCGGCCGCGGAACGGGCGGGGCCGCCGCCCCCGAGCACCCGGGTCGGCCGCCCCCGAACACCGGCCCGCAGGACGGGACGCGTTGTCGGTACCCGCGAGTAGTGTCGTTGTCAGTATCGATCAGTAGTGTCGAAGACCAACGCGCGCCAGTGCCGTCGCCGTCCAGGGGGAGTCACCGATGACCCGTACCGCTCTGCGCATCTGCCCGCTCTGCGAGGCCACCTGCGGCCTCGTCCTGACGGTCGACCAGGAACGGGTCACGCATGCCCGCGGCGACCGCGAGGACGTCTTCAGCGCCGGATTCATCTGCCCGAAAGGCGCCTTGTTCGGGGCTCTCGACGCCGACCCCGACCGGCTGACCCGCCCGCTGGTGCGCAGGGACGGCAAGCTGGCCGAGGCCAGTTGGGCCGAGGCGTTCGAGGCCGTCGCCGCGGGCATCGGCGCGGTCAAGGACACCTACGGCGGCGAGGCCGTCGGCGTCGTCCTGGGCAATCCCAACGTCCATACGATGGCCGGCGCCCTCTACCCGGCGCAGCTGGTGGGGGCGCTGGGCACCCGCAGCGTCTTCACCGCGAGCACCCTGGACCAGATGCCCAAGCACGTGAGCTGCGGCTATCTCTTCGGCGACCCCAACGCGATCCCGGTCCCCGACCTCGACCGCACCGACCACCTGGTGCTGATCGGCGCCAACCCGCTGGTCTCCAACGGCAGTCTGGCCACCGCCGCCGACTTCCCCGGCAAGCTCAAGGCGCTGCGGCGGCGCGGCGGGCGGCTGGTCGTCATCGACCCCAACCGCACCAGGACCGCCGCGGCCGCGGACCGCCACGTGGCGCCCAGGCCAGGCACGGACGCGGCACTGCTCTTCGCCATGGTGCAGGTGCTGTTCGCCGAAGGCCTCGCCGACCCGGGTGACCTGGCACCGCACCTCAGCGGTGTGGCGGAGGTCGGCGCCCTCGCCGCGGAGTTCACCCCCGAGGCCGTCGCCGCGTACTGCGACGTCCCCGCCGCGGACATCCGCACCCTCGCGCGGGACCTGGCCGCCGCCGAGCGGGCCGTGGTCTACGGGCGGCTGGGCAGCACCGCCGTCGAGTTCGGCACCCTGGCGAGCTGGCTGGTGGACGTGCTCAACGCGCTGACCGGGAATCTGGACCGACCGGGCGGCGCGATGTTCCCGCTCGCGGCCACCGCCAGGGCGCCCCGGCCGGCACGCCCCGGCAAGGGCTTCACCACCGGGCGCTGGCGCAGCCGGGTGTCGGGACACCCCGAGGTCAAGGGCGAACTGCCCACCGCTGCCCTCGCCGAGGAGATCGACACGCCGGGGGAGGGCCGGCTGCGCGGGCTGGTCGTGGTGGCGTCGAACCCGGTGCTCTCCGCACCTGACGGCCTGCGGACGGACCGGGCGCTGGCCGGGCTGGACTTCATGGTCAGCGTCGATCCGTATCTCAACGAGACGTCACGGCACGCCCATGTCGTGCTGCCGCCGCCTCCGCCGGCCCGCAGCGCGCACTACGACTTCGCGTTCAGCACCCTCGCGGTGCGCAACACCGTCCGCTACAGCCCGCCGGCCGTGCCGCTCGCCGCCGGATCCCCGGACGAGCCGGAGATCCTGGCGCGGCTGATCCTCGCCGTCCTCGGCCACGGCGGCCCCGACGCCGACCCGGCGCTGGTCGACAGCCAGGCCGTGCAGCGCCGGCTCGGCTCGGAGACCGCCGACCCGCACTCGCCGGTGCACGGCAGGGACGCCGCCGAAGTGGCCGCCCAGCTCGACGGCCGCACCGGCTACGAGCGGCGGCTCGATCTGATGCTGCGGCTCGGACCCTACGGCGACGGCTTCGGCGCGGACCCGGAAGGCCTCACCCTGGCCCGGCTCCTCGACCACCCGCACGGCATCGACCTGGGTCCGCTGGGCTCGCGGCTGCCCGCAGTGCTGCGCACCGCCTCCGGCACCGTCGAGCTGGCCGCGGCGCCGATCGCCGCCGACGTGCCGCGGCTGCGGGCGGCGGTCGCCCGCGGCGGCGACGGGCAGTCGCTGGTGCTGATCGGGCGCCGGCATCTGCGGTCCAACAACAGCTGGATGCACAATGTGCCGGCGCTGACCGGCGGCAGCAACCGCTGCACCGCCCAGCTGCACCCCGAGGACGCCGCCCGGCTCGGCCTGGCGGACGGCGCTCTCGCCCGCATCAAAGGCGACGGCGGCGAGATCACCGCGGCGGTGGAGATCACCGACACCCTGCGACGCGGTGTGGTGTGCCTGCCGCACGGCTGGGGTCACGACCGCAACGGCACCCGGCTGGCCACGGCCTCCCGCGAGCCCGGCGCCAATGTCAACCAGCTGCTGGACGGCAGCCGCCTCGACCCGCTGTCCGGCACCGCGGTGCTCAACGGCTTCCCGATACAGGTGGAGGCGGCGGGCTGACCGGCCGGGCCGCCCCACGACGGCGAGGGGCACGCCGCCGCACCACGGGGCGTCCCGGCGCCGTCGCCCGTCGCGGGTACGCCGCCGGCCGGCCCGGCCGCCGGCCCAGGGGTGACCGAGGGAACGCGGCAGGGCCTGGCACCGTAAAACTATCGGCGCTAGTTTGGGCGTCGGACGCAGTGGCGACGAGAAGGCGGCAGGTGGACGGTCATGGCTGACGGCGGCGGCACGGGCAAGGCGTACGGGACGGGCGTGGCGGGCGGCACCGGGGACGCGGGCGGCGCGGCCGGGGTCTACCGCGGGCAGGACGCGGTGTTCATCGGCGGTGAGTGGCGGCCCGCGGCCACCGAAGGCACCATCGACGTCATCGACCCGGCGACCGAGCAGGTCATCGCACGCGTGCCGGCCGGCAGCGCACTGGACGTGGACGCCGCCGTACGGGCCGCCCGCGCGGCACTGCCGGGCTGGGCGGCCACCCCGCCCGCCGAGCGGGCCGCGGTGCTCGGCGCGGCACGCGACCTGCTCGCCGCCCGCCGGGAGGAGATCGCCGCCACCGTGTCGGCGGAGCTGGGAGCGCCACCGGCCTTCGCCACCGCCGTGCACGCAGACCTGCCCACCGCCGTGATGGCCTCCTACGCCGAACTGGCCGCAGCACACCCCTTCGAGGAGCAGGTCGGCAACTCGCGGGTGCTCCAGGAGCCGGTCGGCGTGGTGGGCGCGATCACGCCGTGGAACTACCCGCTGCACCAGATCGTCGCCAAGGTCGCCCCCGCGCTCGCCGCCGGCTGCACGGTGGTGCTCAAGCCCGCTGAGGACACCCCGCTGGTGGCCCAGCTCTTCGCCGACATCCTGGCCGCGGCGGGACTGCCGGCGGGAGCCTTCAACCTGGTCACCGGGCTCGGCCCGGTCGCAGGCCAAGCGCTGGCCGAGCATCCGGGCGTGGACCTGGTGTCGTTCACCGGCTCCACCGCGGTCGGCCGGCAGATCGGTGCGGCGGCGGGCGCCGCCGTCAAGCGCGTCGCCCTCGAACTGGGCGGCAAGTCCGCGAACGTCATCCTGCCGGGCGCCGACCTGGCCCGCGCGGTCAACGTCGGCCTCGCCAACGTCTTCGCCAACTCCGGCCAGACGTGCAGCGCCTGGACCAGGATGCTGGTGGACGCCGCGCGCTACGACGAGGCCGTCGCCATCGCCGCCGCCTCCACCGCGAAGTACCTGCCGGGCGACCGCCTCGGCCCGGTCGTCAACGCCAAGCAGCGCGACCGGGTGCGCGGTTACATCCGGCGCGGAGTGGAGGAGGGCGCCAGGATCGTGGCCGGCGGCCCCGACGCCCCCGACGGCAAGGAGACCGGCTACTACGTCCGGCCCACCGTCTTCGCCGACGTCGCCGCCGACATGGCGATCGCGCAGGAGGAGATCTTCGGCCCGGTCGTCGTCATGATCCGCTACGAGGACGAGGAGGACGCGCTGCGGATCGCCAACGGCACGGTCTACGGGCTCGCGGGGGCGGTCTGGGGCGCCGACGAGGACGCCGCCGTCGCCTTCGCGCGCCGGATGGACACCGGCCAGGTGGACATCAACGGCGGCCGGTTCAACCCGCGGGCCCCCTTCGGCGGCTACAAGCAGTCCGGCGTCGGCCGCGAGCTGGGCGCGCACGGCCTGGCCGAATACCTCCAGACCAAGTCGCTGCAGTTCTGACGCCGTGGCCCGGCCCGGCACGTCCCACGTGACGTCGCCGACCCACCCGGTACACCGGCCCACCCGGTACACCGGCCCACCCGGTACACCGGCCCACCCGGTACACCGGCCCACCCGGTGCACCGGCCCGACCGGTGCACCGCTCCACCGGCACCCACCCGCCCCAGCCCATCGCCGAACCGATCAGGAGACCCCGTGGTCCGCGCAGCCGTCCTGCCAGCCGTCAACGCACCGCTGGTCGTCACCGAGATCGACCTGCCCGACCCCGGCCCCGGCCAGGTACGGGTACGGCTCGCGGCGGCCGGCGTCTGCCATTCCGACCTCTCGCTGTCCAACGGCACGCTGCGCCAGCCGGTACCCGCCGTCCTCGGCCACGAGGGCGCGGGCACGGTCGTCGCGGTCGGCGACGGCGTCGACCACGTGGCCCCCGGTGACCAGGTGGTGCTCAACTGGGCGCCGGCCTGCGGCAACTGCCACTTCTGCGGGCTCGG
Organism: Streptomyces sp. NBC_01198; assembly: GCF_036010485.1. Taxonomy (NCBI): domain Bacteria; kingdom Bacillati; phylum Actinomycetota; class Actinomycetes; order Kitasatosporales; family Streptomycetaceae; genus Streptomyces; species Streptomyces sp. NBC_01198. The sequence goes on from NZ_CP108568.1 coordinate 6,444,942, forward strand.
CGAGGTGTGGCTGTGCGCGAACTCCGGCAACGCCGCGACCACCCCCTACGCGACCCTCTCCGCCGACGGCAGCCCGCTGCATCCGGGTCTTGGCACGGCGGCCTTCGCGGAGGAGACCGTCGTCGGGGCCGCCGCCGTCCTCCCGCTGCCCGAGGGCGTGCCGCTGACCGACGCCGCCCTGCTCGGCTGCGCGGTGCTCACCGGCTACGGAGCGGTGCACCACGCGGCGGCGATACGCCCCGGCGAGTCGGTTGCCGTCTACGGCGTCGGCGGGGTCGGCCTCGCGGTGCTGCAGTCCGCCCGGCTCGCGGGTGCGGAACAGATCGTCGCCGTCGACGTCGCCCCCGGCAAGGAGGAACTGGCCAGGACGGCGGGCGCCACCGACTTCGTCGTCGCCGGCGAGGACACGGCCAAGCGCATACGCGGCCTGACCGGCGGTCACGGCGCCGACGTGGCCATCGAATGCGTTGGCCGGGCCGACACCATCCGCACCGCCTGGTCCTCCACCCGGCGCGGCGGCCGCACGACGGTCGTCGGCATCGGCGGCCAGGACCAGAAGGTGACCTTCACCGCGCTGGAACTCTTCTACTTCGGCCGGACGTTGTCAGGGTGCGTGTACGGCAACTGCGACCCGGCGAAGGATCTCCCCGTCCTCGCCGGGCACGTACGCGAGGGCCGCCTCGACCTGTCCGGCATGGTGACCGAGCACATCGGCCTCGACGGCATCCCGGCGGCGTTCGAGGCGATGACCGCGGGGCGCGGCGGCAGGACGCTGGTCGTCTTCTGAGGCCCCGCCCGCCGGCGAGACCAGGATCGCGACACCTCCCGCCCACACCAGCCAGACCACCGCACCGAGGGTCGCCCCGGCCCACCGGCCCCGGGGCTAGGCGCTCCCGCCCACCATCGCCAGCCAGCACTTGTGCACCCCGTCGAAGGGCCCCTCGGCGCGCGCTATCGCGCCCATCAGCCAGCGGGCCGACTCCTCGGCCGCGGCGACGACATCGGCCGGGTAGCCGTAGCGCACCTGGTGCTCGGCGAATTCGTCCTCGTCGACCAGGATCGGCGCCGGCGCCGCGCGCTTGAGCAGCACGTCGAGGTCGAGGTCGACCATGGTGACCTCGTCCTCCGACGGCCACCGCGGCGGGGTGGTGATGTCGCAGTAGATCTCGGTCGCGCGCGGGGCCGCGTTGAAGGTCGCCGTCCACCACGCCTCGCGCGGGAAGAGCAGCACATGGGCCTCGGGCACCGGCACCTCGGGGTTGTGGCCCTTGCGCATCACGCTGTCGGCGGGCAGCCCGAGCCATATCCCGTGCTCGTCCTCGCCGAGCCGCCGCATCCGCAGATTCCAGTGCAGCGTGCCGTCGTATTTGCGGTAGTTGACCTGGATGAGCCGCTGCGTGGCCGCCAGGGGTGAATCCGATGTCGACATGGCGTCATCCTGCCAGCCGCCGCCCGCCCTTCGTCAGCCTTCCGCGGACGCCCGGGTGTTGGCGTCCGCGTACTGCAGCGCCAGGCCGTCGAGCAGCGCCCGGAGCCCGGTCTCGAAAGCGCCCGAGTCGACCCGCTCCCGGTTCCTGGCCAGCAGATGGGCCTGTCCGAGGTGGGGGTAGTCGGCGGGGTCGTAGGCCTCCGCGTCGCCCACGAAGCCGCCCGCGAAGGAACCGAGCGCGGAACCGGTGACGAAATACCGCATCAGGGCCCCGATCCGGGTCGCCTGGGCCGGAGGCCAGCCCGCCTCCACCATGGCGCCGAAGACGGCGTCGGCCATCCGCAGGCCCGCCGGGCGCAGGCCGGGGCCGGTGGCGAGGAAGGGCACGATGTTCGGGTGCTCGGTCAGGGCCGCGCGGTAGGAGCGGCCCCAGTCGAGCAGCGCCTTCCGCCAGTCCGTGCCCCCGCTGAACATCGACAGGTCGACCTGGTCGACCACCGTGTCGGCGACCGCGTCGAGTATCGCTTCCTTGGTGGAGAAGTGGTTGTAGAGCGAGGGCCCGCTGACGCCCAACTCCGCGGCCAGCCGCCGGGTCGACAGGGCCGCCAGGCCCTCGCCGTCGACGAGCGCGAGCGCCGCCGTCACGATGCGGTCGCGGCTGAGCAGGGGCTTGCGGGGGCGGGCCATGCGGCACATAGTAGAGGCTGCCCGCCATAAACTAGCGGTGGTAGTTTCCATCGCCCGGCGGCGGACGCGGGACAGGACCGCGGACGGGAGCACCGGTGAGGGCACGGAGGGAAGCGCGGATATGGCAGTGAACTTCGGACTCTCCGCCGAGCAGTCCGACATCAGGGCGCTCGCCCGGGACTTCACCGACCGCGAGGTCACCCCGCACGCCGCGGAATGGGACCGGGCGGAGGCGGTCGACCGTGCGATCGTGAAGAAGCTCGGCGCGGTCGGTTTCCTCGGCCTGACCATCGACGAGGAATACGGCGGCTCCGGCGGCGACCACGTCGCGTACTGCCTGGTCACCGAGGAGCTGGGCCGCGCGGACTCCTCCGTGCGCGGCATCGTGTCCGTCTCCCTCGGCCTGGTCGCCAAGTCCGTCGCGCACTGGGGGACCGAGGAGCAGAAACGCGCCTGGCTGCCCCGGCTCACCTCGGGCGAGGCGATCGGCTGCTTCGGGCTCACCGAGCCGGGCACCGGTTCCGACGCCGGGAGCCTGACCACCCGCGCGGTGCGCGACGGGGAGGCGTACGTCATCACCGGCGGCAAGACCTTCATCACCAACGGGACCTGGGCCGACGTCGTCCTGCTCTTCGCCCGCACCGGCAGCACCGAGGAAGGGCACCGGGGTGTCAGCGCCTTCCTCGTGCCCGCCGACACACCGGGCCTCGGCCGCCGCGCCATCCACGGCAAGCTCGGGCTGCGCGGCCAGGCGACGGCAGAGATCGTGCTCGACGGCGTACGGGTGCCGGCCGACGCGATGCTCGGGCCCGAGGGCAAGGGCTTCTCGGTGGCGATGTCGGCGCTGGCCAAGGGCCGGATGTCGGTCGCGGCCGGCTGCGTGGGCATCGCGCAGGCCTGCCTGGAGGCGGCGGTCGGCTACGCCGGGCAGCGCGAGCAGTTCGGCGTCCCCATCGCGGGGCACCAGCTGGTGCAGGAGATGATCGCCGACATAGCGGTGGACGTGGCCACGGCCCGGCTGCTGACCTGGCAGGTCGCCGACCTGATCGACCGCGGGCAGCCCTTCGCGACGGAGTCGTCGGTCGCCAAGCTGCACGCGAGCGAGGCGGCGGTGCGCTGCGCGAACAACGCGCTGCAGGTTTTCGGCGGCTACGGCTACATCGACGAGTACCCCGTCGGCAAACTGCTGCGCGACGCCCGGGTCATGACCCTCTACGAGGGCACGAGCCAGATCCAGAAGCTGCTGATCGGCCGCTCGCTCACCGGCGTCTCCGCCTTCTGACCCGCCGGCCGCCACGCCTTCCGAGGGACCGGCAGCCCGGACGGCCCGGCGGCACCGGACCGGCCGGGCAAGATCCCCGGAGATTCCCTAAGCGCTTGCTCACCCGCCAGGTAGGGTGTGACCCTGTCAACAGACCGGGTCAGAGGAGCGTGCGATGAGTGCGGAGGCGGCAACCGGCGAGGCGTGGGAGGACATCACCCCCGACGCTGCCAGGCGGCTGGTGATCGCCGCGGTGCAGGCGTTCGCGGAGCGCGGCTACCACGCCACCACCACCCGGGACATCGCGGGCCGGGCCGGCATGAGCCCGGCGGCGCTGTACATCCACTACAAGACCAAGGAAGAGCTGCTCTACCAGATCAGCCGGGTCGGCCACCAGCGCTCGCTCGCCATGCTCGGCGAGGCGCGGGACGGCGCGGGAAGCGCGGCCGACCGGCTCGACGCGGCCGTCCGCGCCTTCGTGCGCTGGCACGCCGAGCACCACACCACGGGGCGCGTGGTGCAGTACGAACTGGGCGCGCTCGCCCCCGACCACTACGCCGAGATCGTGGCGCTGCGGCGGCAGAGCGAGGACGCGATCCGCGCGATCGTCGCCGCCGGTGTGGCCGCCGGTGAGTTCGATGTGCCCGAGGTCTCCGGCACCACGCTGGCGGTGCTGTCGCTGTGCATCGACGTGGCCCGCTGGTTCAACCCGGCCGGCCGGCGTACGCCCGACGAGGTCGGCGCGCTCTACGCCGACCTCGTGCTGCGGATGGTCCGAGCCGGGGACGGCCCGGCGGCCGAGCGGGCCCTGCGGGTCGCGCAGGACTGAGCGGTGAGGCCGGGTCAGACGCAGGCAGGGCCCGGGCAGCGGCGGACGAGGCCGGTCAGCGGCAGGCAAGGCCCGGGCGGCGCTGGACGAGGCCGGTCAGCGGCAGGCAAGGCCGGTCATGCAGGGGCCGAAGCCGGTCAGAGGTAGAAGCGCGCGACCGTCTCCGCGACGCACACCGGCTTGTCGCCGCCCTCGCGCTCGATCGTCACCCGGGTGACCATCTGCAGGCCGCCGCCCACCTCGGTCAGCTCGGCCACCGCCGCGGTCGCGCGCAGCCGGGAGCCGACCGGGACGGGGGAGGGGAAGCGGACCTTGTTGACGCCGTAGTTGACGCCCATCCGCACGCCCTCGACCCGGAGGAGCTGCGGGGTCAGCGACGGGATCAGCGACAGCGTCAGGAAGCCGTGCGCGATCGTCGTGCCGAACGGGCCCTCGGCCGCGCGCTCCGGATCGACGTGGATCCACTGGTGGTCACCGGTCGTCTCGGCGAAGGCGTCGATGCGCTTCTGGTCGATCTCCAGCCAGTCCGTCCAGCCGAGTTGCTCGCCGACGGCGGCCCGCAGTTCGTCGGGCGAAGCGAAGACGCGGGGCTGCTGGGACATGGTCAAGGCCTCCGGGGTCGCGGGTTTCCAAGCGCTTGCTCAGCATGGTTCCGGCGACCCCGGCTGTCAACGCCGCCGCACGTCCGCCGCCGCCGGCCCGCCGGTCGCGCCCGCGAGCAGGGAGTTCAGCGCGGGCCGCAGCGCCACCAGCCGGTCCAGCTGGCCGAGCTGGGCGGGGATGTCGGGGGCGGCGATCCGGATCACCAGATGCCGCGCTCCCTGCGCGACATAGCGCCCCAGGCGCTCCACCACGGCCTCCGGCGTGCCCGCCGCGATCGCCTGGATCTTCTCCAGCTCCGCCACCGGCCGCCGGTAGTTGGCCAGGGCGTACGCGTCCATGGCCGCACGGCCGCCGTCCGCGGCGTCGGTGATCAGGACGTTCACGAAGAGCGCCGGCGCGAACGGCGTGCCGCCGCGGCCCGCCTCCCCGGCGGCGTCCCGGATCGCGGCCAGCCCCGTACCGTAGTCCGCCGGGTCGGGGGGATACGGCAGCCAGCCGTCGTAGAGTCGCCCGGCGCGGGCCAGCGCGGCCGGGGTGGCGCCGCCGAGCCAGACCGGCGGGCCGCCCGGGCGGAAGGCGCGGGTGGCCGGTACGAGGTCGTCGAAGTGCAGCACCTCCCCGTGGAAGGTCACCGGACCCTCGCCGGTCCACAGCCGGCGCCACAGCTCCACCGTCTCGTCGAGCCGGGCGAAGCGGTTCGGCCACGGCGTGCCGGCCATCGCGTAGACCGGCCTCCCGAAGCCGCCGGGGTAGCCGGCGCCGACGCCCAGCACCAGCCGCCCGCCGGAGAGCAGGTCGACCGAGGCGATGGTCTGCGCGGCCTGGACGGGCGTACGCAGCGCGGGCAGCAGCGCGCCGGTGCCCAGCGCCACGCGCTCGGTCACGGCGGCGAGCGCGGCCAGCACGGTCAGCGCTTCGAGGCGCGGGGTGAGCAGCGAGTCGGTGGCCCACAGCGAGTCGAAGCCGGTGCGTTCGGCGCGCACACCGAAGGAGACGGCCTCCCTGGGGTCGGTGGACTCGCCCCAGTGGACCTTCGTGCTGGGGACGAAGACGCCCATCCGTACGGTGTCGGCGGAGACGGTCCCGGGTGCCGCGGTGCCGGCGGGACCGGTGGTCGGGGTGAACGTGCGTGTCATGCCGCCGATCGTGGGCCGCCGCGGGCCGCTCCTCAATTCCCGGCAGGGAATGGCCGCTGCGCGCGACCCGGGTTAGAAAGGAGCCGTGACCGCCCCCCAGAGCCCCGCCCAGCCCGCCGTGCAGGCCTTCCCGCAGGCGCTGCGCGCCAGCCGTGGCCGCCGCCATCTGAGCCAGCTGGAACTGGCGTTGCGCGCGGGCACCACCCAGCGGCACATCAGCTTCATCGAGAACGGCAGGTCCGCGCCGGGTCGGGCGCTGGTCGCGCGGATCGCCGACTCGCTCGCCCTGCCGCTGCGGGAACGCAACGGCCTGCTGCTGGCGGCCGGATACGCGCCGGTGCACCCGCAGCGCGACCTCGCCGATCCGGCGCTCGCCCCCGCGCTCGAAGCGCTCGACCACATCCTGACCGGCCATCTGCCGTACCCGGCGATCATCGTCGACCGCTACGGGGAGCTGATCGGCGCCAACTCCGCCTTCGGGCTGATGACCGAGGGCGCCGACCCGGCGCTGCTCGGACCCCGGCCGAACATCCTGCGGCTGGCCCTGCATCCGGCGGGCATGGCCCCGCGGATCCGCAACTTCCCTCAGTGGGCACGCCACGTCATCGAGGCGTTGCGCGAGGAGCAGCGGCGCAATCCGGACGACCGGCTGGCCGCGCTGCACGACGAGCTCGCGGGATACGTACCGGCGCCGGCCAGGACGGCGGAGCAGCCGGACGCGCTGCTCGGCTTCACCGTGCCCATGGAGCTGGATTCCGCCGGCCGCGGACTGCTGCGACTGATGACCACCGTCGCGGTCTTCGCCACCGCGGCCGACGTCACGATCGCCGAGCTCAAACTGGAGGCGTTCCTGCCTGCCGACCGTGCCACCGCCGAGGCGCTGCGGCAGGATGCCTGACGCACCGGCGGGAGCGCCGGGCAGCTGACCGAGGAGACGTATGAGCCTGCGCCACCACGAGATCGCCGAGTCCCGGCACCGCATCCTCAACCCCATCACCGAGGAGAAGCTGATGCTCCTCGGTGACCTCTGCCGGCTGCAGCCCGGGCAGCGGCAGCTCGATCTGGCCTGTGGCAAGGGCGAGATGCTCACCCGGTATGCGGAGCGGTACGGCACCGGCGGGGTCGGCGTCGACCTGAGCGAGGTCTTCCTGACCGCCGCCAGGGAGCGGGCCGCCGAACTCGGCGTCTCGGACAGGGTGAGTTTCGAGCGCGGCGACGCAGGAGCGTACGCGGCGGAGCCCGCCGCCTTCGACGTGGCGTCCTGCATCGGCGCCACCTGGATCGGCAACGGCCTGGCCGGCACGATCGAGCTGCTGCGCCCCGCGCTGCGGCCCGGCGGCCTGATGCTGATCGGCGAGCCGTACTGGACCGCGCCGGCCCCGCAGGGCGCCCTGGACGCGACGGGCTTCGCGGCCGACGACTTCACGTCGCTGGTCGGCACCCTCGACCGGTTCGAGGCGGCGGGCATGGAGCTGCTGGAGATGGTGCTCGCCGACGGCGACAGCTGGGACCGTTACGCCGCCGGGCAGTGGTTCACCATCGCGGACTGGCTGCGCGACACCCCGGCCGACCACCCGGACGCGGCCGACATGCGGGAGTTCCTCGACCACGGCCGCCGCACCCACCTGGAGTGGAACCGCCGCTACCTGGGCTGGGGGGTGTTCGTGCTGCGCGCTCGCTGAGCACCGGGGGGCGCGGGCCGGGCCCCGCTCGTACGGCCGGGTCGGGCGGAATCCGAAAACCTGACGCATGTTCATCTTCCGGGGCCGACGTACCGGCGGTAACCTCCGCGCACCGGCTTCCGGAAGGAGTCTCAATGATGAAGTCAAGCCGTTTGCGTGACCGGCGGGGCGGAGGTGAACGTCCGTCCGTCACGCAGCAGTGCCCAGAGCACGCTCGCTCGTCGGCGTGCCAGGGCGATGACGGCCTGGACGTGTTTGCAGCCCTCACCGCGCTTCTTGAGGTAGAAGTCCCGGTTCGGTCCCTCGCGGATGATGCTGGTCTGCGCCGACATGTAGAACACCCTGCGCGGGCGGCGGCTGTAACGCTGGGGCCGGTGCGGGTTGCCGGTGCGGCGACCCGAGTCGCGCGGGACGGGAACCAGCCCGGCCGCCGAGGCCAGATGCCCGTCGTCGGCGTAGGCCGGGAGGTCGCCGGCTGCGACGATGAACTCGGCCCCAAGGATCGGTCCCATACCGGGCAGGGATTCGATGATCTCGGCCTGCGGGTGGGCACGGAACGTCTCACGGATCTGCTTGTCGATCCTCTTCAGCCGGTCGTCCGGGGCCAGGATCTGCGCCGCGAGGTCGGCGACGATCTGCGCGGCGACGCCCTCGCCGGGAAGCGCGGTCTGCTGGGCCTCCGCGGCCTCCAGAGCGGTCGCGGCGACCACGTCGGCGCTGCGGACGCTGCGGTTGGCGAGCCATGCTGCCAGCCGTGCCCGGCCGCGGCGCCGGATGGCTGCCGGGGTCTGGTAACCCGTCAGCAGGACCAGGGCGCCCTTGTGCGCCGAGTAGTCGAAGGCCCGCTCAAGGGCGGGGAAGACACCGGTCAGCACGTCGCGGAGCCTGTTGATCATCCGCACCCGGTCGGCCGCGAGGTCGGACCGGTGGGCGGTCAGCAGGGCCAGATCGGCAGCCGGCTGGGCGGGGACGTCGATCACGGCGAAGTCCCGGCGGTGTCGGGCGGTCTCGGCGATGACGCAGGCGTCGCGGGCATCGGTCTTTGCTTCGCCCCGGTAGGCGCCCGACATGCGGTTGACCGTTCGGCCGGGCACGTAGACGGCCTGCTGACCGTGCGCCGCGAGCAGGGCCGGCAGCAGCGCGGAGGACGTCCCGGAGATGTCCACCGCCCAGTGGACGTGGTCCGCCAGGTTGAGGATCTCGCCGAGCGCGGTCAAGATCGCCGACTCGTCGTTGACGACCTTCTTCGACCACAGCGTCGTGCCGGTCTCGTCGACCACCGCCGCCCAGTGGTGCCCCTTCCCCGCGTCAACGCCCGCCCAGGCCTGGGCCTTTCCATCACTCACCTGCCCCTCCTCGCTCCGCACGGCATGCCGTCGGCCCGAGGAACACCCCGCTGTCATCTCCGTAATCAGCGACCGCACAAAGCGCGCATATCTCAATCAGCAGCCAGGGCGCCCCGGAGAGCCGGGCGGCCACTCCTTCGAAGCCACTGAAGGCAAGCAGACATCAGCCACACCCGGCCCTCCCGGGCCGCCTAACAACTTACGGAGCAGACATGCCGCTACGGACCCCACGACGGATCGGCAGGATCCGCACGCTCAGAACGGCCACCGCAGGAGCGCTGCTGGCGCTCGCGGCGACGCTGGTGGCCCCGGTGCCACTGGCGGCGCACGCCGCGGACTCCGGCGACTACTGCGCAGGGCAGTGCGCCGACATCCTGCCGCCAGGCGAGAACGGCAACGCCACCTTCGCCGACATCCTGGCGAACAAGGCACTCGGCACCCGGCCCGCGCACACCGCCGACCAGCTCGGCCCGTACGCGAACCTCGCGAACGGCTACCCGACCCTCACCGACGCCACCATCACCAGCTTCTTCAACGACTCGTCCTTCGGCGTACCGCTGAACCAGATCGCCTCGATCGCCAGCCCGCGCTCCGATGTGACCATCACCCGGGACAAGAAGACCGGGGTGCCGCACATCAAGGGCACCACCCGGCAGGGCACGGAATTCGGCGCGGGTTACGCGGCGGCGCAGGACCGGCTCTGGCTCATGGACCTCTTCCGGCACGTCGGACGCGGCGAACTCTCGTCGTTCGCGGGCGGCGCCGCCGCCAACCGCGGCCTCGAGCAGGAGTTCTGGAAGCAGGCCCCCTACACCGAGGCCGACCTCCAGTCCCAGGTCGACCAGTTGGCCGACTCCGGCGGCGCCCGCGGCCAGCAGGCACTCGCCGACGCGCAGGCGTACGTCGACGGCATCAACTCCTACATCACCGCGTCGAAGAACGGGCGGTACTTCCCCGGCGAATACGTGCTGACCGGGCATGTCGACGCCATCACCAACGCCGGCGCCATAGAGCCCTTCAAGCTCACCGACCTGATCGCGCTCGCCTCGGTGGTCGGCGCGCTCTTCGGTACCGGCGGCGGCGGCGAGGTGCAGTCGGCGCTGTCCCTGCTGGCCGCGCAGCAGCAGTACGGCGTCGCCGAGGGCACCAAGGTCTGGGAGTCCTTCCGCGAACGGGACGACCCGGAGGCCACCGCCACCGTCCACGACGGCACCGGCTTCCCCTACGCGGGCGAGCCGGCCACCGCCAAGGGCCAGGCGCTGCCCGACGCCGGCTCGGTCGTCGCCGAGCCGCTGGTCTACGACGCCACCGGCGGCGCCACCCAGGCGACGACCAGCAGCCCCGGGGTGCTGCCCGGCAACCTCTTCTCCACCAAGAAGGGCATGTCCAACGCCCTGGTCGTCAGCGGCGCCCACACCGCCAGCGGCCACCCGGTCGCCGTCTTCGGTCCGCAGACCGGCTACTTCGCGCCACAGCTGCTCATGCTCCAGGAACTGCAGGGCCCGGGCATCAGCGCCCGTGGCGCCTCCTTCGCGGGCCTGGGCATGTACATCGAGCTGGGCCGCGGCCAGGACTACGCCTGGAGCGCCACCTCCGCGTCCCAGGACGTCACCGACACCTACGCCGTCGAGCTGTGCCAGGACGCCACGCACTACATCTTCCACGGCAGTTGCGTCGCCATGGAGAAGCTGGAGCGCACCAACTCCTGGAAGCCCACCCTCGCCGACACCACCGCCGCGGGCTCCTACCGCATGCAGGTCTGGCGCACCGCCTACGGCCCGGTCGAATACCGCGCCACCGTCGGCGGCAAAGCCGTCGCCTACACCCAGCTGCGCAGCTCCTACCGCCACGAGGCCGACTCGATCCTCGGCTTCCAGGAACTCAACGACCCCGGCTTCGTCCACGACGCGGCGTCCTTCCAGAAGGCCGCGCGGGACATCAACTACACCTTCAACTGGTTCTACGCCGACTCGCGGCAGACCGCGTACTACAACAGCGGCACCAACCCGGTGCGGGCGGACGGCGTCGACGCGTCCTTCCCGGTCTGGGCCCAGGCCGCGTACGACTGGCGCGGCTGGGACCCGGTGGCCAACACCGCGACCTACACGCCGCCTGCGCAGCACCCGCAGTCCGTCGACCAGGACTACTACGTCTCCTGGAACAACAAGCAGGCCCCCGGCTACACCTCGGCGGGCTTCGGCAACGGCGCCGTACACCGCGCCGACCTCCTCGACGACCGCGTCAAGGCCCTGGTCAGGACCGGCGGTGTCACCCGCTCGGCGCTGGTCAAGGCCATGGACGACGCCGCGCTGACCGACCTGCGCGGCGAGGACGTGCTGCCGGAACTGCTCCAGGTCATCAACCGCGCGCCGGTCACCGACCCGCAGGAGGCCGCCGCCGTGCAGCAGCTGACCGCCTGGAGCGCGGCGGGCACCAAACGCCACGAGACCTCGCCCGGCTCCCACACCTACGCCGACGCCGACGCGATCCGCGTCATGGACGCGTGGTGGCCGCTGCTCGTCCAGGGCGAATTCCAGCCGGGCCTGGGCGGCGGCCTCTACACGGCGCTCACCGCCGACCTCACCGTCGACGAGTCGCCGTCCGCCGGGCACGGGCCCACCGGGTCGCACGCCGGAAGCGCCTTCCAGTACGGCTGGTGGAGCTATGTCGACAAGGACATCCGGCAGGTGCTGGGCGTGCCGGTGGCGGGGCCACTGGCGCGCACGTACTGCGGCGGCGGGCAGCCGGCCGCCTGCCGTGACGTGCTGCTGACCACGCTCAAGCAGGCCGCCGCCGTCCCGGCGACGACGGTCTATCCCGGCGACGACGGGTGCGGCGCCGGCGATCAGTGGTGCGCCGACTCCATCGTCCAGCGCCCGCTGGGCGGTATCACCGACGACCGCATCAGCTGGCAGAACCGCCCGACGTACCAGCAAGTCGTCGAATTCCCCGCGCACCGCTAGCCGCGGGGGCTTCTGCGAGACGGGAGCAGGCGCCGCTCCGGCTGCGCCTGCCCCCGGCTGTCCTTGCCACGTGCGGTGGCGCCGCTTCTTTCCCGCCGTGGGGGCTGGTCGCGCGGTGGTTTCTAGTGGTGGTTGCCACGTGCGGTGGCGTGTCGCACTTGCGGTGCGCGGTGGCTTGTCGCGCAGTTCCCCGCGCCCCTGAAAACGCTCACCCTCTCCCGAGAGGGCACCCCTCAGGGTGCGAGGAACGGCGCGCGTAACCACGACGGCGGGAAGGCCGCGATCGCCACCGCAAGTGGCACCCCCCTCAGGCGGCCCACCGCACCCCCGGATGGCATGTTCAGAGCAGCGCCGCCGCCCGCAGCGTCAGCGCGGCCAGTTCCGGGTGGCAGATGTCGTTGTGCGCGCCGGAGGGAGGGCCGCCCGAGCGGACCACCGCGGAGGCGTCGACGCTGGTGCAACGTCCGGAGGCAAAGGGGGTGTTCAGGGCCGTGGCCAGGGGGACGGAGGGGGCGTCGGGGAGGCCGCGGAAGCCGTCGTGGCCGAGTGCCCCCCAGCGGTCGTCACCCAGCAGGGACCGGTCGTCGCCGGACAGGCGGGAGGCGAGGGGGTAGAAGACGCCGAGTGCCTGGTCGTGAGTGGAGTGGCAGGCCACGACGGGGCCGTCGACGCGGGACTGCAGGCCGTGCAGCGCGCCGTCGGGGGAGTAGGCCGAGTGCGAGAAGGCACCCTGCAGGAGGGTCACCGAAGCGACGTTGCGGGCCTCGGGCGGCAGCCCGGCGAGGGCGAAGGAGACCAGCCGGGCGCCGAAACTGTGCCCGACGAGATGCACCCGGGTGCCGGGTGCCCGCGCGGCCAGCAGCCCGATCAGCGGCCCGAGTCCCGCTCGTCCCACCGTGCCGGCCCGCCCCTTCATCGCGAAGTACGTGGCCTGCCGCAACAGCTCCCGCGCCCCCGACCACACCTTCCCGCCGATCGCGTCCAGCCCGCCGAACAGCTCCTCGGCGCCGTGCACTTCGGCGACGGCGTCGCCCAGCGCCGCGCAAACGGTCCCGGGATCGTCGGTGAGCAGCGCGGGCAGTGCCGCCGCCTCCGTGCCGCCGGCGTCCTGGGCGAGCGCGGCCGCCCGCGGCAGTGAGCAGCCGGTCAGCGTACGGACCCGCGCGGCGAACTCGTCCAGCGCCGCCGGGTCCGCCGGTCGCCTCGCGAGCAGTTCCGCGATCCGGTCGACGGTCGCGTCATGCCCGGGCAGCACCCGTTTGAGCGTGGCGAGGTCCGCGCCGGGGCCGGCGGCGGTGTGCGGGAAGTCGGGGATGGGCTCGTCGGTGAACCGCATGGACGGCCAGTGCACTCCGGCGTAACCGAGGCGCAGGCCGGGCGCGTCGGACAGCAGCGCGGGGAAGAGCCCGTAGAAGCGGTCGTAGAGCGCCGACGCCGTGGACAGGTCGTTGTTCCAGCCGTGCGAGAAGAGGACGAGGTCGGTGCGCTCCCCGGCGTGCGCCAGCAACGCGTCGCGCTGCCCGGCGTCGGCGTCGCCGTCCGCGTCGAAGGTCAGGTCCCAGTAAGGCTGCACGCTTGCCACGGCCATGGCTCCCCTCGCCCCGGCGAGCTGCCGGAAGCCCGTTCCGGCGGCGGCCGAAAGGCCCGTGATTGTCCGCTCTGCGCGCATCATCCCGGCCGTCCCGGCCGGCGTCCATCCCCCCTGGGGGTGAATACGGGTCGGCTGCGCCGCCGCGCGCACCCGGCCCTTCCGGATTGGGTGACCGACTGCTTAGTATGCGAGCACGGGGCAGCCCGGAGTCGAGTCGAAGGAGACACGGTTGTGGTGGTGGAAGCACTGCGCGACGCCCGAGTGGTCGTCACCGGGGCAGGCGGCGGCATCGGAGCCGCGCTCGCCCGCGCCTTCACGGCCGAGGGCGCCCGGGTGGCCGTCAACGACCTCGACGCCGACGCCGCACACAAGGTCGCCGACGAGATCGGCGCCGCGGTCGTCCCGGGCGACGCGTCCGGCATCGTGCCCGCGGCCAGAACCGCGCTCGGCGGCCGGATCGACGTCTTCTGCGCCAACGCGGGCGTCGGCACCGGCGGCGGCCCCGAGGCCGACGACGCGGCCTGGGAACTGGCCTGGGACGTCAACGTCATGAGCCATGTCCGCGCCGCCCGCGCCCTGCTGCCGGAGTGGCTGGAGCGCGGACAGGGCCGCTTCGTGTCCACCGTGTCCGCCGCCGGGCTGCTGACGATGATCGGCGCGGCGCCGTACTCCGTCACCAAGCACGGCGCGCTGGCCTTCGCAGAATGGCTCTCGCTCACCTACCGCCACCGCGGGATCGCCGTGCACGCCGTCTGCCCGCAGGGCGTGCGCACCGCGATGCTCGACTCCACCGGGCCCGCGGGCGCCCTGGTGCTCACGCCGAGCGCCATCGAGCCCGAGGACGTGGCACGGGCGGTGCTCGCCGGTATCGCCGAGGAGCGCTTCCTGATCCTGCCGCACCCCGAGGTCGCCGGGTACTACGCGACCCGCGCCGCGGAGCCGGAACGCTGGCTCGGCGGGATGAACAAGCTCCAGCGGGGCTACGAGGACCTGCGGGCGAAGGAAGGCGAGGACAAGTGAGCGGATACGCCGACCAGCCGTGGCTGCAGTTCTTCACCGAGGAGCAGCGCGCGGACACCGACTACCCGCCCTCGGTGCTGCACGGCTTCCTGGCCGCCGCGCGGAGCGGCCCCGACCGCCGGGCGCTGGCGTACTTCGACGGCGGGCTGACCTACGGCGAACTCGACGCGCTCTCCGACGGCCTGGCCCGCCACCTCGCCGCCCGCGGCTTCGCGCCCGGCGACCGGCTCGCCGTCATGCTGCAGAACGTGCCGCAGTTCGCGGTCGCGCTGCTCGCGGCCTGGAAGGCGGGCGGCGCCGTCATCCCGGTCAACCCGATGTACAAGCAGCGCGAACTCGCGCACATCCTCACTGACGCCGGTGCGGCCGCCCTGGTCTGCTCCGAGCGCGCCTGGCAGGAGTACGTACGGGACACCGCCGCGTCGTCCCCGGTGCGTATAGCGCTCACCGCGTGCGAACTCGACCTGCAGACCCGCGACGACCCACGGGTGCTGACCGCGGGCCGGCTGCCCGCCGATGACGCCGAGGACCTGCTCGCCGCCGCCCGCGCCGCGGCCGGACCGCGCCCCGACGTCCCGCTGCCCGCGGTCGGCGACACCGCCCTGGTCAGCTACACCTCGGGCACCAGCGGACGCCCCAAGGGCGCGCTGAACACCCATGGCAACATCTCCTTCAACGCCCACCGCCAGATCCGCGTCCAGGAACTGCCCGCCGACGCCGTGGTCTTCGCGCTGGCCCCGCTCTTCCACATCACCGGCATGGTCTGCCAGCTCTCCGCCGGCCTGGCCGCCGGCCACACCGTCGCGCTGGCCTACCGCTTCGAGCCCGGGGTGGTCCTCGACGCCTTCCGCGAGCACCGCCCGGCCTACACCGTCGGACCCGCCACCGCCTTCATGGCGCTGCTCGCCAGGCCGGACGCCACCGCGGACGACTTCGCGTCCTTCCAGCTGATCTCCTCCGGCGGCGCGCCGCTGCCGCCCGCCGTGGTGGAGTCCTTCCGCGTGCGCTCCGGCGGCCGCTACCTCGCCAACGGCTACGGCCTCACCGAGTGCACCGCCCCCTGCGCCAGCGTCCCGCCGGGCTACGAGGCGCCGGTCGACCCGGTGTCCGGCACCCTGGCGGTCGGCGTGCCCGGCCCGGGCACCATGGTGCGCATCCTCGACGACACCGGCGCGGAACTGCCGTTCGGCGAGGCCGGCGAGATCGCGGTCAGCGGTCCGATGGTCGTACCCGGCTACTGGAACCAGCCGGCCGAGTCGCAGGCCGCCATCCCCGGCGGTGAACTGCACACCGGCGACATCGGCTTCATGGACACCGACGGCTGGCTCTACGTCGTCGACCGCAAGAAGGACATGATCAGCGCGTCCGGCTTCAAGGTGTGGCCGCGCGAGGTCGAGGACGTGCTCTACACCCACCCGGAGGTCCGCGAGGCCGCGGTCGTCGGCGTCCCCGACGCCTACCGCGGCGAGAGCGTCAAGGCGTACGTCAGCCTGCGTCCGGGTGCCACGGCGGATCCCGCGGAGCTGGTCGCCTACTGCAAGGAGCGGCTGGCGGCGTACAAATACCCGCGCGAGATCGAGGTGCTCGGCGAGCTGCCGAAGACCGCGACCGGCAAGATCCTCCGCCGCGAGCTCAAGGCGACCGCCGGATAGGGTCCATACCGGCCGGGATGCCGGCGGGCGGCACGAGAGAGGGGCAGGTCATGGCACGCAGCACGACGAGCGACGACGGCGGTACGGGGACGGCCGCGGGCACCGGCTCCGGTGCGGCCGTGCCCGAGCGGCTGCTCGCCGAGGCCACCCGGCTGTTCGCCGAACGCGGCTACGACCGCACCTCCGTCCAGGAGATCGTCGAGGCGGCGGGCGTGACCAAGGGCGCCCTCTACCACTACTTCGGCTCCAAGGACGACCTGCTGCACGAGATCTACGCCCGGGTGCTGCGGCTGCAGACCGAGCGGCTGGACACCATCGCGGCCCGGGACACCGAGGTGCCGGAACGGCTCGCGGAGGCCGCGGCCGACGTGGTGGTCACCAGCATCCAGAACCTGGACGACACGAAGATCTTCTTCCGCTCGATGCACCAGCTCAGCCCCGAGAAGCAGAAGGTCGTACGGGCCGAACGCCGCCGCTACCACGAGCGGTTCCGCTCGCTGGTCGAGGAGGGCCAGCGGGACGGCCACTTCCGCCCGGGCCTGCGGCCCGACCTGGTGGTCGACTTCTTCTTCGGCTCGGTGCACCACCTCGGCACCTGGTACCACGCGGACGGCCCGCTGTCCGCCGAGCAGGTCGCCACCGAGTTCTCCGACCTGCTGCTGCACTCGGTGCGGCAGCCCTGACCCACCGGGAGCCCCAGCGTGAAGGCATGGCGCGTCCACCACAACGGCGAGCCGCTCGAGGCGATGCGCCTCGACGAGGTCCCCACCCCGGAGCCCGGCCCCGGCGAGGTGCTGCTGCGGGTCCGCGCGGCGGGCGTCAACTTCCCCGACGCGATGCTGTGCCGCGGTGAGTACCAGATCCGGCCGCCGCTGCCCTTCACGCCGGGCGTCGAGATGTGCGGCGAGATCGCCGCGCTCGGCTCCGGCGTGACCGGCCTCGCCGTCGGCGCCCGGGTCATCAGCCCCGCCGCGCTGCCCGGCGGTGCCTTCGCCGAATACGCCGTCGTGCCCGCCGCGGGCGTGCTGCCCGCGCCCGAGGCCCTGGACGACGCGGAGGCGGCGGTGCTGCACATCGGCTACCAGACCGGCTGGTTCGGCCTGCACCGCAGGGCCGCGCTGCAGCCCGGCGAGACGCTGCTCGTCCACGCCGCGGCCGGCGGGGTGGGCAGCGCGGCCGTCCAGCTGGGCAAGGCCGCGGGCGCCACCGTGATCGGCGTCGTCGGCGGCCCCGAGAAGGCCGAGGCAGCGCGCGGGCTGGGCGCCGACCTCGTGGTCGACCGGCACGCGGAGGACTTCGTGGCCGTGGTGAAGGAGGCGACGGGCGGGCGCGGCGCCGACGTCGTCTACGACCCGGTCGGCGGTGACGCCTACACCCGGTCCACCAAGTGCATCGCCTTCGAGGGCCGGATCGTGGTCGTCGGCTTCGCCGGCGGTACGGTGCCGGCCCCGGGCCTGAACCACGCGCTGGTCAAGAACTACGCGATTCTCGGGCTGCACTGGGGGCTCTACGCGGCGCGCGAGCCGGCCGCCGTGCGGCGCGCCCACGACGAGCTCACCCGGCTCGCCGCGGCCGGCGCGGTGCGCCCCCTGGTCTCCGCCCGCCTCCCCCTCACCGCCGCCGCCGACGCGGTGACCCGCGTCTCCGCCGGCCTCACGACCGGCCGCCTGGCCCTCCACCCCTGAACATCGGCTCCGCCGGTGGTGCGCCCGAACTCCCCGGTCAGTCCCCCGTGCGGTCTCCTGCTTCCTCCCGCCCGGTGGGGGCGGGCCGCGCAGTTCCCCGCGCCCCTGGGTGGTTGCCACTTGCGGTGTCGGATCGCCTTCACCATCGCGATGGCTGATCGCGCAGTTCCCCGCGCCCCTGAAAAACGCTCACCCTCTCCCCAGAGGGCACCCCTGAGGGGCGCGGGGAACTGCACGCGCAACCACGACGGCGTGAAAGGCGATCGCCACCGCAAGTGGCACCCCTGAGGGGCGCGAGGAACTGGGCGCTCAGCCACGGTGGGGAGAAAGGCGGCAGGCCACCGCAAGTGGCACTCACCCGCCGCCGGGGAGAAGCAGCCCCCGCCGGGGGAGGCAGGCCTCAGCGGGGGAAGGGCGGAGCCCTAGCTAGGCGTATCGGGCGAGCTCGCGGCGAGCGAGTGAGCGGCGGTGCACCTCGTCGGGCCCGTCCGCGAGCCGCAGGCTCCTCGCCCCGGCCCACAGCCGCGCCAGCGGGAAGTCCTGGGAGACGCCGCCGGCGCCGTGCGCCTGGATCGCCCGGTCGATGATCCGCTGCACGCCCGCCGGCGTGGCGATCTTGATGGCCTGGATCTCCGTATGGGCACCTTGGTTGCCCACCGTGTCCATCAGCCACGCGGTCTTCAGCACCAGCAGCCGCAGCTGCTCGATCTCGACCCGTGACTCGGCGATCCACTCCTGGACCACGCCCTGCGCGGCGAGCGGCTTGCCGAAGGCGATCCGGGAGGCGGCCCGGCGGCACATGAGTTCCAGCGCCCGCTCGGCCATGCCGATCAGCCGCATGCAGTGGTGGATGCGGCCGGGCCCGAGGCGGGCCTGGGCGATGGCGAAGCCGCCGCCCTCCACGCCGATCAGGTTCTCCGCCGGCACCCGGACGTCGCGGAAGACGACTTCCGCGTGCCCGCCGTGGTCGGCGTCGTCGTAGCCGAAGAGCCGCATGCCCCGGCGGATGTCCACGCCCGGGGTGTCGCGCGGCACCAGGATCTGGCTCTGCTGCCGGTGCCGTTCGGCGGCCGGGTCGGTCTTGCCCATGACGATGAACACCGCGCACGCGGGGTTCATCGCCCCGGAGATGTACCACTTGCGGCCGTTGATGACGTAGGAGTCGCCGTCGCGCTCGATCCGGGTCTCGATGTTGGTCGCGTCGGAGGAGGCGACGTCGGGCTCGGTCATGGCGAACGCGGAGCGGATCTCGCCGGCCAGCAGCGGCTCCAGCCACTCCTTGCGCTGGGCGGGGGTGCCGAATTCGGCCAGCACCTCCATGTTCCCGGTGTCGGGGGCGGCGCAGTTGAGTGCGGTGGGGGCCAGGAAGGGGCTGCGGCCGGTGAGTTCGGCGAGCGGGGCGTACTGCAGGTTGGTCAGCCCGGCGCCGTGCTCGCCGGGCAGGAAGAGGTTCCACAGGCCCTGCCGCCGCGCCTCGGCCTTGAGTTCGGCGACGACGGGCGGTACGGACCAGTGGGCGTCGGGACCCGCCTGCTCGTACTGCTCGGCGAAGACGGCCTCGGCGGGGTGGACGTGCTCGTCGAGGAAGGCGGTCAGCCGGGACCGCAGCTCCTCCGTACGGGTGTCGAAGGCGAAGTCCATCGTGCTCAGTCCTCCTGCTGCGATGCTGCCCGGTCCCGGGCGTGGTCCTGGAGTTTGCGCAGTCCGCGTTCGATGAAGAGCGGGACGACGGTGCCGATCCGGTCGAATCCGGCGCCGAGGGTCTGGCCGAGGGTCCAGCGGTAGTGGATGCCTTCGAGGATCACGGAGATCTTGAAGTACGCGAAGGCGGTGTACCAGTCGATGGCGGAGACGTCGCGGCCGGACCGCCGGGCGTAGCGCTCGACGAGCTCGTCGGCGCGGGGGTGGCCGGGGGCGCCGCCGGCGGTGGGCACCGGGAAGCCGGGGATGTCGTGCTGCTCGCCGTACATGACCAGCAGGCCGATGTCGGTGAGCGGGTCGCCGAGGGTGGACATCTCCCAGTCCAGCACGGCGGTGAGCCGGTCGGCGTCGTCGAAGAGCACGTTGTCGAGCCGGTAGTCGCCGTGCACGACGGCGGGTGCGGGGGAGGCCGGCAGGGCCAGGCCCAGGGCGGCGTGCAGCTCGTCGATGCCGGGCAGGTCGCGGCTGCGGGAGGCGTCGAGCTGCTTGCCCCAGCGGCGCAGCTGCCGGTCGAGGAAGCCGTCCGGCCGCCCGAAGTCGGCGAGCCCGACGTCGGCCGGGTCCACGGCGTGCAGGTCCACCAGGGTGTCGACGAGGGTCAGCGCGACCGCCCTGGTGCGTACCGGTCCGAGCGCGGTCAGCTGGTCCTCGCCGCGGTAGGGGGTGCCCTCGACGAAGTCCATCACGTAGAAGGGGGCGCCGATGACCTCGGGGTCCTCGCAGAGCAGCACGGTGCCGGGCACCGGGACGGGGGTGGGGGCCAGCGCGCTGATCACCCGGTGCTCGCGGCCCATGTCGTGGGCGGTGGCCAGCACGTGCCCGAGCGGCGGGCGGCGCACCACCCAGGTGGAACTGCCGTCGCTGACCCGGTAGGTGAGGTTGGAGCGCCCGCCCTGGACCAGCGTGGCCTGCAGCTCGCCGGCCACCAGGCCGGGGCGCCGCTGGTCCAGATGACGGCGCAGCCTGTCGAGGTCCAGGCCCCGTGGGCTGTCGGTTTCACTCATACGCGAATCGTACCGACTGGTCGGTATGTC
Source organism: Streptomyces sp. NBC_01198 (assembly GCF_036010485.1). Taxonomy (NCBI): domain Bacteria; kingdom Bacillati; phylum Actinomycetota; class Actinomycetes; order Kitasatosporales; family Streptomycetaceae; genus Streptomyces; species Streptomyces sp. NBC_01198. The sequence goes on from NZ_CP108568.1 coordinate 6,465,561, forward strand.
GTCTAGTTCCCGGGCTGGAGCCGCCGCGCGCGTTGACGCATCCCGGGTGCCGCGCCTAGGCTCCGGACTTATGGGTGAACGTGATTCATATATGCAGACAGCAGCTCCGGCGGGTCCGTCCGACGCGTTCACGGTCGCCGAGGTGCGGCTGACTCCCATCCTCATCGCCGACCCGCCGCTGCTCAACACCCAGGGCGTCCACCAGCCCTACACCCCCAGGCTCATCATCGAGGTCGTCACCACCGACGGTACGTCCGGGGTGGGTGAGACGTACGGCGACACCCGTTATCTGGACCTCGCGACCCCGCTGGCGGGCGCACTGCCCGGGCACCGGATCACCGATCTGAACGGGCTGTTCACCCTGGCAGAACGGGTCTGCGGCGACCCCGCCGACGTGTCGGACTCCGTGGACGTCGGCGGGCTGCGCGGCGTGCAGACCGCCGACAAGCTGCGGCTGTCGGTGATCTCCGGCTTCGAGGTGGCCTGCCTCGACGCGCTCGGCAAGAAGCTGGGCCTGCCGGTGCACGCGCTGCTCGGCGGCAAGGTCCGCGACGGCGTGGACTACAGCGCCTACCTCTTCTACCGGCTCGCCGAACACCCGCAGGGCCAGGGCGAGCGCGACGACTGGGGGGCCGCGCTCGACCCGGCGGGCGTGGTGGCGCAGGCCCGGCGGTTCGCCGACACCTACGGCTTCGGCTCGTTCAAGCTCAAGGGCGGCGTCTTCCCGCCCGAGCAGGAGATCGCCGCCGTCCGCGCGCTGGCCGAGGCCTTCCCCGGCAGGCCGCTGCGGCTCGACCCCAACGGCGCCTGGTCGGTGGAGACCTCGCTGCGGGTGGCCGGTGAACTGGGCGGAGTCCTGGAGTATCTGGAGGACCCGGCCAGCGGCACCGGCCGGATGGCCGAGGTCTCGGACGGCACCGGCGTCCCGCTGGCCACCAACATGTGCGTGACGACCTTCCAGGAGATCAAGGAGGCCTTCGCCCGCGACGCCGTCCAGGTGGTGCTCTCCGACCACCACTACTGGGGCGGCCTGCGCAACACCCAGCAGCTCGCGGCGATCTGCCGGACCTTCGGCGTCGGCCTGTCCATGCACTCCAACACCCACCTGGGCATCAGCCTGGCCGCGATGACCCACGTCGCGGCCACCGTGCCCAACCTGGACTACGCCTGCGACTCGCACTACCCCTGGCAGACCGAGGACGTGATCACCGAGCGCCACGTCTTCACCGGCGGTGCCCTGACGGTGAGCGACCTGCCCGGGCTGGGAGTGGAGCTGGACCGCGACGCGCTGAAGGCCCTGCACCAGCGCTGGCTGGACGACGACGGCACGATGCGCGACCGCGACGACGCCGCCGCGATGCGCAAGGCCGACCCCGGCTGGCGTACACCGGCCGTACCGCGCTGGTGACGGGGGAGCGGTGGGGGGCGGCGGGCCGCGCCGGCCCGCCGCCCCCCACCGGTTGCTTCGGGTGCCGGCGGGTCAGATCACCAGCGACAGCAGCATCACGAAGCCGAGCGCCACCACGGAGATGACGGTCTCCATCACCGACCACGTCTTGAGCGTCTGCGGGACGTCCATCCCGAAATACTCCTTCACCAGCCAGAAGCCGGCGTCGTTGACGTGCGAGAAGAACAGGGAGCCGGCGCCGACCGCAAGCACCAGCAGCGCGGTGTGGGTGGACGACATGCCCTCGGCCAGCGGCGCGGCCAGGCCCGCCGCCGAGATGATCGCCACCGTCGCGGAACCGGTCGCGACCCTGATCAGCACCGCGATCAGCCAGGCGAGCAGCAGCGCCGAGATGTGCCAGTCCTTCGACCAGTCGAGGATCATCTGCCCGACACCGCAGTCGATCAGCGTCTGCTTGAAGCCGCCGCCGGCGCCGACGATCAGCAGGATGCCGGCGATCGGCCCGAGCGAGGCGTCCACGGTGGCGGAGACGCGGTCCTTGGTGAAGCCCGCCGCCCGGCCGAGGGTGAACATCGCCACGACGACCGCGGCCAGCAGCGCGATCAGCGGGGTGCCGATGACGTCGAAGATCCGGTAGGCCAGGCTGCCCTGGTCGTCGATGATCACGTCGGCCAGCGCCTTCGCCAGCATCAGCACCACCGGCAGCAGCATCGTGCACACGGTGGCGGCGAAGCTCGGCCGCCGCTCCAGGTCGTCAGAGGCGCGGGCCGGCGTCATCCGCTCCGGCGGTTCGACGTCCACCCAGCCCGCCGCGACCCGGCCGAAGAGCGGTCCCGCGATGGCCAGGGTGGGCAGCGCCACCAGCACGCCGAGCGCCAGGGTGATGCCCATGTCTGCGTGGATCGCGCCGATCGCCGCCAGCGGCCCGGGGTGCGGCGGCACCAGGCCGTGCATCACGGATAGGCCCGCGAGCGCCGGGATGCCGAGCCTGATCAGCGACTGGCCGCTGCGCCGGGCCACCAGCAGCACCACCGGGATCAGGATGACGATGCCGATCTCGAAGAACAACGGCAGCCCGACCAGGCCGGCGATCAGCGCCATGGCCCACGGCAGCCGCTTCTCGCTGGTCCTGGCGAGGATGGTGTCGACGATCTGGTCGGCGCCGCCGGAGTCGGCGAGCAGCTTGCCGAGGATCGCGCCCAGCGCGATCAGCGTGCCGACGCTGGCGACGGTCGAGCCCAGGCCGGCCGAGTAGCTGGCGACGGTCTTGGCCAGCGGGGCCCCCGCGACGGCGCCGAGCACGCCGGAGCCGATGGTCAGGGCCAGGAAGGCGTGCACCTTCCACCGGGTGATGAGCAGGACGATGACGGCGATGCCGGCGAGCGCGGCCAGGGCGAGCCGGGTGTTCCCGGCGTCGGCTATCGGCGGTGGCGTGGCGGCGGCCAGCAGCTCGACGCTGAGTGCGGACACGGGTGCTCCAAGGAGGTGGACGGGGACAGGGGACAGGGGGCGTCAGCGGGGGAGTGCGGCCAGCGCGCGCTCGGTGATCTGCTGCGGGCCGCCGTCGATCGGGACGACGGCGCCGGCCTCGTCGGGCGCCAGCGGTTCGAGCGCGTCGAGCTGGGAGTCGAGCAGCCCCGAGGGCATGAAGTGCTCCGTCCTGGCGGCGAGTCGGGCGGCGATCAGCTCGGCGGGACCGTCCAGGTGGACGAAGAAGACGCCGGGCGCGTCGGCCCGCAAGCGGTCGCGATAACGGCGGCGCAGGGCGGAGCAGCTGACGACGCCGCCCCGGTCGCCGCGCTCTTCGATCCACGCGGCTATGGCGTCCAGCCAGGGCGCCCGGTCGGTGTCGTCCAGCGGGTGGCCCGCCGACATCTTGGCGATGTTGGCCGCCGGGTGGAAGCCGTCGGCCTCGGCGTAGGGCACCCCGAGCCGTTCGGCCAGCAGCGCGCCGACCGTCGACTTGCCGGAGCCCGACACCCCCATGACCACGACCACCGATCGCCCTGCGGGTCCAGCTGTCATGGGGCTGCCTCCACGTCCTCCGCCTGTGCCGCACACCGCGTCCTGCGGCGCGTGTGCCGCCAGCTGAACACTTAAGGTACTACTTATTCAAGATGTCGTGATGCAAACGTCATACGACTGCGTCGGCGCTTAGGCTGTCGTCATGCCACAGCAGGAATCCCGGCGGGACGTGCAGGACCAGGGGGGCGGCCTGCACTCCCGGGTCCTGGCCGAGCTCGGCCCGGCCATCGCCTCCGGCGACTACCCCCCCGGCACGGTGCTACGCATCGACGAACTGGAGGCCCGCTACGGCGTCTCCCGCACGGTGGTCCGCGAGGCGGTCAGGGTGCTGGAGGCGATGCAACTGGTGGAGACCCGGCGCCGGGTCGGCATCACCGTGCGCCGCACCGAGGAGTGGAACGTCTTCGACCCGGCCGTCATCCGCTGGCGGCTGGCCGGCGCCGACCGCTCCCGCCAGCTGCGGTCGCTGACGATGCTGCGGACCGCGGTGGAACCGGTCGCGGCCGGGCTGGCCGCGGCCGCGGCCACGCCCGGGCAGTGCCGCGAACTCACCGTCCTGGCCGCCGAGATGGCCGCCGCGGGGCGCGCCGCCGACCTGGACGCATATCTCGTCCACGACATCGCCTTCCACCGCGTGGTGCTCGAAGCGTCGGGCAACGAGATGTTCGCCCGGCTCGGCGACGTGGTCGCCGAGGTGCTCACCGGCCGCACCGAGCACCATGTGATGTTCACCGCCCCCGACCCGGCCGCCGTCACCCTCCACGTCAGGGTCGCCGAGGCGGTACGCGCCAGGGACGCGCGCGCGGCAGAGGAGCTGATGCGGGAGGTCTGCGTGGGCGCGCTGCGCGAGCTGGACATCCTGGCGCCCTGAAATCCCTTTTACCGCCGGCCGCCCGCGGTGCTGCACTGATGGGCATGACCGCCCGCCCGCCCACCCCGCCCCAACCCTTCCGCTGGTCGCTCTCCCGCTACGGAGGCACCACCGAGGCCCGGCTCGGCGCCCTCACCGACGGCACGGGACCGGCCCGGCTCTGGCACCTGCCGGAACTGACCGCGTGCACCGGCAAGGTGCTCGCCCGCTCCCGCGCCGCCGACCTCTGCTTCGTCGGCCGCTCCCTGGACAGCATGTACGACCTGCTCACCGGAGCGCTGGAGGACGCCCGCTGGCCGGGCCGGCTGATCCGGCTGCCGCTGTCCACCGACACCCGGGGCCGCGGCTACGACCAGCGGCAGCGCAGGCGCTTCCGCGCGCACCTGGCCGCCGCGGGCCTGGAGCCGTACGCGCTGGCCCGCCGCAAGCGGCCGCTGGCGCTGGTGGACGTGGTCCACGAGGGCACCACCTTCGACACCGTGCACGGCGAACTCGCCGCCTGGATCGCCGAGAGTCGCGAGCCGTGGCCGGTGATCCGCCGCAAGCTCCGCTACGTCGGCGTGACGGTGCGCGGCAGGACCGGCCCGGGCCACTGGCGCTGGCAGCAGTCGCCGGAGTCGGCCGCCTGGGTGCGTACGCTGCCGGCCGGACACGTCGTCAACGTGTCGGTGCCGGCCCGGGTGTGGCGCTGGTACGGCGACGACCAGCCGAAGCTGCACGGCTCATTCCCCGCCGCCCGCTGGTTCGACGACGACGCGGCCGAGCCGTGGCGCCACGCCCAGCTGCCCGAAGCGCTGGCCGAGTCCCTGGCCCTGGTCGCCGCCGGCCGGACCCGTACCGTACGCGACGGGCTGGTGCGCGCCGTCGCCGCCGAGCCCGGCTTCGCCGACCGGGAGGTACGCGCCCTGGCGGGCGCCCTGCGCGGCCGCTGACTTCCCGCCGGAACGGCCCCCGTTGCAGGCGGTGCCGGGCACATCCCGCCCGGCAGCGCGGCACCGCGGTGCCGGCTCACCACACCACCACGGCCCCGAAGACCGCGAGCGCCACCATGCACGCGACCACCGCGAGCGCCGATCCGGACGGCATCAGCACCGGCTGGGGCGCCCCCAACTGCACCATCCGGCGGTGCGCGAGCCACAGGAAGGCCAGGAAGACCAGCACGGCCAGGCAGACCGCGAGCACCGCGGGCGCGCCCCCGTCGTGCAGCGCCTGGCGCCCGGCGAGCACCGCGGTCACCGCGCACGACAGGGTCGTACGCCGCCATGCCAGCCGGGTGCGCTCCGGCTGCAGCCCCGGGTCCCGGTCGCTCTCGACCGGCTGCCGGACGGCCGTCACCCGGCCCAGCCCACGAGCACCACCGCCACTATCGCCAGCGCGATCGCCGCGACCAGCACCGCGAGCACCGCCGGGAAGCGGGACACCGGCAGGTTCGCGCCGCGCCGTATCGCCCGCTCGCACCGCACCCAGTGGTTGACCGCCCGCAGCGTGCAGGCCACACCGCCGGCCAGCAGCGCGAGCGCCAGCGCCACCCGCGCCCAGTGCGTCAGGTGGTCGGTGAGGAACTGGTCCACGGCGAAGCCGCCGCCGATCAGGGCGAGCGCGGTACGGATCCAGGCCAGGAAGGTGCGCTCGTTGGCGAGCGAGAACCGGTAGTCCGGCGTCTCCCCCTCGTCCTGGACCCGGCCCGGCGTGAACCACAGCCGCACCGCGTCCCGGCCCGCGCCCAGCTGATCGAATACGCTCACCCGTCCACACTATGCGGTGCCGTACGCTCCCACCTGCGCGGGCTTCGTGCGGCCCCCCAGCGGCGGCGGAGTGCCGCGGCCGCCGCGGTGCGCTACGCCGCCGGGCCGGACCGGGCGAGCAGCCGGCGGTAGGCCTCCAGGCCGTCCGGCACCCACTGCCACTGCCCGAGTCGTTCCGCCAGCTCCTCCTCGGTGAGGAAGCCGTGCCAGGCGACCTCCGACTCCTGCGGGGAGACCGGCAGGTCGCAGCGCACCTGGTAGACGGCCGACCACCAGGTGTGCGGACCCTCGGCGTAGAGGAAGCGGAACAGCGGCTCGGGCTGCGGCAGCCCGCTGACCCCCAGCTCCTCCTCGGCCTCGCGCAGCGCGGCCTCGTCGTAGGACTCGCCGGCGCCGAGCACACCGCCGACGAAGAGGTCGTAGAGGGAGGGGAAGACCAGCTTGTGGGCGGTGCGCCGGTGGACGAAGATCCGGCCCGCCCCGTCCCGTACCAGCACGAACGCCGCCCGGTGCCGCAGCCCGCGCGCGTACGCCTCCGCCCGCCGCACCTGCCCGACGACGCGGTCCTGCTCGTCGACCACGTCGATGATCTCGTCGGCGGACAGCCCGCCCGCCGCGTCGCCTTCGCTCATACGCCGATTCAACCACCGCCCCTGCGCCCCTGCGCCCCTGGGCGCCCGCAGGCCCGCGCGGTCTTGCGTACCGCGAGCCGCGGCAAGGATGATCGTCCGAGTCGGTGACCTGGGACCGGAGCGACGGGAGAGTCGGTTGACCGTACGGCGGGAACCCCTGCGGATCGCGAACTGCTCCGGCTACTACGGCGACCGGCTCTCGGCCGCGCTGGAGATGGTCGAGGGCGGTCCGATCGACGTCCTGACCGGCGACTACCTCGCCGAACTGACCATGCTGCTGCTCTGGAAGGCCCGGACGCGCGACCCGGAGGCCGGTTACGCCCTGTCCTTCCTGGCGCAGATGCGCGAGGTACTGGGCACCTGCCTCGAACGCGGCATCAAGGTCGTGGTCAACGCCGGCGGCCTCAACCCGGCAGGGCTGGCCCGCAAGCTGCGCGAACTGGCCGCGCTCGGCGGCCTGCACCCCGACGTCGCCCACGTCGAGGGCGACGACCTGCTCGGCCGGCTGCCCGAACTCCAGGCACGCGGCCACGACTTCGCCCACCTGGCCAGCGGCCGCCCGCTGGCCGGCTCCGGAGTGCAGGCGCTCACCGCCAACGCCTACCTGGGCGGCTGGGGCATCACGCAGGCGCTGCGCTCCGGCGCCGACGTCGTCATCTGCGGCCGGGTCACCGACGCCTCGCTGGTGGTCGGCCCGGCCGCCTGGGCCCACGGCTGGGCGCCCGACGACTGGGACGCGCTGGCCGGTGCGGTCACCGCGGGACACATCATCGAATGCGGCACCCAGGCCACCGGCGGCAACTACTCCTTCTTCACCGAGATCCCCGACCCCGTCCACCCCGGCTTCCCGATCGCCGAGGTCGCCGCCGACGGCTCCAGCGTCATCACCAAGCACCCCGGCACCGGCGGCGCGGTCAGCGTCGGCACGGTCACCGCCCAGCTGCTCTACGAGATCGGCCGTCCGCGTTACCTCAACGCCGACGTGGTCGCCCGCTTCGACACCGTACGGCTCGCCCAGCAGGGGCCCGACCGGGTCGCGGTCGACCGGGTCATCGGCGAGCCCGCACCCGACACCCTCAAGGTGTGCCTCAACCACCGCGGCGGCTACCGCAACGCGGCCACCTTCGTCCTGACCGGCCTGGACCTCGACGCCAAGGCCGACTTCGCCGAGGCCACCCTGCGCGACGCCACCGGCGGCCCCGCCGCCTTCGCCACCTACGACCTGCGGCGCGAGCACGGCGGGGCCTGCGACCGCCTCACCCTCACCGTCAAGGACCCCGACCCGGACGTGGCGGGCCGCGGCTTCTTCACCGCCGTCGCCGGCTCCGCGCTGGCCGGCTACCCCGGCCTCTACCTGGAGCACGCCACCCCCCGGGCCACCGAATACGGCGTCTACTGGCCCGCGCTGATCCCCGCGGCCGAGGTCACCGAGGTCACCGTGCTCGCCGACGGCACCCGGCTGCCGGTCCCGCGCCCGCCGGCCGCCGACCCGGCCGCGTCCCCCTCACCCGCCTTGCCCGACCTGCCCGCGGACGACGCCGTCCCGCCCGAGCCGCAGCCGCCGCACGGTGCCGTCCCCGACAGCTCGCCGCCGCGCACCGGCCGGCCGGAACCGTACGATCCGCGGCTCGCCAGGACCGTACGGCTGCCGCTCGGCACCCTGCTCGGCGCCCGCTCCGGCGACAAGGGCGGGGACGCCAACGTCGGGCTGTGGGCCCGCAACGACCTCACCTACCTGTGGCTGCGCGACTACCTCGACGTCCGGCGGCTGCGCGCCCTGCTGCCGGAGACCGCCGCGCTGCCCGTCAGCCGCTACGAGCTGCCCAACCTGCGGGCCGTCAACTTCCTCGTCCACGGCCTGCTCGGCGACGGCGTCGCGGCGTCCACCAGCGCCGACCCGCAGGCCAAGGCACTCGGCGAACGGCTGCGCGGCTGCCTCGCCGACATCCCGGAACACCTGGTCGACCTGCCGCGCGGCCCCTACGCCGCCCCGCCCGAGGAATGACGCCCCGGGGCCCCGCTGCGCCGCCCCGGCCCTCGTCCGGGGGATGATCGGACCATGAGCAATCTCGATGTGAAGCCCGCGGCCGCGGTCTGCGGCGGCCGCCAGGACGTGTCCGCCGCACCGGTCCGCGAACTGCTCACCGCCCGGACCGTCCAGCTCGGCGAGAGCACCCAGGTGCGGCGGCTGCTCCCCAACCTCGGCCGCCGGATGGTCGGCGCCTGGTGCTTCGTCGACCACTACGGCCCCGACGACATCGCCGACGAGCCCGGCATGCAGGTCCCGCCGCACCCGCACACCGGCCTGCAGACGGTGAGCTGGCTGCACGAGGGCGAGGTGCTGCACCGCGACAGCCTCGGCAGCAAGCAGACGGTGCGCCCGCGCGAGCTCGGCCTGATGACCTCCGGACGCGGCATCTCCCACTCCGAGGAGTCGCCCCGCGCCCACGCCCGCTACCTGCACGGCGCCCAGCTGTGGGTCGCCCTCCCCGAGTCCCACCGCCACACCGGACCCGGCTTCGAACACCACGCGGAGCTCCCCGAGATCACCGGCGGCGGCGGACTCCACGCCCGGGTGATCCTCGGCGCCCTGGACGGCGCGATGTCCCCGGGCACCGCCCACACCCCCATCGTCGGCGCCGACCTCACCCTCGCCGCCGGCACCCACGCCCGCCTGCCACTGGACCCCGACTTCGAATACGCCGTGCTCTCGATGTCCGGCGAAGCCGAGGCCGACGGCGTCCGCCTCTCCCCGGGCTCGATGCTCTACCTCGGCTGCGGCCGCCCCGACCTCCCGCTGCACGCCGACGTCGACAGCTCCCTGATGCTCCTGGGCGGCGAGCCCTTCGCCGAACGCATCGTGATGTGGTGGAACTTCGTCGGCCGGTCAGGTGAGGACATCGCGGAGGCCCGCGACGCCTGGGGCGCCGGCGACCGCTTCGGCGAGGTCCACGGCTACGCCGGCCCCCGCCTCCCGGCCCCGGACCTCCCCCCGACCCCGCTGAAGCCGCGCGGGCGGGAGCGCTGACCTGGCCTCTGCGATGCGCGACCGAGCTGTCGCCGACGTTCACCGCAGGGGCCGCGGCTGCCGGGGTCGGCCCCAGGAGCGGCGTTCCTGGCGGCCGGCCAAGTCCTTGTGCGAGCCGCTTCCGATCTGTCTCATCACCGGACTTGACCTGGAGCGCGCTCCAGATCCGAGGATGGCGGGCATGGACAACACCATCAGCGACTCCCCGTTCATCCTCGGCACGATGGACTTCGGCACCCGCGTCGGCACGGACGAAGCTTTCGCGCTTCTCGATTCCTTCGTCGCCGGAGGAGGTGTCTGGCTCGACACCGCGAACTGCTACTCATTCTGGGCCGATTCGAGCGGCGTCGGAGGCGCCAGCGAGCGCGTCATCGGCGCGTGGCTCCGCGCCCGTCCCGGCGCGCGCGACGTGGTGCGGATCGCCACGAAGGTCCGGCAGAATCCGCTCGTCCCACACACCTGGCCGCAGAGCGCCGAAGGACTCTCCGCCCGCGCTGTGCGAACCGGCGTTGAGGAGAGCCTGAGGCGCCTCGGCGTCGATCACGTCGATCTTCTCTGGGCCCACGCCGAGGACCGCACCGTGCCGATGGCGGAGACGGTCGGTGCCTTCGGCGAGCTGGTCGCGAAGGGGACGGCTCTGCGCGTCGGGGCGGCCAACCACACTGCCTGGCGCGTCGAGCGCGCCCGGTCGCTCGCCCGGGAACAGGGCGTGGAACCGTGGACGGCCCTGCAACTGCGCCACTCCCTCGTCCAGCCGCGCCCGCTCACCCGCCTCACGGAAGCCGGCCATCGCCTGCTCGCTGACGAGGACCTGGACCTCGCGCAGTCGGAGGGGCTGACCGTGTGGTCATACAGCTCGCTGATGTGGGGCTCCTACGTGCGCACAGACAAGCCGCTTCCCCGGACTTACGATCATCCTGGCACCGCCGGGGTGCTCGCGGTCCTGGACGACGTGGCCGGCGAGCTGTCGGCTACGAAGAACCAGGTCGTCCTCGCATGGCTGATGCGGCAGGGAATCGACCCCATCGTCGGCGCGAGCCGGGTGGAGCAGATCGAGGAGGCACTCGCCGCACGCCGTGTGCGGCTGGACGACGAGCACCTGGCGCGCTTCGCCGAAGCACGCTAGCAGCGGTCAGGAAAGGAACCCCCGTGACCACCCGCCTCACTCCGGCAGTAGCAGCCGACCGTACGGGCGTCTCCCTCGACACGCTGCGCTACTACGAGCGCGAAGGCCTGATCGGCCCGATCCAGCGCTCGTCCGGCGGACGCAGGGAGTACACCGAGGAGGACGTCTTCTGGATCGGTCTGGTCACGTGCTTTCGTGAGGCCGGCCTCGGCATCGCGGACCTGCGTGATTTCGTTGCCATCCTGCGCGCCGACCATTCCGCGCAGGATCGGGTCGCCTTCCTCCGCGAGCGCCGAGCCGCCCTGGAGCAACGCGTCGCGGCGCTGTCCCGGGCCATGGCGGTCCTCGACGATAAGATCACCTACTACAGCTGAGCGCACCGGCCCGCCCCGCACCCAGCAGGCCCGTCCCACTGCACACCGCCCAGCACCCCGGCCCCCACCACGCCCTGACCCGGTCGCGTGACCACGCTGAGCAACCAAGCCCAAGCGATAGAGCACTTTCCGTGTTTCTGGTCAACTCTCGGACAGCCCACATCGGAAGGTGCGGGGTTCAGGAAACGCCCTTGCGCAACGACGCGATGAGGTGGTCAAGGTCCCCTCGTGCCGTGTATCTACGGATCGGGTCGATGTAGTCGCGTGACTCGATGATCTGACCGTCCCGCACACGCATGACGAAGACACAGGGCACCTTGGCCGTGGAGTCGTCCGGCAACGTGAACTCGTAAGCGAACTCGGCGACGATCACCTCAGGATCGGCGGTCTCGTGGACGACGACATCGACGACACTCCTCTTCGGCAAGGACTCCCGGGCTTCCGGAGGCACCGTGAAGTGCTCCCGGAGCGCACGCCGACTCGTCAACGGTTCGGACTCCGGCGTCGCCATCGGATGCCGGACATCGGTGACCTCGCCATACAGGTTGGGCAACTCGCTTGATTTCCCGGCGGCGACACCATGAACAAGCCGGAGAAACACCTCGCGCGGACTCAGACTCACAAGACCCCCCAAGTAATAGGCACAGACAGCTAACGATCATTATCGCCTGATGCGGGCCCGTGCCGCGTACTGTCTCGACGAACAGCACCCCACCCGTCCGACCCCACCCGTGGCACTGAACGCCGACATGCGGTTTCACCTGAGGAGTGCTCCTGCGACACCAACGGCCAGGACCCTCCACAGATCTCATCGTTGCAGATCAGGAGCACTAGTCGCGTCTCTGAGCAAGCGGCAGACCGACCGCTCGTGAAAGCCCGCCGGCGGGAGCGTCGTGCGGTTTGCGGCGGGGCTTCGTTCCTTTCCTGTTGGTGGACCTGTAGGCGTACGCCGCACCGGTGGCCAGGACACGTCCGGCACATCCCGGTCGGGGAGAGGCCGTCGTGGCGGGCCGCCGGAGTCTGGCTGAGCCGGCGGCCCGCCTGCCTCGCCTCGCGATCCCGCGGGCGTCAGCGGCACCTGGCCGCCTGGAGGGGTGGCGTCAGGCGACCAGCCAGGTGACGCCGTGGGGGGTCAGGGTGTCCAAGAAGCCAGTGGGGTCGTACGCCTGGGACGGGGCCAGGACGCCTGCTGGAGCGGACCCGGCGGCGAGGCGTACCGCCCCCTCGACGGCGATCACCGCAGTCAGGCCGTAGACGTCGGGGCCGCCCACCCATCCCCGGACGTTCGTCCCGAGGACTTCCGCTGCCATCAGCCAGCGGCTCGCGCGGCGAGCCGATTCCGGGAGGACCTCCGGTACCCGGCCGCTTCCGTGAACTGTGGGCGGCGGCCTGACCCGTGCAGGGCCCCGCATTCGAGCATCGCCCCGGCCTGGAAGTGACGAACCCGCGCCGCCGCCGGATACGCGGCACAGGCCCGACCCAGCGCCGGCGAGCAGAACAGCGCACGATCGAAGGACCCGACCGGACGCGGCGGCGGCACCCTGCGGTGGGCCCGGCCGTCGAAGGCGAGGTCATGCCTGGAGCAGAGAAGGTCCCGGAACTCTGCAACCACCGCATCCTGGTGCCAGTCAGAGCACTACTCGGCGAACCGGTCGATCACGGCCGCGCAGAACGCGGGCAGGTCGGCTGGGGAGCGGCTGGAGGTGAGCCAGCCGTCGGTGACGACCTCCTCGTCGACCACATCGGCGCCGGCGTTGCGCAGGTCGGTGCGGATGCTGGGGAACGAGGTGAGGCGGCGGCCGTCGACGACACCGGCTTCGGCCAGCGTCTCCGGTCCGTGGCAGATGGTCGCGACCGGCTTGCCGGTCCCGGCGAACGCCTTGACGAAGCCGACCGCGTCCTCGCTCATGCGCAACTGGTCGGGATTCATCGTGCCGCCGGGCAGGAGCAGCGCGTCGTAGTCGTCGGGGGAGGCGTCGGCGACGAGCTTGTCGACCGAGAACGTCCCCGCAGGGTCGAGGTCCATCTGGCGGGCCTGGATGTCGCCGGTGTGCAGGGAGAGAAGTTCGGTCTGCGCCCCCGCTCCGAGCAGTGCGCCGCGGGGCTCCTCCAGTTCCACCCGCTCGACGCCGTCTGTGGCCAGGATCGCTACCTTCCGGCCCTGGAGTGTCTGTGGCATGGTCAGGGCTCCTTCATGATCGTCTGGGCACCCAGGTCCCCGAGCCCCCGAGTGCAACCCCCTCATTCCAGGGTCGCATCTTGCGGCGCCCGGTCCAAATACCTCGTGCCGGGGCAAAAGCCCTCCGTGATGCCTGCCCGTCCGCGCCGAGAGGGCGGGCCAGCGCGATGCGCTCGTGCGGACCGCCCCGCTCCCCGGCGAAGCCGAACTCTGGTGCCGCATCAGGGTCGCCGGGGCGCTGACGCACGGTTCGCAGTTCGCAGGTCCGCGACGGCCGCCACCCATGTCGCCCAGGAGGAGACCACCGTCCTGGCCCCCGCCCCCCTCCACCACTGACCCGACCGCCCACGACGCGGGCCCCGCCATTCCCACGGTGGGGCCGCGTCGCCGAGCGTCGCGGGTACCTCCCGATCGGGGACGTCGAGAGTGGCCTGCGGCTCCAATTATTAGTTTATTAGTAATAATCCTTGACACCTTCCGGCGCCGCCCGCACAGTTCTCGTCGTGGCGTACATCCCTGGCCCTCACTGGAACACCTCCTACGCGCCGGGCGCTCCGGCCCCCGTGACGCCCAGGGGCGGCTGACCGCCAACCCCGAGCGCTTCCCGTCAGGCATCCCCGCGTTGGTGATCAAGGTCGACGATCTGTGCGGGACAGCCGAGAAGCTCGGACCCGGGCCCGCCTTCGAGGAGTTCAGCGACGCGGTGGCCAAGTCCGGCCGCGCCGTGCGGCTGCGACCGCGCGGCCTGGACCGGGATGCCCGCTACCGGGACACCGCGAGCGGCGCCGAGTACAGCGGCGCGCACCTGCCGTTACTACGGACTGCTGCCGGCGAGGACCGCCGACCAGGATGCCGAGCTGGTCATCCTGGTCCGTCAACGAACCCACCGGGCACGGCAGCCCCCGATCCCGCCCGCAGCCGTCACCGGAGTCGCCGACCAGCCCGAACGCAGAGGAGCCGACCCGTCCTATGAACGTCACCGCAGCCCGATTCGCCGGACAGGTGGCCGTCGTCACCGGCGCGGCCGCCGGCATCGGCGCCGCCACCGCCCGCCGCCTCGCGGGCGAGGGCGCAAGCGTGGTCCTCGCGGACATCGCCGCGGACGCGGGGCGGGAAGTCGCCGCCGGCATCCGTGAGCGCGGCGGGGCCGCGGAGTTCGTGACGGCGGACGTCTCCTCGCCGGGGGACTGGGACCGGCTCGTCGCCGCCGCGCACACCTTCGGACCGGTGGACGTCCTGGTCAGCAACGCCTTCACCGTCGACGTCGCCCCCGCCCACGAGACGAGCCTGGCCTCCTGGGAACGGCAGCTGGCGGTCAACCTCACGGGCGGCTTCCTCGGGGTCAGAGCGCTGCTTGCCGACCTGCGCGAGCGCCACGGCGCCATCGTGCTGATCTCCTCCGTGCACGCCCACAAGGGCATTCCCGGCCACCCCGCCTATGCCGCCGCCAAGGGCGCCCTGCTCTCGCTGTCCGGTCAGCTGGCCGTGGAGTACGGCCCCGAGGTACGCGTCAACGCCGTGCTCCCGGGCCCTATCCTCACCGCCGCCTGGGACCGCGTTTCCCAGGAGGACCGGGACAAGAGCGTCACCGAGACGGCCGCCGGCCGCTTCGGCAGCCCCGAGGAGGCGGCTGCCGCGATCGCCTTCCTGGCCTCGCCCGAAGCGTCCTACATCACCGGATCGAGCTTGCTGGTGGACGGCGGCTGGAGCGTCGTCAAGGGCTCCGCCTGACCACGACCCGCCCGTCCGACATGCCACCCGAGCTGGAGAGAGGCACTACAACATGACCCCGTACGCGCGCCGCGGAGTGCACGGCCAGACCGTGGAGACCCTCGCGCGCCGGGTGCTCAGCGGTGAGATCCCCGAGGGGTCGACACTCGATCTCGTGGCGTTGCAGGGCGAGTTGGACCTCAGCCTGACCGCCCTTCGCGAATCCCTGAAGGTCCTCGCGGCCAAGGGCATGGTCGACGCGCGGCAGAGGCGCGGCACCTTCGTACGCGCCCGGGCCGACTGGAACCTGCTCGACGCGGACGTGCTGCGCTGGCAGTTCGCCGGCGGTACCGGGGCCGGCTCCGACCTGTCGCTGCTGCGCAACCTCGGCGAAGTCCGCGGCATCGTCGAACCCGCCGCCGTCCGGCTCGCCGCCGTACGCCGCACCGACGACGACCTGACCGCCCTCGACGAAGCACTCACCGCGATGGCCCGCCAGGACGGCGGTCCTGCCCACGCCGTCGAGGCCGACCTGGCCTTCCACCGCGCCCTGCTCGCCGCCACCCACAACGAACTGCTCGAACGCATGGAGATGGTCATCGAATCGGGACTCGCCCACCGCGACGAGATCGTCCACAGTTCACCGCACGGCGAGGACCCGGTGCCCAGCCACCGTGCCGTCCTCGAAGCGGTGCGCGACCGGGACCCGGACGCAGCGGAGGCCGCCATGAGAGCCCTGCTCGACCAGGCGGTACGCGATCTGGACCTCGTGCACGGCACCGGCTCCGGGGTGGAGGACGACCGGTGAAGATCTCTCGGGTCGAGACCTTCCTCGTGGCGCCCCGCTGGCTGTTCTGCCGGGTCGAGACCGACGAGGGACTGGTCGGCTGGGGCGAGCCTGTGGTGGAGGGCCGCGCCGAAGTGGTGCGCGCCGCCGTCGACGTCCTGGCAGAACAGCTGATCGGCCAGGACCCGTTGCGCATCCAGGACCACTGGCAGGTGCTCACCAAGGGAGGCTTCTACCGCGGTGGCCCGGTGCTCTCCAGCGCCGTCGCCGGACTCGACCAAGCGCTGTGGGACATCGCGGGTAAGGCCTACGGCGCCCCCGTGCACGCGCTTCTCGGCGGGGCGGTACGCGATACGGTTCGCGTCTACGCCTGGGTCGGGGGCGACGAACCGGCCCGGCTCACCGATGAGATCAACGCCCAGATCGACGCCGGCTTCAGCGCGGTCAAGATGAACGCCGCGGGCCGCACCGACCCCCTCACCACCCCGGCGGGCACCGCCGCCGTCGTGGAGCGGGTGGCCGCCGCCCGCGAGGCGCTCGGCCCGCACCGCGATGTCGCCGTCGACTTCCACGGCCGCTTCACCCCGGCCGGCGCCCGGCGGGTCCTGCACGAAATCGGCCCGCTCCACCCGCTGTTCGTCGAGGAGCCGCTGCTGCCGGAACACGGCCACCTCACCGCGTCCCTGGTCGCGTCCACACCCGTCCCGCTCGCCACCGGCGAACGGCTCTACAGCCGGGCCGAGTTCCTCCCCGTGCTCAGCGCCGGCATGGCCATCGCCCAGCCCGACCTCTCGCACGCCGGCGGCATCACCGAGGTGACCCGGATCGCCGCCCTCGCTGAGACCTTCGGCGCGCAGCTGGCGCCGCACTGCCCGCTCGGCCCCATCTCCCTCGCTGCCAGCCTCCAAGTCGCCTTCTGCACACCGAACTTCCTCATCCAGGAGCAGAGCCTTGGCATCCACTACAACAAGGACGCCGACCTGCTGTCCTACCTTCTCGACACCGAGCCCTTCCGTTTCACCGAGGGCCACGCCCGGCGCACCACCCTGCCCGGCCTGGGCGTCACCGTCGACGAGAGCGCGGTCCGTGCCGCCGACCGCGCCGGGCACGCATGGCGCAACCCCGTATGGCGCCACGCCGACGGGTCCTTCGCCGAATGGTGACCGGAGCACCGGTCGTGCGGGTGACCACCGACCCCGGGCACGGCGGGCGTTGGACGTCGCTGTCGTCAGGGGGGAGGGAGTGGCTCTGTCACCGAGACGAGCCGCGCCGCCGGTGGGTACGGCCGGGTGACGCCTTCGCCGACGCGGGCGGCCTGGAGGAGTGCGTCCCCACGGTGCGCGGCGGCCCGGACCACGGCGACGCCTGGTCCCGGCCGTGGACGCAGGACGGCGATACCGCGTCGGTGCGGTGCCCCGACTTCCACCTCACCCGTACCCTCGGCGTCGCGGACGGCGGTGTCGTTGCCGACTACCGCCTGACGGCCGAACCCGGCTACCGCTTCCTGTGGGCAGGCCACGCCCTGCTCGACGTCTCCGAACAAGGGCGGATCGCCGTCATCGAGGGCGCGCCCGGTCGGCTCTACCGCGACGGCGGCTCCGACTGGGAGGCGTTCGCCTGGCCGCGGGCGGGGGTCGGGGACGCCGCCACCGCCGCGGGCGGCCCCGACGCGCCCGCCGTGCCCCCGGCTCCCGTGTCACCGGACATCCGCTTCGACCTGCTCGGCCCGGACGACGGCACTGCGCTGGGAGCGATCGTCGACACCGCGCGGGCAACCGTCCACGACGGCCGGAACACGCTGGAGTTCGCCCTCGAAGCGCCGGGTCAGCCCGTCTCCGTCGCCGTGTGGCGCAATCTCCGCGGCTTCCCGGAAAGCGCCCCGTACCGCTCGATCGGCGTCGAGCCGATGCTCGGCCGGGTCTTCGACCTGGCCGCAGCGGGGGAGCGGGACGCGGCGCGGGTGCCCGCGACGGGGGAGGTCCGCTGGCGGCTGACGATCACCGCGCGCCCGTGACGCGTAATCAGCACGCTTACCGGCGTGGGGAGCAGGTCCCGTCCCGTCCCGTCCCGTCCCGAGCCGGGCCGACCGCCCGGCTCAGCAGTGGAAAGGAGCCCGCACGTGGACCTACTGACCGCGCTGCGTACCCACCGGCTCGTCGCGGTCGTCCGCGGCGCCGACCCCGACGCCGCCCACCGGGCGGTGATGGCCCTGACAGAGGAAGGCGTCGCCCTGGTCGAGGTCTCGCTCAGCGGCGCGGGGGCGCTCGACGTCATCGCCCGGACCCGCGCCTCCCTCGGGCCCGCCGCTCCGCTCGGCGCCGGCACCGTGCTCACCGCCGACGACGCCCGCGCCGTCCAGGCCGCCGGAGCCGACTTCGTGGTCACCCCCGCACTCGGCGAAGGGGTCACCGCCGCCCGTGAGTTGGGCATGCCCGTACTCGCAGGGGTGATAACGCCCACTGACATCGTGACCGCCCGAGGGATGGGCGCCGAAGCGCTGAAGATCTTCCCCGCGGAGCAGGCCGGCGGCCCCGGCTACCTCCGCGCCCTGCGCGGTCCCTTCCCCGACCTCCCCTTTGTCCCGGTCGGCGGTGTGGACGCCCCCGCCGCCCGGGCCTACCTCGCCGCCGGTGCCACCGCCGTCGGCGTCGGCTCCCCGCTCCTCGGGGACGCGGCCGACGGCGGCAGCGTGGACGCGCTACGGATCAGGGCCCGGGAGTTCCTGCGGGCGGTGCGGGACTTCGGCCAGGGACAGGAGGACCGGTGAAGCCCCGGCCCGCGACGCGGCCCGCGGCGGCGAGCAGCGTGCGGAGCGCAGGAATGAGCGCCGCGGTGAGCGCCGTAGGGCTCGCCGTGCGAACCGGCCCGGTTCGCGGCGCGGCCGCCCCCCGCGGACACCGCGGCGTTTCCGGTCCGCGGCGGGCTGCACGATGATCCCCCTCGCCGAGGGGCCGATCGTCTGCGTCGGCGAGACCATGGCCGCGCTCGTACCCGAGCCCGTGGGCCCGCTCGTGGCGGCAGCGGGACTGCGGGTCGCCGTAGCCGGGGCCGAGTCGAACGTGGCGATGTACCTCGCCGACCACGGCATACCCGTGCGCTGGGTGTCGGCGCTCGGCGACGACCCCTTGGGGCGGCGGGTGCTGGCCGAGGTGGCGGCGCCCGGGGTCGACGTGAGCAGCGTGCGCGTCGACCCGACCCGGCCGACCGGACTGCTGGTCAAGGACCCCGGAGCGGCCGGGACCCGCGTCCACTACTACCGCCGGGGCTCGGCCGCCTCGGCGCTCGGGGCCGGCCTGCTGGCCGGCCCCGCCGTACGGGATGCGGGGCTGCTGCACCTGACCGGCATCACCGCCGCCCTGTCACCGTCCTGCCGGGGGCTGGTGGAGGAGGCCTTGGGCGGTCCACTTCCGGTGAGCTTCGACGTCAACCACCGTCCCGCGCTGTGGACGGACGGCTCCGCCTCCGATCTGCTGCATGCCCTCGCCGACCGCGCCGATCTGGTCTTCGTCGGCCTCGACGAGGCCCGGGCGCTGTGGGGCGAGCGGATCGGCGCGCCGGACGACGTACGGAGCCTCCTGCCCGGCCCGCGCCTGCTCGTGGTCAAGGACGGCGCCCGCGCGGCGACCGCCTTCGACGGTGGCGTCGCGCACACGGTGCCGGCCCTGCGCACCGAGGTGGTCGAGCCCGTCGGTGCGGGCGACGCCTTCGCAGCAGGCTTCCTGACTGGGCTGCGCCGCAGCGAGCCGCTCCCGAGAGCGCTGCGTCTGGCCCATCTGACCGCGGGCGCCGCCCTGCGGGTGCCCGGCGATCACGGCCCGCTGCCCCCGGCGGAGCGGATCGCCTCGCTGCTGGCCGCCTCGGAGGAGGAGTGGCGGCAACTCGGCCCGACGGCCCGGCCGGACGCACCCGGGACCGCCTGAATCCGCACGACGCCCCGATGCCGGTACGTCGGGCACGACCACTTCCCGGTCAGCCCAGGCGGGCGGACGATTCAATTCCGCGGCGGCGACGCGCGGCACGATCTGGCGGCGGCGCAGCTATCGTTCCAGGTGGCCGAGGTCACGGCCCTTGTCCGCGTGCAGCTTGGCTGTGCGGCGGCGCCTTGGCCTGGAGGGAGGCCGGGCGGGAGCTGTGGGCGTCCCATGCACGACAGTTGGCCCGTGGGGCCAGGTCCTCGCTCGGCCATGGCAGAGATGCCGATCCCGATAGGTCAGGGTGTGGCGAGGCCTCGGTGAGTGCCGTCCAGTCTCCGACCGTCTCCTGGTGCGAACCGCTCGCCGTGCTCGCAGCCACTGCTTCGGCGTCCTCGGCGGAGCACGGCGTCCCTGCTCGGGTGAGCGGGACAAGTGGCCACGCAGGGCCCGCACCGGCCGGCTCTCCATCGAAGGCGGTCCAGTCCCGGGGGCCGTCGAACCGCCGTGCCCGGCCGACGGCGTCGGCGACTTCGTCGCCCACCTGGAGAGACGCGTACGGGCGCATCAGCAGTTCGAAGGAGAAGGGGATCCCGGCGCCGGGGTGGATGGTGATTTCCCACCACGGCCATCGCACCGACACTTGGTCCCACGTGACACCCTGCTCGACGCTGGTAACCGTGAAGGGGCACGCGACCGACAGCACGTCACCGACCCGGAAGTCCCCCTCATCAATCATTCGGCCGGGGTAGACGGGTCTTCTCGGGGTCCCGGGGTCCACGAGGACCTGGCGGCCAGGGGCCTGCTCGCCCGTGGGCGCCCAGCGCCGGATGCCCCAACTCGGCCTCAGCCACCTCCCCTCCGCGCTGCTCGAACCGGTCCCCGCAGTATTGCCGCCAGTCCCCGACAACGGCGACGCGTACGTCGTTCCCGCGTTCTCCGGCCTCTTCGCTCCCTACTGGCGCTTCGACGCGCGCGGTGTGATCACCGGTCCTACCGCGTACGTCACCAAGGCGCACCTGGCCCGGGCGGTCCTGGAGGCTCAGGCCTTAGCGGTTGTTGCGGGGCAGCACGAGGCCGGCGACCGCCTGCACCCGGTGGTCGGCGGGGGGCTGCAGGACCTTGTGGGGGGCCTTGGGGGCGAGCTGGACGTCGGAGTCGACGGTGAGGAAGATGTCGGCGTCCGGGCAGTGGCGGGCTGCAAGCACCTGCGCGTGGCGCTTGCCGCGGTTGGGGGTGCGGTGCCAGGAGGTGCGCAGGCCTTGCTCGGCCCGCTCGCACATGTACGGCGCGGTCTGCACGAGCAGCACCGCGGCCAGCGGGGTCCACGCCCAAAGAGCCCGGCCGGTGCCCGCCCCGCTGGCTGACAGCCACGCCCGCAGGGCGTACGCGGAGAGCGTGACCGCGATGATCCCCAACGCTGCGGCACCGGCTACCACGAGCGCGCGTGGGCGCCTGACGTCGGTGATCGTCCCAGTTGCCGCGCCCGTCTCCTGCGCGTGGCGGCCGGTCACTACCGGTCGGTGCCGCGGCGGAAGCCGTGTCGCACGCCGGCCACCCCGAGCAGTACAGGGCGAGGGCCGCTTCGACCATCCACCAGCCGGCGAGCGTCAGGTCACCGATCACCATGACGCCGGTTCCGGTGTGGGCAAAAGTGGTTGTGGTACATGACGGCGTCCCTTCCGAACCCATGCCGGCTCGCCGATTCGCCGGTTCAACGGGCGGTGACCGCTTCCACCGAGGCACGTCTGGGTCGGCAACTGGTCCACCGGTGTGGGCGCGCGCCATCCGCCCCCCGGACCGGTCCGGGGGGCGGATGGCGGTCCTCGGGTCCTTTACCGCCTGTGGCCGTCCCCGTGTCCGTCGGGATGCATAACCACCTTGGTCCAGCCCTTGTCACGGGCGTCGAAGTGCTTGTATGCGGTGGGGGCCTCGTCCAGGCTGAGCTCGTGGGAGACGACGAAGCTCGGCGATGCCTTCCCGCCGGCGATCAGGTCCCGCAGGGCCCGGTTGTACTTCTTCACCGGTGCCTGCCCGGTGCCCATGCGCTGGCCCTTGAACCACATCAGGCCGAAGTCGATCGGGATCTTGCCCTGCGCCTCCAGCTTCCCTTGGGTCTGCGCGCCGCCGGGGTCCTGGTGCATGAACACGCCCACCACGCCGATGTCGCCCGTGAACCTGACCGAGTCGATCAGTGCGTTGAGCGTCACGCTGGCGTCCTCGTGCCCTGCGGAGTCGTGTGCCTGGTAGCCGACGCACTCACAGCCGTTGTCGGCGCCCAGCCCGAGGGTCGCCTCCTTGACGACCTCCGCCGGGTCCTGCTCGGAGGTGTTGATCGGGATGGCCCCGATGTCCTCCGCCATACGCAGCCGGTCGGGCTGGTGGTCGGCCACCCAGACGCGGCCGGCGCCCTTGAGGAGGGCGGAGTAGGCCGCCATGAGCCCGACGGGGCCGGCCCCGAAGACGATGGTCTGGTCGCCCGGCTTGACGTTGGCCATCTCGGTGGCGTGGTAGCCGGTGGGGAAGATGTCGGCGAGCATCACGTAGTCGGTTTGCCGCTCGGCGGCGTCCTCGCCCAGACGCAGCGCGTTGAAGTCGCCGTATGGCACGCGGAGCAGTTCCGCCTGGCCGCCCTGGTAGGGGCCCATGTCGGCGAATCCGTAGGCGGCACCGGCGAGGGCCGGTTCCGGCTGCATGGTCAGGCAGTAGTTGGTCAGGCCCCGCTCGCACTGCTTGCAGAAGCCGCAGGCGATGTTGAAGGGCAGGACCACGTACTCCCCGACCTGGACCTTGCTGACGGCCGAGCCGACCTCCACGACCTGGCCCAGGTTCTCGTGTCCCAGGGTGCGGCCGGGCTCGAACGAGGTGCGGCCTTCGTACATGTGCAGGTCGGAACCGCAGATGTTGGTGGTGGTGATCTTGACGATGATGTCGCAGGGGTGTTCGATCTTCGCGTCCGGCACGTCCTTGACCGTGACCGTTCGCGGCTCTTCGTATACCGCTGCTTTCATGTCTGCTCCCTCAGGTGTCGCCAGAGGTGCGCGGCACCACGCGCTGTCGTGCACGGCTCAGGAGACCTGACTTCGGTAGCCGGCGCGACGGGTCCGTGTCTCCCGCATGCCTCTCCGGGCCGCGCACCGGGCTCAGGGGACGGTGTGTGATCCGCCGCCGGGCCGCTACGCGGAGCCCCGGCGCCCCGCCGACGTGCCGCCCGATACCCCCGCATTCCACACTAGACGACCATGTATCGGTCGACCAGTTATGTTTTCCGGACACGACGGGCCCTGGCAACTACGGATCTCCGGCTCAGGCCACCGGTCGGCCACCGTGCCCGTCCTGGAGTACGTGGCGACGTTCTTGTCCGCGCTCGGAGTGGGCGGCCGCGCCTGGTCGCCTCGTCGCTCCCCAAGCCCGAACCCGGGGCGCCACCCAATGTGGCGACCGAAGCGACGAACCAGGACAACGTCCAGCACTCCGCGCGCGCTGCTGGTACGCCTCGACGCGATACTCCGTGGGCATCGCGACCTGCTCAAGGGGCGCCATGCGGCGGCCTGCGTGGCAAGGGTGGATCATGGGCATGGGATCCCACCGGGGTCAGCGGTTGCGTGCCGACTTCACCGCTCTGCGCAGCGAGTCGGCCAGCGCGGCAGCGGCGGCGATCGGCAGCAGCCACCACGCGTTCAGTCCACTCGTGGCCAACCCGGCGGTGGCGCCCAGCGCCAGTAGCGTCCAGAGGGCGACCTGCCAGTCGTCGCCGACGACGAAGTCGTACCAGAACAGGCCGAAGGCCCGGAGCCGTTTCATCGGGGGAGTCCTCTTCCGTCAGGCCGGCGGACTCCATGGCGTGCGGCGGCACCGCGCAGGACGCGGGTGTATCCCAGCGCGAGCAGCGCCACGGCCGGCACCAGGACCAACAAGGCCGCGTCCGCCCCCGGCCATGTCACTTGGGCGCCCTCGGCCGACCAGAAGAGACCGAACGAGGTCAGCAGGGTGCCGACGATGAACTTCAGCGTGTTCTCCGGCACGCGGGCCAGCGGTGCCCGGATTGCGAAGCCCGCTCCGGTCACCACGACGACAGCCAGCGCCGCGCCGAGTGCGGCCAGCGGAACGTCGTGCTGGCTGCCGCCGAAGGTGATGACGATGAACGCGACTTCGAGGCCCTCCAGGGCGACACCCTTGAAGGCGAGGGTGAAGGCGTACCAGTCCTGGACCCGGCCGCGCCGCAGGGCCGGCGCCTGTTCGGCAGCGGCGACGTCCCGGGCGAAGGCGGCCGACTCGTCGCGCTGTTCCTTCCAGCCCGATGCCCGCAGGATCGCCTTGCGCAGCCACTGGAGGCCGAAGAGCAACAGCAGCGCGCCGACCACTACCCGCAGTCCACTGAGCGGGATCCGTGCGACAGTCGGGCCGAGGGCACCCACCACCGCGGCGAGGACGAGCAGCGCCGCGGCGGCCCCCTGCAGTGCGGACCGCCAGTGGCGGCCGGTGCCCGCGGCCAGAACCACGGTCAGCGCCTCCACCCCTTCCACCACACAGGCGAGGAAAACCGTCACGACCAGGGCGAACGGACTCATGCCACACTTCCCCTTCTCCGGAGCGCCTACTCGGGGAGCCGGACGATAGCCGGGACCGGCAGGCGGGCTCGCACGCACCCGCCGCACCTGTGTCTACAGCCTTGTAAACAGCGCTGATCGCAGTGTGCCACGGGACTTCGGCAATTCCCCCGGGGCCACCGGAGGTGACGCGGGCCGCGACCGTGCCGGCCGGGAGAACGGCGAGGGGGGCTGACGGCGTCGCCCATAACGCACGTGCTGGTGCGAGGGTCGGTGGTGCCGCCTGCCGCCTCATCGTCTACATTTCTGTAGACACTGATGGATGCGGCGTGTGCAGCGCCGGGAGAGCGGCGGTGCCCATGGGACAGAGTGGCTACGGTTACGACTCGGGAGCCGGTGCCGGACTGGGGACCGATCCCGGGCCGGTCGGACACCGGCAGCTTTCCGAGGCAGCGGAGGCGCAGGCGTGGAGCAAGGTCCCCGAGGTCACCGTACTGTTCTGGACGACCAAGATCCTCACCACTGGGATGGGCGAGACCACCTCCGACTTCCTGTCGAAGTCCCCAGCGGTAGGGGGCGCCCTCGGCCTGATCGGCTTCACCGGTTTCCTGTGGCTTCAGTTCCGCGCGCCCCGCTACTCGCCGTGGATCTACTGGGGGGCGATCGTGATGGTGAGCATCTTCGGCACCATGGCCGCCGACATCGTGCACGTCGTCGGCATCCCTTACGCCGTCTCCACGGTGGTGTTCGTCCTGGCGCTGGCCGGCATTCTGACCGCTTGGTACCGCAGCGAGGGCACGCTCTCCATCCACAGCATCCACACCCCGCGCCGCGAACGGTTCTACTGGGCGACCGTATTGGCCACCTTCGCCCTCGGTACGGCGGCCGGCGACCTCACCGCTACGTCCTTCCGTCTCGGCTACTTCTCCTCCGGCGTCCTCTTCGCCGCCCTGATCGCCGTGCCGGCACTGGCCCGGCTCGCCGGACTCAACGCGGTGGCCGCCTTCTGGTGGGCCTACGTACTGACCCGGCCGCTGGGCGCCTCCTTCGCGGACTGGATGGGCGTGTCCAAGGACAGGGGCGGACTCGGCTGGGGCACCGGCCCGGTCAGCCTGGTGCTGGCCGTCCTGATCGCGGCCCTCGTGGCCTGCCTCGCCGCCCAGCACCGCCGACACCGGAGGCCTGCCGTCGCCGCCGACTGACAC
This sequence comes from Streptomyces sp. NBC_01198, assembly GCF_036010485.1. Lineage (NCBI taxonomy): Bacteria > Bacillati > Actinomycetota > Actinomycetes > Kitasatosporales > Streptomycetaceae > Streptomyces > Streptomyces sp. NBC_01198. The sequence continues at coordinate 6,491,112 of NZ_CP108568.1, forward strand.
CCCGACCGGCTCCGACTCTGCCGCGACAGTGTGTGGCACTTGTTCGGAACCGGGGCTTCTGGCCGGCGTCACGGCCGGTCAGGAGCCTGGTCGTCTTCCTGCGATATCCCGTGCGCGGACCGGGCCGAGGTCCCTCTTGCAGCGGCTGGCGCAACGCGCGTGCCGCGTCGGACTGCACCTGTCCGACATCCCCCGGGAGGCTGTTCGACCCCACCCAGGTCACGATCGGCCGCGGCTATTCCCTGCAGATCTACTACTGTTCATCCCGAGGGGTTGGGGCGGGTCAGGCCGAGGTCGTAGGCGAAAATCACGGCCTGGACGCGGTCCCTGGCGCCGATCTTCGCCAAAACCCGGCCGACGTGCGTCTTGACGGTGGATTCCGACAGCACCAGGCGTTCGGCGATCTCGCCATTGGTACAGCCTTCACCCATCACCGTCAGGATCTCCCGTTCGCGATCGGTGAGGGTCTGCCACCGCGGGTCGCGGTCGGCACCGCCGTGACGCGGGCTGACCGGCAGTCGGCCGGCGTACGTGTCGAGCAGCCGCCGGGTCAGAGCGGGTGCGATCACCGCGTCGCCTTTCGCCACGGCACGGATCCCGGACAGCAGTTCTTCCGGCCGGGCGTCCTTGAGCAGAAAGCCACTGGCGCCGGCACGCAGCGCGGCGTGGGCGTATTCGTCGACGTCGAAGGTGGTGAGGACGAGGATGCGGGAGCGTCCGCCGCCGGCGACGATGCGGCGGGTGGCCTCGATGCCGTCCATTCCGGGCATGCGCACGTCCATCAGGACGACGTCGGGTCGCAGGACGGCCGCTTGGCGGACGGCCTCCGCGCCGTGGGCCGCTTCGCCGACCACCTCCGTGTCCGGTGCGGTCTCCAGCAGCATGCGGAAACCCAGACATTGCAGTGGCTGGTCGTCCACGATGAGGACAGTGGTCACGTCGGACCGCCTGACGATTCGGGGCATCGGGTGAGGTTGAGCACGGCCTCGACGGTCCAACCTCCGCCGGGACCGGGTCCCGCTACGACGTCTCCGCCGTAGAGGGCGACGCGTTCTTTGATTCCGCCCAGCCCATGCCCTTCGGCGGGCTGAGGACCGAACCGGTCGGCACCGCCCGGCCCTCCCGTGTCCTGGACCCGTACCCGTAGCCGGGCGTCGTCGAGGCTGATGGCCACATGTGCCCAGGTGTCGGGGCCTGCGTGCTTCAGGGTGTTGGTGAGTGCTTCCTGGACGATGCGGTAGACCATCAGCTGAATGGCGGGGTCCAACGTGTCCAGGGCGCCGCTGGAGTGGTACATGACTCGGGGTCCGGCGGCCCTGATGCGTGTGTACAGGGCGTCCAGGTCCGCGATGACGGGCTGCGGGTTGAGCTGGGGAGCGTCCGTCTGCTCGCGCAGGACGCCGAGCATGCGCCGCAGTTCCCCCAGGGCCCTTCGCCCGGTGTCCCCGATGAGCAGCAGGGCTTCCCTGCCTCGTTCGGGCGTGGTCTCGACAGCGTACGCGCCGCCGTCGGCGAGTGTGATGATCACCGACAGGTTGTGGCCGATGATGTCGTGCATCTCCCGGGCCACTCGGGTGCGTTCGGCGACAGCGGCCAGTTTGCTGCGCTGGTCGCGCTCCGTCTCCAGACGCGCGGCGCGCTCGCGCAAGCCGGCCAGTTGAGCCCGGCGGATGCGTACCGCCAGTCCCAGGGCGACGGCGGCCGTCGCGGCGCTGTAGAGGAAGAACAGGGCATCCGGAGCGGACACCGCGCTCGAGTAGCGGACAGCCACCAGGCTCAGCGCTGCTGCCATCGCCGCGCACGCCCAGGGCAAATGGCGCAGGCGCCCGTGCAGCGCCAAGCTGTACAGCGCCACGAGCAGCGCGGCATCGGCACGCAGCAGTGCTCCCAGCGACCATTGGAGGAGGAATACGGCCAGGGCGATGGCGAGCGTCGCCGTCGGAGCGCGACGCCTCCACAGCAGAGGAAGGACGAGACCGGCTTGTACCGCCAGGGTTCCCACCACCGGCAGGCGGGTGATCATGTCGTGGATGCCGCGTGGGCCGTCGGGGTCCACCAGGTCGGGCACGCAGAACATCAGGAAGACCCAGCTCACCACGGCCGTGTCCAGCAGCCAGGGACGGTTGCGGTCCGTCTGGCGCATCCACGCGCCGGTCCGGGCTGCCCAGGCGACCAGCTGATGCCCCGACAGCGCGTCGGCAGGCGCGAGCCGCAGGCTGCCTGGTCCGCCGTCCAGCGGGCTGTCGTAGCTGTTCGCCGATGTCATGTCTTCCGTAGTCCAGGTCGTTGGCATGTCGCAGCGCCGGAGAGGGTCGGCGCTGCGACGGTGGTGGAGCCTCGACGGTGCCCTCAGGCGTCGCTGTGCACCAGGCGCCACGCGGCACCGGCCAGCGCGAGCACGGTCCAGCCCAGGAACACGGCAAGACCGGCCGCCGGCGCGAGGGTGGTGGCGTCGTGATGCAGGGTGAAAAGCGCCTCACCGGCGTTGCTGGGCAGGTAGGGGCTGATGTTGTCCTGCCAGGAATTGGGCAGCAGCGAGACCAGGCCGGGGATGAGCATCAGCGTGGCGACCAGCACCGAGACGCCGCCCGCCACTGACCGAAGGAGCGCGCCGAGTGCGGTGCCGATCACAGCGACCAGGCCGAGGTACAGGCCCGCTCCGAAGAGAGCCCGTACGGCTCCGGCGTGGGAAATGCTGAGGTCCGCCGGTGTGCCGGAGACGATGCTGCTGCCGAACAGAAAGGTGACGAACGCCCCGACCGTGCTGATGACCAGAGCGACCGCGCCGAAGACCGCGGCCTTGGACCACAGCACCGGCAGGCGGCGCGGTACCGCGGCCAGGGTGGAACGGATCATGCCGGTCGAGTACTCACCTGCGGTGACCAGGACGCCCAGGACGCCGAGCGCCAGCTGGGCGAAGTTGGTACCGAAGAGGGAAAGGCTGACCGCTGTGGAGTTGGCGAAGTCCGCGTCCATGTGCTCGCCGGAGTCGACGGCGGACTTGTACCGCGCGGAGGCGATCAGCCCGAAGGCGACCAGGAACAGCAGGCCCAGCCCGAGGGTGATCCACGTGGAGCGCAGGGTCCAGAGCTTTGCCCACTCCGAGCGCAGAACCCGCGGGCCGGTCACCTTGTAGAGAGGACGCGCGGGCCCGACGGATGTGGGGTCGGGGGGCTGAGTGGTGGTGACGGTGGTCATCAGGCGGCCCTCCCGGGAGTGTCGACGCTGATGGTGCCGTGGTACTCGACGGCATCCCGGGTCAGGTCCATGAAGGCCTGTTCCAGGGAAACAGCGCGGTCGCTGAGCTCGAACAGCGGGATGCCGTGCTCGGCTGCCTTGTAACCGATGGCGCGGGCGGTCATACCGATCACCTGCAGTTCCTCCGTGCCCGCCTCCCCGGTGATCTCGATGCCCGGGCCGGCCAGCACCTCGCGCAGGCGGGCCGGGTCGGCGGTCGCCACGCTCACGGTGTCGCCGCCGGCCGCTCGGACAAGATCCTTGACGGTGGTGTCGGCCAGGAGCCGTCCGCGGCCGACGACGATGAGCTGGTCGGCGACCAGTGCCATCTCACTCATCAGGTGCGAGGAGACGAAGACGGTGCGGCCTTCTCCGGCCAGCCCGGTGAGCAGGTTCCGTATCCACAGCACACCCTCGGGGTCCAGCCCGTTGACCGGCTCGTCGAGCATGACGGTGGCCGGATCACCCAGCAGCGCGGCGGCGATGCCCAGGCGCTGGCCCATGCCGAGGGAGAACGCTCCGGCGCGCTTCCTGGCCACCGGCTGCAGGCCGGTCAGCTCGATCACCTCCTCGACCCGGCGACGCGGGATGCCGTGCGAGAGCGCCAGGGCGTTGAGGTGGTGGTAGGCCGAGCGCCCTGGGTGGATCGACTTGGCCTCCAGGAGCGCGCCGACCTCTTGGAGGGGCGCGCGGTGGTCGGCGTATCGTTTGCCGTTGACCGAGACGTTGCCGCTCGTGGGTGCGTCCAGCCCGACGATCATGCGCATGGTCGTGGACTTGCCGGCGCCGTTCGGACCGAGGAACCCGGTGACGGTGCCGGGCCGGACGACGAAGGCCAACTCGTCGACCGCGGTCTTCTCCCCGTACCGCTTCGTCAGCTCACGTGCCTCGATCATCGCTCACCCTGTCGTGCCGCGGACCGGCCCGTTCTGGCCCGTCCTCCACCAGAAACGCTACGGGCCGTCACGGTCCTTGCCGTGGTACCGCGGGCTGGAATCACGGGAAGCGGGTCATACCGGGGTACTACCCGGCCTGCACCTGCGTGGCTACCTCGCCCGCCGGCCCGGCCTCGGCCCGGCGTCCAGCACCTCAATCTCGTCCGGGGGCTGGGTCTCGGCCTTCCGGGTGGATGGCAGGGCCGGGGTCGCCCGAATGGTCCACGGCAGGCCCAAGACGGCCCTGCGGCGCAGCCACCAGACGGTCACGACCATCAGGAGCACCGCGAGGACGCTGTACGCGACGCCTCGATCGCCTGGAAGTGCCAGAAGCGACTGCCCGGTTGGTAGCTGGACCATTGGGTGCAGCCGTGTCTGGTCAGCCAGGCGACGAATGCCCGGTCGGAGCTCACGCCGTCGGCGCGGGCCCGCTGGAACAGAGTCGTCAGTTCCGTGCTCTTGACGCCTTGGAGCGGGCGGTCGGCCCTGTGACCCCGCTAGAGCAAGGCGCCGCCAGTGGCATCGAGGGTCTGGCCGGTAGCCCGGCCTGCGTCATCTGATACCAGGAATGCGACCACGCCGGCGACGTCATCGGGCATCCCGACCCGAGCCAGCGGCGAGCGAGCCGCGGTGGCAGCCCGTGCCGCTTCGTCCGAGCGCAGCCACCAGGCGTTGAGGTCGGTGTCGATCGCACCAGGATTGACCGCGTTGACCGTGATGGCCCGCGGCCCGAGGTCCTTGGCGAGCGTCGCGGTGAACACGTCGATCGCCGCTTTGGTCATCGCGTAGGCGATCAGCCCGGGCTCGGAGTGACCAAGGGTATAGCTGGTGGAGATGTTGACGATGCGGCCACCGTCCCGCATCAGGCGCAGCCCAAGCTGCGTCAAGACCCGCCCTCGGCGATAACCGCCGTCCGCCCAGCCGACGCGGGCCGGCTGCAGAGTCGTTCGGGAAGCCGAGGGCGGGTCGTCGTTCGGGATAGCTTCACAAGTTGAACGATCTCTCCCCCGGGGCGGCTCGGCCCGCCGAGGAAACGCCGTGGCCGCAACAACCCGGATCCATCGCGCCATACGGGTCCGGGATGCCGGCTACGAGATTTCCCGGGTCGTTCCGTCGGCTGCGGACTGTTCGATGGCGGTGAGGAGCCGGTGGTGGCGAAGGCCGGTCTCGAAGCTGGGGTGGGGCTGCCGGCCTTCGGTGATGGCCCGGGCGACTTCCTGGTAAAGGGCCGCGACATTGGCCGGCGGGCCGGATCGCACGGCGGCGGGGGCGGTGCGATAGGTGTCGGGCACGGCCAGGGCCTCGTCGCCGAACTTGATGTCCCAGTCGCACCAGTGAATGAAGGTCCCGAGCTGGGTCGGTGTGGCGGTCAACGTTCCTTCGCTGCCTACGAGCTTGAGATGGAACCCGTTCCGGGTGGGCTCGTTGCCGCCGTGGACGGCGACGGAGGCGGTGGCGCCGTTGGCCAGCAGTCCGTGCAGCAGTACGTGGCCGGGTGTGGCGTTGGCTACGGTGCCTCCCGTCCCGGTGACCAGGACGCGGTCGTGCGTGCGGGGCAGCCGTGCGGAGACTTCCGTCAGCGGGCCGGCGACCCGTTCGAGTGCGGCCAGGAAGTGGCCTGCCATGATCGGCAGGATGTTGCTTCCCTGTGCGGGGTCGAGGCCGAACACCAGGTTCGGAGGGATTCGACTGCCGCCCCAGGGTGCGCCGTCCGCGACCAGCGCGACCGATTCGAGGCTGCCGATCCGGCCCTCGGCCAGGAGGTCGGCGGTGAAGCGGGCGCTCGGGGAGTGGTGGCCCTGGAGGACGACCGCGTGGACCACGCCCGCGGCGGTGGCGGCCTCGGCCAGCTCGTTCGCCTCGTCGGTGTCGGCGCCCAGCGGCCACTCGGACACGACGTGCTTGCCGGCGGCGAGCGCGGCTCGGATCGCGGCGGCGTGCCCGGAGGCCTTCACCGAGACGACGACCAGGTCGACGTCGGGGTGCGCGGCCAGCTCGCCGGCGTCGGCGAAGGCGTGCCGCACGCCGTGAGCGGCGGCCGCGCGACCCGCGCTGGCCTGCCGGGTGGTCGCCACCGCGGTCACCTCGAAGGCGTCAAGCGCGGCGAGTGCCGGCAGGTGCGAGCTGTCGGCCCAGCCGCCGGCTCCGACGATTCCGACTCGGATCATGTACGCCCCCTGGGTTCTGTACCTGTCGGTACTAAATTAGGGTCGTGCGGTGCTCTCGCGCAAGAGGTAACGTACCGGCAGGTACAAAATCTGGGAGAGACCACGGAGGACGGCATGCCCGGCGGACGCCCGCGCTCGTTCGACGCCGAGACCGCGCTGGACCGCGCGCTGGAGGTGTTCTGGCGGCACGGCTACGAAGGCACCTCGCTGACCGACCTGACCGCCGCGATGGACATCAACAGGCCCAGCCTCTATGCCGCCTTCGGCAACAAGGAAGAACTGTTCGGCAAGGTCCTCGCCCGCTACCTCGACGGCCCCGGCGGCTACACCACCGACGCGCTGGACGCACCCACCGGCCGCGAGGTCATCGAGCGGCTGATCCACGGGGCCGTGGACCTGACCGCGGGCGAGGGCAGGCCCCACGGTTGCTTGTGCGTCAACAGCGTGCACGCCCGCGGACCCGACGCGCACGCCGTACGCCAGGACGCGGTCGCGGTGCGCGAAACCGCCGAGGCCGCGCTGCGAGGGCGACTGGAGAAGGCCACCGATCTGCCTTCCGGCTACGAACCGGCCGCCCTGGCCGCACTCGTGCACACGATCACGGACGGTATCGCCGTCCAGGCGGCAGCCGGCCGCAGCCACGACGACCTACGACAGGTCGCCGACCTGGCACTGCGCGCCCTGCTGGACTGAAATCCCACCGACGACCGCCGCGACCGGCCCCGTCTTGTAGTTGTGGGGGCACTTCGGCCAGCCCAAGGCGGGGTGCTCGCACTCCTTGAAGAACGCGCCCATCCCATGGGGCAGTGACTTGGCGGTCACCCGATGCCGGGTTCCAGGTGCACGGCTCACCCTGCGATGTCGGGTTCGAGGCCCGTCTAGACTTCCGGGACCGACTGACGGAAGGCGGGCGCTGTGCGGAGACTGCTCTACGGCATGAATCTGTCCCTGGACGGCTATGTCGCCGCGCCCGGCGACGATCTCAGCTGGAGCGCGCCGAGCGACGAGCTGTTCCAGTGGTGGCTCGACCAGGAGCGGGCGGTCAGCTTGTTCCTCTATGGCCGCAGGCTGTGGGAGACCATGAGCGCCTACTGGCCGACCGGCGACCGGCAGCCGGGCGCCACCCCGGCGCAGATCGAGTTCGCGCGGAACTGGCGGGACACGCCGAAGGTGGTGTTCTCCTCGACGGTCGACAAGGTCGACTGGAACACCCGCCTGGTCACCGGTGACGCGGTCGCGGAGATCGCTCGGCTCAAGGCCGAGGACGGCGGGCCGATGAGGGTCGGTGGCGCAGCGCTCGCCGGGGCGGCGATGCGGGCCGGGTTGATCGACGAGTACGCGATCGTCACCCACCCGGTCCTGGTGGGCAGTGGCACACCCTTCTTCAGCGCGCTGGACGGCTGGACGAACCTGGACCTGCTGGAGGCACGGACGCTTCCCGGCGGCGTGGTCCTGGCCAGGTACGAGACGAGGCGCTGAACGCGCTGTCGGGCGGCGGGACATCGCCGACGACCAGCGACGGTCCGGCCTGACTCGGGCTGCAGGAGAAGGTGGGCCAGGTGGTGGAGCCGTTCTTCTGGACGGTCAGGCCCCAACTGTTGCCGGTCCCGTTCGGTTTGGCGACGAGGACATGGGAACTGGGGTAGCTGGCGGTGATGTTCCAGGTGGACATCACCTTCTCGGGGGCAGGCACGTTCACCGTCACGGTCCAGTTGCTCGAACCGGAGACGACGCCGAGGTTGTACCGGTCGCTCCACGACGAGCCCGCGGTCACCGCCGCGGTGCAGCTCCCGCCACCGGCTGTCGTCCCCGTGCTGGAACCGGTGGTGGGCGGCGGGGTGGTCGTCGTCGCGCTGCCGAGGCTGCCGGGACGGCCTGCAGCGCGTTGCACCAGACGGTGGCCATCTTGGTGTAGCCGCCGGCGTCGGGGCGCACGCCGTCCGCCAGATCGGCGGTGGTCAGTGCGCTGTACATCTCGACGAGGTGGACGTGCTTGCCGGCACGGGCCTTGCTCTGCACGATCCCCGGGATGGCCGCGTTGTACGTACGCACGTCGAAGGAGGCCAGCGGGATGATGGTGGCCACGAACACCTCGGCGTCCGGCGACTTTGCGGTGATGTGGTCCAGCAGGGTGGACAGCCGTGACGGGGCGCCGGAGGGGTTGGACCCGTAGATGTCGTTGGTGCCGATGTGCAGCAGGATCGTGTGCGGGTTGAACGTGCTCAGCCAGTTGACGACGTTGGCGTCGATCTGTGCGATGGTCCAGCCTCGGGTTCGAGCAACTGGACGGTGACGGCGAACATCCCGTCGCCGGAGAAGGTGCTGTCGACCTGGAACATCACCGCCAGTTACCCGAGCGCCCAGCAACTGGTCGCCAAGCCCAACGGCAACGGCAGCACGTGGGGCCTGACCATCCAGAAGAACGGCTCGACCACCTGGCCGACCTTCACGTGCGGCACAGGCTAAAGCACAGCTCCTCCCGGCGCCGCGCCGCCACTTCCGGCGCGGCGCCCGGGGCGCACGCCGAGCAGCGGGCAGCCGGAGGCGTGACCATGAGAACCGCGCCGCCAGAACTGGAGCACCGCACAGGCCAGGCACCCCCCGGCGGAACTGCTGCCCCGCGCTGCGGTCCAGGATGTGGTCGACTGATAGGAGGCGATATTCCGAGGTCAGAACCCCGATACCACGCTAGGGTCCGTGGATGCGCCTCTACCTGTCGTCCTTCCGCATGGGCGATCACCCCGACCGGTTGCTCGGGCTCCTCGGGTCGGAGCCGGGCCGGATCGCTGTCGTCGCGAATGCCATGGACGCCGCCCCGGACGAAGTCCGCCGCGCCGGAGTCGAACGCGAGACCGACGCTCTGGTCGAGCTCGGGTTCGACCCACAGGAGCTTGATCTGCGGGAGTTCTTCCACCGCCCCGCCGGCGAGGTCGAGACCGCGCTCGACGCCTTCCCGGCCGTCTGGGTCCGCGGCGGCAACGTGTTCGTGCTTCGCTACGCGATGGCCCGCAGCGGAGCGGACAGCGTCCTGTCCTCGCGGCTTCGCGAGGACACGATCGTCTACGCGGGCTACAGCGCCGGCCCCTGCGTGCTGGCTCCCAGCCTCCAGGGCCTGGAACTCTGCGACTTCGCCCAGGACGTCACGAGGACCTGGGGAGACGAACCGGTCTGGAACGGCCTGGCCATCCTCGACCACGCCTTCGTCCCGCATGTCGATTCCCCCGGCCACGTCGAGACCGAGGCCTGCGGGCGGATCGCGGAACACTACCGGGCCAATGGCACCCCGCACCGCACCTTGAGCGACGGACAAGTCCTGGTGATCGAGGGTGACACGTCGGCCATCATCTGACCGACACCTCGCCGATGAACTAGCGGACAGGTCTCGGTGTACGGGTCAGTCCGACGGTCGACCAGGCGCGGAATCGCTGGTGGCCGTCGGGGACTCCGGCGGAGCGGGCCGACGAACTCGATGTTCTGCTCCGGGACTCGGAGGTGGACCGGATCGCGGGCATGGTGGTCGGCGTCCCGACAGGCGTCGCGCCCTACGACGGCGGCGGTGAGCGCGCAGGGCTACGCGACGTGGTGCTCGATGTCCTGGCCGCGCGTGACATCCCGGTCCTCGCACAAGTGGACTTCGGTCACACCGCACCGAACCTGCTGCTGCCCGTCGGCGACGGCGCCGCCGGGATGGCAGCATCGCCTGGTGATCGCCGGCGCTGGAGAAGGGTGAAGTCGTGCTTCAGGGGGACGAAGTGGTGCGGGCACTTCTGGCGGCGGTGGCGACGCTGGAGGACCTCGTCGGCGTCGGGACCGGCTCACAGATGGCGTTGAGCACCCTGGAGGAGATCGCCTCCGAGCTCGGCGTGATGGATTCAGCGGAAGGCAGGAGCTTCGTCGAGGTGCTGGAGCGCGTCGCCGCCGCGGAGCCGGACCGTGCTGCCTGGATCCGGGGGGTCCCGCGTGCCCTGGGGCTTGAACACCTGTGATCACGAGCGCCGCGAAGGATACTGTCCGGATGGACACCGCCTCCACGGCCGCCATTTCGGCGCTCACTTCCGGCGCCGTCTCCCTGGGCCTCGTCGTCGCGGCCAATCGCCAGCAACGACGTGACGGCAGCCGGGCGCAGCGTGAGACGCAGAACATGACCTACCTCAACCCGCTCCGCTGGCACACGGCGGAGACCCACCACCGGCTGTCCCTTTACGCCGTCAGAGTCGACAGGCAGGGCTTCTACGGTCCCGCGCAGGTCATACGCGCGCCCGAGGAGATCGACGGCAAGGACGCGACCTGGTTCGCGGGTACGGGGTGCGCGCTGGTGTCCAGCGTGTGGATAACCGCGTGCCTGTTCGCCCAGATGACCCGCGCCCGCAGCGACTTACCGTTCCTCCGCCTGTCCGGCAGGGACGACACCAGGTTGTCCACCTCCATCATGAAGGTCCATGTGGCGTTCGCCGCCTGCGGTGTCTTCTACGCGACGCAGTCCAGCATCGGCACCGACGCCCTCCTCGAACCCGAAGGCCGGCTCAGAAGCTACCGGGAATTCTGCTCCATCCTCGCCGATCCGGAACGGCGTGCCTGGGCCGACCCGCTTGTCCGTTTCCACCTCGCCATCGCCAACGGCGACCGCCGCGAGGAGCTGCGGCGCGTGCTCGAGGCTCTCCGTACGCTGTCCGACTTCCTCGACAACACCCTCGCGGGTGGAGCGTCACTACGGGCCCGTTGGGACGCCGAACTCTAGGGGGCCGGCGTTCCCTGACGGTCGCCCGCCTGGGAGTGGGCATCCTGCCGGTCAGGAGCGGCCGGTGAACCAGGGGAAGCCCTGCGGATCGGCGGTGATCCGGGCGTGGACCGCCTCGTCGTCGTGGCCGTGGACGGAGTCGAGGAAGGGGAAGTCCTCGGGTTCCACGGTGATCTTGGCGAGGGGAGTCACCGGTGTCGGGCTCGCGGCCTGCGCGATGTGGACCCGGTTCTCGCCGACGGCGACCGGCGGCTGCCGCTCGAAGCCGGCGGCGGGCAGGAGATAGACCGTGCCTGCTCGCCACGGCCGGCGGTCCAGGGCCTGCCGGCTGATGGAGAGGAAGTAGGAAGGCTCGCTGAGTCGTCCGTCGGTGGAGCCGAGACGGATACAGGAGTTGACGGTCATGACCGCCGGGTGGCGGACCCGGTCCAGGATGGCGTAGTGCAGGGGCCAGATCCCGTCGGTCGCGGCGAAGACCGCGCGGCGGTTGCTGAAGTCGAGCGTGTTTCCGGGCAGTCGTGGCTCGAAGCGGGTGATGTCCGGATCACCAGAACCGTGCAGGACCACGTCGGCCCGATCGGCGGCGTGGCAGAGGAATTGCCGCTTCGGCGCGTCGAGCCGGTAGTCGACAGGGCGGTCAGGGCCGTGGCCCAGCGCCTGGGCCAGGAGTTCGTCGAAGGCCCTGACCGTCACCGGGTCCGGGCTCGGCCCGGGTCTGGGTATCCAGTACGGGGGCAGCTCCACCGGAGCAGTTTAGGGGGGACCGCCGGCCGCCCTGCCGGCGGGTCGAGACGTCGGCGCTTCATGCGTGGTGGGTCGCCTGCCCGAGCGCGGTGCGCAGCAGGGTGGGGGCCGCCGCGTCGTGTGCGGCGAGGATGGCGACGCCCGGGTTGCGGGTGGCGAACTCGTTGACCTGGCGGGTGGAGGTGTGGAGGCCCGCCGTGTCGCCGACGCCCGGGATGCGCTCTTGGGCAAGGAGGTTGACGTCGTAGGTCAGGTCGCCGACGAAGAGCAGGGGCGCGATGCCGGGCTTGCGCAGCAGCAGCGAGAGCGAGCCGGGGGTGTGGCCGGGGGTGGGAACCAGCATCAGGGAGCCGTCGCCCATGACGTCGTGCGCGGCGGTGAAGGGCGCCAGCGCCGGGTCGTCGACGGGGGTGGGGGTGACGCGGTCCCAGTGCAGTCCGGGGATGTCGATGTGCTGCTTGAGGAACCCGGCGAGGACGGCTCGGGGCTTGTCGATCTCGGCCCAGTCCTGGTCGCTGACGATGATGCGGGCGTGCGCGAGTTCGCGGAGTCCGCCGATGTGGTCCTGGTGGAGGTGGGAGAGGATCGCGACCTTGACGTCGGCGATGTCGTGGCCGAGGCGGGCGAGTTGGGCGGTGAGCGTCTGGTCGGCGGGGATCTCGAAGCGGGCGAGGCGGTTGTAGATGTGGCCGGCGAAACCGGTGGGGAAGTAGTCGGGGTCGGTGACCGAGCTGCGGTCCTGGCCGGTGTCGAACAGGACGAGACCGTCGCTGTGTTCGATGACGTAGACGTTGATCGGCTTGGGGGGCGTCCACTGGCGGGAGGTGTTCAGCCACCACAGGAAGGGGGTGCCGTTGCTCTCGGCGTGCTGCGGGCGGATCTGGACCTGGCCGGTGCTGAGGACTGAGATGGCGTTGATGGTGCCCATGGCGCTCTCCTTGAAGTGTGCTACGACATGTATGTCGCGACACATGAATAATGGCGTGGCGGCCGCTCCCGTGTCAAGCACGGGTGGGCACGACTTTCGTGGCTGCTTCGACCGGCGGTGACCACACGTCCGACCGTGCTCCGACCGGCGGGAATGATACCCCCGACGATGCTTCGACCGGCCGAGGCGGCACCGTCGAGGAGCAGGCCGGCTCCGCGGTCAGGCCGGCCCGCTCGCTGGTGCGCGGCGACCCGCCGGGCTCATTCCTTGAGCAGGATCGCGGCGACCGCTTCGGGGGCCTCGTGCATGGCGTCGTGTCCGGTGGGGAGGTCGTAGACCTGCCACGCGGGATCGGCCGCGAGCCGGGCGCGGAGCGGGGCGAAGGGGGTGCGGTCCTCCCAGCCCGCGCAGTAGACGAACTCCCGGCGGGGGATCTGGGCGGCGGCGCCGGTGAGCCGGATCGTCTGCAGGAAGGCGGCGAGGGGGTGCGGACGGCGGCGGGGGTCGCCGCCCTTGGGCGGTTCGACGGCGTAGCCGGTGGCGGCGGCGCCGGTGGCGAAGACGTTCCGGAAGTGGTCGTTCGTCGCGGACCAGCACGACTCACCGTCGTGCGGCACGTAGGCGTCGAGGTGCACCAGCCGTGAGATCCGGCCCCCGGCGCGGTCGGCGGCCGCGGCGACGACCATGCCGGCGTAGCTGTGGCCGACCAGCGTCGCGCTGGTGATGTGGTGGGTGTCGAGGTGCCGCAGTACGTCGCCGGCGTGCGTGTCGAGGTTGGCGGCGGCGACCGCCGCGTCGTCGTCATCGGGTCCCAGGCCGGTCAGGGTCAGGGCGTGAACGGTGTGACCGGCACTCTCCAGCAGCGGGACCACCGCCTCGTACGCCCAGGAACCCTTCCAAGCGCCGGGCACAAGGACGAACGTCGTCATGGCTCTTCTCCTTCTTGCTCAAGTTCTCGCTCAAGCCGCGGCATCGGGGCACGCTGCCTCGATGACATGTGGTGCGGTCGGCCGCTGGGCGCGACCGAAGACCACCGCGCTGAAGGGAAGTCTCACCGGATCATGGTGTGGCGTGGTATCGCTACGATGCCAACTGATGCCTGTTCGCCGCCAACCTCGCAGAAGGCGTACGTGAAGTGCCGCTGCCGGGATCCGGGCCGGTCAGCGTCGGGTGGCTGTGCGCAGGGCGAGCGCACCGGCCAGCGCGAGCGCGCCCGAGCCGAGCAGTGCCGCGGTGCCGCGCGAGCTGAGCATCCGGTAGGGGCCGACGGTCAGCACCGAGCGCCGCGCCTGGATGGAGAGCGCACTTCCGGTGCTCTGGACGGACCCGAGCGACACCAGGGACATCGCGGAGCCGATCGAGCCGACGGACAGCGAGGAGCCGACGGAGCCGATGGACAGCGCGCTGCCGATCGAGCCGATGGACAGCACGGACCCGACGGAGCCGATGGACAGGAAGGAGTCCTTCGACCACAGGGAGAGCGAGGAACTCCTGGCTGACCGGGAGGGGATGCGTGTCATGGGGCCATTGTGCCGCGAGCACTCGCTCTGGGCCGTTCGGGCTTTCCTGGCGGTGAGTCGGCAAACCCGGGGAAGCCCTTGGACATGATCGATGACGACGACGGCATGGCGGCGCGGAACCGGCGTCCCGCGGGCATGAGCGACGCCCTGGTGGAAGCGCTCGGCGTGCTCTCAGAGGCGCTGGAGGCGGTGGAGCGGGCGCGCGGGAGGCTCTACGACTTCCACCAGCTCACCGGTGGAGCGGATCTGCGGCTGGGCGAGGCGGCCGAGTTGCTGAGGGCCGCGGGCCACGACGCGGACGCCGAGCGAATCGAAACGGAGCTCGTCGGCCGCAACGTCCTTCCCGGCTACTGGACCTTCCAGATGGTGGAGGCCTACGACGACACCTACTACCAGCCGTTCCGGGAGCTCGAGCAGCAGGTCCGGGCGGACCTGGCGGGTGGCCGGCGCCATATCCACGAGGCGGAGATGAAGGAGTCCCGCCGTACGCACGGCCATCCCGACCACTCCGCCGACCCGCCGCGACCCGCCGTGTGACACCTCTGCACCCCTGCTGCCCGGCGGCGCGTCCTGCCGGTCCGAAGCGGGGCACAACGGCATAGTGGGCCAATATGTGCACATATAGGAGGGAACTCACCTGTGCCCACTGATCTCCTCTACTCCGATGCGACCGAACTCGCCAAGCTGATCCGTACCCGCAAGGCGTCCTCCGTCGAGGTGGTGCAGGCACACCTCGACCGCATCGAGGCCGTCAATCCGCAGCTCAACGCCATCGTCACGCTCGTGGACGGCGCGTTGGAGGCCGCGCGGGCGGCGGATGAGGTGCTCGCGGCGGGCGGGGATCTGGGGCCCCTCCACGGCGTGCCGTTCACGGCCAAGGACTCGTACGACACCGCCGGGGTGCTCACCCAGCGCGGTTCGCCGATCTTCGCGGGGCGCGTCCCGGAGACGGACGCCACCGCCGTGGCGCGCATGAAGCTGGCCGGAGCGATCCTGCTGGCGAAGACCAACCTGCCGGAGTTCTCGTACTGGATCGAGACCGACAACCTCCTGACGGGCAGGACGAACAACCCCTGGGACGTCGACCGCTCGCCCGGCGGTTCGAGCGGCGGGGAGTCCGCCGCGATCGCCACCGGGATGTCGCCGCTCGGGCTCGCGACCGACCTGTCCATCTCGGTGCGCGGGCCGGCGGCGGACACCGGTGTCGTGTCGTTCAAGCCGACGCACGGGCGTATCCCGATGACCGGGATCTGGCCCCGGGTGCCGCGCCGTGACTGGCACGCCGGCCCCATGGCCCGCAGCATCCGCGACCTCGCTCTCGCGTACGGCCTGCTGGCCGGTCCCGACGGCCGCGACGGCTACGCCACCGTCCCGCGCGACGTCGATCTGGGCCTGGGCGCCTCACCGGACCGGCCGGTGCGGGTGGGCTGGCTGGTCGACTCGGGCCTCGGACCGACCGACGCCGAGGTCGCGGCCACCGTGAAGGCGGCCGCCGACGCCCTGCGGACGGTGGGGGCCCGGGTCGACGCGGTGAACATCCCGGCTCTCGAGCAGGACAACCCCCTCGACCTCTGGAACAAGCTGAGCCTCATGGAGGTGAAGCCGGCCTTCCTGGAGGTGACCGCGGGTCATGAGGACCAGATGTTCAGCTACTCCAAGTTCGTGACCGGCCTGCCCGACACGTCGGTGGAGGACTACGTCCGGGCCCAGCAGGGCGTCGGGCGGCTCCGGGACGGGTTCGCGGAGTATTTCCGGCAGCACGACGTCCTGCTGCTCCCGGTGACGACCATCCCCGCGCACCAGCACAAGCTCGAGGAGTTCACCCTCGACGGCCAGACGGTGGGCGCCTTCCACGTGTCGTCGACGACCGTCCCGTTCAACCTGACGGGGCTGCCGGCCCTGTCGATGCGGTTCGGCACGAGCAGCGACGGCATGCCGATCGCCGTGCAGGTGGTGGCCAACTGGAACTCCGAGTCGACGATCCTGCACGTCGCCTCCCTGCTGGAGGAGCTGAGCCCGGTCTGCCACCTGCACCCCGCCATGTGACACCCCGAAGGGACAGTGCGCCGCCGGGGGCCCTCCGGGCTGACGGAACTGGCTGACGGAACTGCTGCGGGCGGCCGGTACGGTTGCGTTGGGACGACCGTGCGGCCGTGGGGGCTGTCCGGCTCGGCGGGCCGGGGAAGTGGGGCGGACTGCGGATGCGCGTGGTGACCTGGAATGTGTGGTGGCGTTTCGGGCCGTGGCAGGAGCGCACAGCCGGTGGCCCCACCTGGGACACCGCGAATCCCTTCGCTGCCCGCGCCTTCGAACCCGACGTGCGGTGCGACTACATCCACGGGGGGCCGACCGGGCCGGGCGGGCTCGGCCGGGTCCGTGCGGTGCGGCGGGCCGGCGACCAGCCGGTCGACGGGGCGTGGCCGTCCGACCATGCGGCGGTCGTCGCCGACCTCGCGTCGGATCCGGTCCCGCTGTCGTGACGCCCATGCCCGAGGGCCGTCAGCACATCGAAGTACCCCTGCCCGCGGATGGTGAGGTCTGGACCGTCGGTGCCGTGATCCTGAACCACCGGGGTGCGGCCTTCGCTCAGAAACGCAGCCCTGACCGGCGGCTGTTCCCCGGCGCGTGGGACATCGTCGGCGGACACGTCGAGCCGGGGGAGTCGCTGATGGAGGCCCTGGCCCGTGAAGTCCTGGAGGAGACCGGCTGGCGCCTGCGGCGCGTGCGCCGGCTGCTGGGCATCACGTCCTGGACCGGCGACGACGGCCGCGGGCTGCGGCACGAAGCGGACTACCTGGTCGACGTCGACGGTGACCTCGACCACCCGGCGCTGGAGTGGACGAAGCACTCCGCCTGCGACTGGTTCGGCCCCGCCGATCTGAGCCGGCTCAAGGAGAACTGCTCCCCGGGGAATTTCCTGATCCACGACCTGATCGCCGAGGTCCTCAGGGGGCCGGCGGTCTAGGCCGGGCGGACGCCCGCGGCGAGGAGTCACCGGGTGACGCGCCGCCACCTGTGGGTCGTGTCCTCGATGTCAGGATATGTCGGCCTGATGCGACACTACGCTCGTGATGAGCCTGGAGATCATCGTCGTCCTGCTGGCCGCCGTGCTGCTGCTGACGTGGCTCGCCCGGACGTTGAAGATGACGGAACCGGTCGTCCTGCTCCTGGGGGGCGTCCTGCTGGGGCTCATCCCGCAGTTCCGGGGGATCCATCTGCCCGCAGAGCTGGTGCTGCTGATCTTCCTGCCGCCCCTTCTCTACGTGGAGTCGCTGTCGATCTCCCTGCGGCAGATCGTGCAGAATCTCCGGGTCATCGTCATCCTGTCGGTCGGTCTCGTGCTGGTGACCGCGTTCACGGTCGCCGCCGTCGCCCACGCGTTCGGGATGGCCTGGCCGGTGGCGTTCGTGCTGGGCGGGGTGCTCGCTCCCACGGACGCCACGGCGGTGAACGGCGTGTCGCGTGGACTGCCCCGCAGGGCGCTGACGACCCTGAAGGCCGAGAGCCTGATCAACGACGGCACGGCGCTGGTCATCTACGCCCTCGCCGTCGACACCGCCGCCTCGTCCGGGGAGTTCGACTGGGGCTACGCCGTGGGGCGCTTCTTCGGCAGTTACGCCGGGGGCATCGCCATCGGCGCGGCGGTCGGGTGGCTGGTGATCCTGCTGCGGCGCCGGGTCCGCGACACCGAGATCGAGCGCGGGCTGAGCGTCTTCACGCCCTTCGCCGCCTACCTGCCCGCCGAGGCGGCCGACGTGTCCGGGGTCCTCGCGGTCGTGGTGGCCGGGCTGATGGTCAGCTGGGCGAGCCCGCTGCTGATCAGTGCCAGGAGCCGCGTTCCCACGATGGCCTTCTGGCGCGTGACCACCTTCCTGCTCAACGGGATCCTCTTCGTCCTGGTCGGTGTGCAACTCCCGGACGCCGTCGGAGGGCTGAAGTCCTTCCGGGCGGGGGAGGCGGTCGCGCTGATGGCGGCGGTGAGCGCGACGGTGATCCTCACGCGGATCCTGTACGTCAACGCGTCGCCGTACGCGATCCGGCTGCTGGACCGGCGCCCTCAGCAACGAAGAAGGCGCATGACCTTCCGGCAGCGCATCCCCGGCTCGTGGGGAGGTGTCCGTGGCGCCATCTCGCTCGCGGCGGCCCTCGCGGTTCCGCTCCACACGCACAGCGGCGCCCGGTTCCCTGACCGGGACGTCATCGTCTTCGTGACCGCGGGGGTCATCGCCGTCACGCTCGTGGTGCAGGGCCAGACCATGCCATGGGCGATCCGCCTCGCCCGCTTTCCCGTCGACGCCGACGAAGGCGAGGAAGAGGTCCTCGCCCGCCGCAGTATCGATCAGCGGGCGCTGTCCGACCTCCCCGCCCACGCGGCGCGGCTCGACTCCCCCCGGGAGCTCACCGAGCAGTTGGCGGGCGAGCTGAAGGACCACTCGCGGAATCTGCGGCGCGGCGGCTTCTTCGCCACCTACCGGGTGGAGTACCACCTGCGCCGAGCCCTTCTCGACAGCAAACGTGTCGCCCTGGTGGAGCTGCGGAACGCCCGGGAGATCGACGACGAGGTGCTGCGCCGGGTGCAGGAGACCCTCGACGGTGAGGAGACCCGGCTGGAGCTGGCCAAGAGGGCCGCCCACATCAGCGACGCCGCCTACCGGCGGGCCCATGAGGCTCCCGCGACCGGCGAGTCCCCCCACCCGGCCGATCCGGAGGGGTGAGCCGGGCCGGCCGCCGGGTCGGATGCGGGACCTCCACGGAAGTGGGAGGGTGACGAGGGGCGGGAGTTTCTGTCTGCTGCGCGCGTCCACCGCAGGGGTTCCGGGGGTTACCCGCCGGGACGGGATCGAGGAACCGATGACCGCCGACGCCATGCCCTACCCTCCCGGGGAGACGGCCCTGCTGCTCGTCGACCCGTACAACGACTTCCTTTCCGACGGGGGGAAGATGTGGCCGCGGGCCAGGGAAGTCGCAGAAGGCGTCCACCTGCTCGACCATATGCGCGCCGCCCTGGCCGCCGCGCGTGGCCAGGGCTGCCACGTCTTCATCGTGCCGCACCACCAGTGGGCCCAGTGCGACTATCTGAGCTGGGAGTATCTGTCCCCGACGCAGCAGAACGCCATGAGGGACCAGACGTTCGCGCAGGGCAGTTGGGGAGCAGAATGGCACCCGGACTTCCAGCCGCGAGAGGGCGAGATCGTCATTCGCCAGCACTGGTCGTCGAGCGGCTTCGCCAACACCGACCTGGATCTGATGCTCAAGCAGCACCGGGTCCGCAGAATCGTGCTCATCGGGATGAAGGCGAATACGTGCGTGGACACCACCGCGCGTTTCGGGCAGGAACTGGGATATCACGTGACGCTCCTGAGCGACGCCATCGGTGCCTTCACCTGGGAGGAGATGGCGGCGACCTTCGACATCAACGCGCCGCAGTACGCCCACGCGGTCCTCACCACCGAGGAGTTCGTCACTCTGCTGGAAGCGCCGCCACCGGGGCCGGCGTCCCCCTGACGGGGCGGGCGGCGAGCAGCGGGCCTGCTGCGGGCCCCTGATGGGTGCCCCCTGTCAGGGGGAATTCCGGCGGCGCCGCGAGGGGGTCCGCCGCTGGCCCCGCGCGGGGAATCTACGGTCGGCTGATGAGCAACGACGCGCAGTTCCAGGTGCACGAGGTGTCACCGTCGTACTGGCAGGTGACCTTCGCCAACGGGGAGATCAACCTCTACGACGTCGACAGCGTGGAGCAGCTGGCCGACCTGCTGACGCGGATCGAGCAGGCACCTGATCTCACCGTGGTGGTGTTCCGGAGTGCCAACCCCGACTTCTTCATGGCGCACTGGGACATGCTCTCCGACCAGGACCGGGTGGCCGCCATGCAGCCGGGTCCCACCGGACTGCACCCTTACGCCGACAACCTGGTCCGCCTGAGCCGGGTGCCCGCGGTGACGGTCGCGTCGATCGACGGGCGCGCCCGGGGCGCGGGCAGCGAGTTCGTGCTCGCCACCGACATCAGGTTCGCCGGTCCCGGGGCGGTGCTCGGGCAGTTCGAGGTGGCCACCGGGTCCATCCCCGGGGGCAACCCGATGGGGCGGCTGGCCCGGCTGGTGGGCCGCGGGCGCGCCATGGAGATCCTGCTCGGGGCCGACGACTTCCCGGCCGAGCTGGCTGCCGCCTACGGGTACGTCAACCGGGTCCTGCGGGCCGGCGAGCTCGACGGCTTCGTGGACGCCTTCGCCCGCCGGATCGCGGGCTTCGACAAGGTGGCGGTGGCCGGCGTGAAGGCCCTGGTCGACGCCGGGGCGGCCATTCCCGACGAGGAGGCGGCGGCCAGCCTGGCGAGCTTCTTCCGCACCTCCGGCCGCCCGGAGAACGCCGACCGGGTGCGCCGCCTGTTCGACCGCGGCCTGCAGCGGCCGGACGGCGCGGAACTCGACCTCGGCCGGCAGGTCGCCGAGCAGTCCTGAGCATGCCGCCGACCCCGGGGGGCCGGCTACGCGCGGCTCCCCGCGGGCAGCTCGGCCCACACCGTCTTTCCCCCCGGGTGATAGCGGGCACCCCAGCGGTCCGCGAGGGTCGCCAGGATGAACAGCCCCCTGCCGGTCTCGTCGATGGTCCGGGCGTGCTGCACGTGCGGAGCGCTGGTCGCCCCGTCGCTGACCTCGCAGGTCAGCGTCGTCCCGAGGATGAGCCGCAGCCGCAGCGGAGCGTCGCCGTAGCGGACGGCGTTCCCGACGAGCTCGCTGACGATGAGTTCTGTGGTGTACCTCGTCTCCTCGTCCACCCCCCACAGCTCCAGCTGGCGGCGGGCCGCCTCCCGGGCGATCGGCGCCGCCCCGGGGTCCGCGGGCAGGTCGCGGGTCAGCACGTGGTCGTGGGGCAGCGCCGCCGTCCGCGCGAGGAGCAGCAGCGGCTCGCCGGGGCCGTCGCCGATCCCGAGCGCGGCGGCGACGCTGTCGCACACGTCCTGCAGCGACCGCTCACGGACTGCGTCCAGGAGCGGGCGCAGCGGGCCGGTGGGCGCCGTCACCTCGTCGGCGATGTCGGCCGTGCCGATGGCCAGGACGCTGCCCTCCGGGAGGTCGACGGTCGCCGCGGGGAACGGCGCCTCGCCCGGTCCGGCCAGCGGCGGCCCCGCCGTGACGGGCAGGCCGGCTGAGGTGCCGTCGGGCAGGATGCTCAGCGGTTCGGGGACGCCGGCGCAGGCGACCGTGCAGGTGAGGTCGACCGGGTCGTAGATCGCCACCGTGCAGTTGGCGGTCAGTGGCTCGTGGTCCGGGAGATCGGAGGGGGCGTATCCGGCGGCCAGCCGGGTCGCGGTGTCGTTGAGGCGGGCCAGCAGCTCGTCGGGCCGCAGGTCCAGTGCGGTGAGGGTGTGGACGGCCGTGCGCAGCAAGCCCATGGTGATCGCCGCGGTGATGCCCTCGCCGGCCACGTCACCGACGATCAGCGCGGTGCGCGCACCGGGCAGCGGGATCGCGTCGAACCAGGCCCCGCCGCCCTCGGGCCTGGGCAGGTGGACGTGCGCGAGTTCCAGCCCTGTCCGCTCGGCCGGCTCCTGGGAGAGCAGGCGGCGCTGGACGGTCTGGGCGACGACCCACTCGCGCATGTAACGGGTGACGTTGTCGATGCACAGCGCGGCGTGCGCGCACACCCCGGTCGCCACCATGAGGTCGGCTTCCTCGAAGGCCTCGCGCCCCGCGTCGCGGTAGAAGCTGACCACCCCCAGAGCCAGGCCCTGCACGACCAGCGGCGCCACGATCAGGGAGTGGGCGCCGCACCGCCTGATGACCTCGGCGCGGGCCGGATCCGCGGCCAGCCAGGGGGTGTCGTCGCCGATCGCCAGCAGGCGCGGCCGCAGGTCCGCGAGCACCTCGGAGAAGGGCGTGCCGGCCGGCATCGGGTGCACCTCCCCGGTCGCGTGGGCCGGGGCCGGGCCCGCGAAGGCCGCCCGCCGCAGGGGGATGTCCGGCTGGACGGGGACCGAGGGCGGCTCGTCGCCGCGGACGATGTCCTCGATCACCTCGATGACGGCGCTGCTCGCGAACGCCGGCACCAGCGCTTCCGCCAGCTCCCGGCAGACCGCCCCCAGGTTCCGCCGGTGCCCCACCCGCGCGCGGACGTTGTCCAGCAGGGTCAGCCGGGCCTGGGCCTTCTCGCGCTCGGTGACGTCGGCCTCGGACGCGACCAGACCGGCCACCTCGCCGTCGGGGCCCTCAAGACGGAAGTACGACACCGAGTGCGTACGCCGCCCGGGCTTGCCCGGCACCCGCAGGCCGCGGACGAGCCGGTTCACCAGCGGCTGCCCGCTGCGCAGCACCTCGTGCGCGACCGCGGACTCCTCCTCGGACCCCTCACGCTCGAACAGCTCGGTGAAACGCCGGCCCGCCAGATGCCCGGCCGGCAGGTCACCGGGCACGTGCCGGTCGGCGCCCGTACCCACCACGCGCAGCTGGTCGTCGAGGACGTGCAGGCCCACCGGGGACGGCGCGAACAGCGCCCGCAGGATCGCCGCGTCCCGCCCCGGCATGTCGTCCCCGGCCGCGAGCACCCGCCAGACCACGGAGGAGCCCCGGAGCACCGGCCTGACCAGTGCCGCGGTGGCCGCGGGGAAACCTGCCCTGCGCACCTCGTCGTCGGCGGCGACCTCCGGGAGGAGCGCGGTCACCTGCCGGCCGACGGCGTCCTCGGCGGAACACCCGAGCAGTTCCTCGGCCGGACGCCCGCACTCGATCACCCGGCCGGCCTCGTCGATGAGAACCAGCACGTCACCGCCGGTCATGCGCACGCACCTCCGCCACCATCCCTGCCCGCCGCCGACCGGCGCCAGGCCCGTCCGCCGCAGACCTGCACCGATCGGCCCAGCGGGCGGCAGCCGGGTGAGGTGTCACCGCGGGGCCGGCGGTGCGCCCGCGGACGGCTCACGAGGCGGTCGGGGCGCCCTTGCGTTCCAGCGCGGTGAGCGTGACGCCGGGCGCGATCCGGTGCTCGCCGGTGGGGGTGAAGCCACGTCGGCGGTAGAGGGCGAGGGCGGGGTGGTCGGCGGTCCCGGTGGAGACCACGGTCAGGCCGCCCCGGTCCGGTGCGGCGGCGCCGCCGCGTCCAGGGCCGTCGTGAGCCGGCTCCAGGGGCGCCGCCGTCCGTCGCTCACCGCCGCGACGCCGGTCTCGTCGTAGCGGGAGGTCGCCAGCGACCAGGTCAGGTTGCCCGCCATCAGATGGCGCATCCCGTCCACGTAGTGGTCGACGTGCTCGCGCGTCTGCCGGGGGACGCCGCGCTCGGCGAGCGTGCCGGGCAGGGCGGCGGCCAGCCGGGCGAAGCGGGCGGTGCGCGCGTTGGCGAGCGCGCTGATGTGCTCGACCGACTCCTCGACGGTGCAGCCCTTGTGGGCGCCGTGGACGACGACGCTGTTGTTGACGTCGCCGGCCGCCAGCTCCTTGACCAGCGAGATGATGTCGTTGACGAAGATCACCACGTCGCCGGTGATCTCCCGCATCTCCCGCAGGGCGGGGGAGTCGTGCAGGTCGTCGGGCAGCGCGTAGCCGCCGCACCGCTCGGTGAAGTCCAGACACGGCCGCACCCCGATGGACTCCCGCCGGATCTCCAGGAACTGATCGAGCGTCGGCAGCCGGTCGGCGTTGCGGTGGTGGGCCTCTCCCTCGTGCGCGGCCAGATACGCCCGCCAGTGCGCGCGGAACCGCAGCCGCCAGCTGCCCGGGGTGCCGGTGGTGGACCGTAGCCAGATGTCCCGGAAGCCGCGCACCAGCGGGGTGCCGGCCGCCTCCGACGACAGCGCCTCCTCGGCTCCGGGCGCCGGTAACTCCTCCTCCGCGCCCGGCAGCGGGCCGGCGCCGTCCAGCGTCATCGTGGCGGCCAGGGCGTCCACCACCCGCCGTATCTCCGCGGGGCGCGTGCCGAGGCCCCCGTCGAACTGGTCGTCGAAGATGAAGAACCAGGCGTTGAAGTCGGCGGCCAGCTCCAGGTCGGGCGCGGTGGCGTCGGGGTAGAAGTACGCCATCAGCCGCTCCAGCCGCAGGGCGTCGTATTCGGCTGCCGCGACGTCCCCGGTGAGCAGGCCCATGGCCTGCACCCACTGCAGGGTGTGCTGCCTGGCCCGCTCGGCGTGCAGGTTCAGCCGGGCCGGGAAGGGGATCCTGACGGCTGCGGCACGCCGGGTGGGGTCGTAGCGGCCGGAGCGTACGGGGCCGGAAGCGGTCTCGTCTGACATTCGCCCTCCAGGTGCCGTGAAGCGCCCGGCCGCCTGCCGCGGTTCGGGCCCGAAGTGTGCTGAGTGCCGTGGGGAGAGCGTAGGGGTAGCGCGGCCGGCGAAACCGGGCCGGAGGGGTGGTGCAGGGTGCGCGCCCGGCGCACTCGACGAGCCGCGCACGCTCCCTGTTCGACCCGGGCCGCGGGAGGTTAGCGGACCCGGCGCCCGCCGCGGAGGAAGCCGGCCAGGACGCGGCGAAGAAGGCCCGCAGTGGACTGCATATCGTGCGCGCGTGCGTACGCTGTGCGTACCCGGTGGACGGGTGAACGGGGACACCGCACCTTCGAGGGAACTGAGATGGCTTTCATCGGAGACCAACCGCCGCGGCACAGAAGACTGTTGCTGGAGCGCGAGACGGAAACCGCCGCGCTGGAGTCCCTGCTGGCCGACCTGAGCGGCCCGCCCCAGGGATCGGCCGCGGTCGGCACCGGTGGCCTGCTGGTCTTCGCCGGGCCGGCCGGGCTCGGCAAGACCACCCTGCTGGGCGAGGTGCGCCGCCGGGCGATGGCCCGCGGCTGCACGGTGCTGTCCGCGCGCGGCGGCGAGCAGGAGCAGGGCGTCGCCTTCCAGGTCGTACGCCACCTGGTGCAGCCGCTGCTCGCCACCGGTACCGAGGAGGAGCACCGCGGGGCGCTGGGGAACTGGTACGACATCGTCGCGCCCGCGGTCGGCCTGGTGGCCGGCGCCGGCAACAGCTCCCCCGACCCGCAGGGCGTACGGGACGGCCTGGACTGGATTGTCACCCGTTTCGCCGTGCAGCGCGCCCCGCTGGTGGTGATGCTGGACGACGCCCACTGGGCCGACGCCGAGTCGCTGGCGTGGCTCACCGGCTTCGCGCCGCGCGTCACCGAACTGCCGATGCTGCTCGTCGTCGCCTACCGCCCCGACGAACTCCCGCGCGACGCCATGGCGTTCGGCAGGCTGGCGGAACGGCACGGGTCGCGCACCCTGGACCTCGCGCCGCTCACCCCCGGCGCCGTCAGCCGTATCGTCCGCGACACCCTGGGCGAGGACGCCGACGAGGCCTTCTGCCGGGAGACCTGGGCGGTCACCGGCGGCAACCCCTTCGAGGCCGTCGAGCTCGCCGCCCGGGTCGCCGACCGCGGGCTCAAGCCCCAGGTCGTCCACCTGCCGGAACTGCGCGAGCTGGCCTCGGCTGTGAAGGGCGGCGGTCTGGTCGAGCGGCTCGAACGGCTCGGCACCTCCGCGGTCCGCTTCGCCTGGAGCGTCGCCGTGCTCGGCGCCGACGCCTCCTGCGGCCGGGCGGCCGGCGTCGGCGGGCTGGGCGACGCCGAATCCGCCGACGCCGTAGCGCAGTTGCGCGAGGCCCGCATCCTCGCCGGGGCGGCCCGCGACGTGCTCGAAGCGGCGGACAGCCGGCTGGAGTTCTTCCACCCGCTGGTCTCCACGGCGGTCTACCGGGCGATTCCCGCCGCCTTCCGGGTCGCCATGCACGGCCAGGCCGCCGCGGTCGTCTCCCAGGCGGGTCTGGGCGCCACCGCGGCCGCCCGCCACCTGCTGGAGACCCACCCCGAGAGCGACCCGTGGGTGGTGCAGCAACTCTCCGAGGCAGCCCGCGAGTACCAGCGGGCCGGCGCCCCCGACGCCGCCCGGCGCTGCCTGGCACGGGCGCTGCGCGAGCCGCCCGCCATGGAGGACCGCGCCCAGGTGCTCTTCGAACTGGGCTGCTCCGCGCTGCTGACGGAGCCCGCGATCACCGTCAACCACCTGCGGGCCGCACTGGACGAACCCGTCCTCACCCCCGAGCTGCGCGAGGCGATCGTCTACCGGCTGGCGCAGGCGCTCGGCCACTCCGACCGGATGGCGGAAGCGGCCCAGACAGTCGCCGACGCGGGCCGCTGGGCCACCGACGCCAAGACCCGACTGCACCTGCAGGCCGAGCAGTTCATGTGGAACGCCTTCCGCGCCGACGAGCAGGACTCGGCCGCCCGCTCGCGCAAACTCGCCCGGCTCGCCGACCATCTGACCGGGCGGGGCATCGCCGAGCGCTACATCCTGGGGCTGCGCGCCTGGGACGCGATGGTGCGCGGCGAGTCCGTGGCCACCGCGCTGCACTGGGCGGAGCAGGCACTCGGCGACGGCCTGTCGTGGACCGACGAGCTGTGGGGCTTCGAGGTGCCGGTGCTTGTGGCGCTCACCTTCATGTACTGCGACCAGCCCGGGCGCGCCGAGGACCTGTTCCACCAGGGCATCGAGGAATGCCAGGACAGGGGCTGGCGCGGAGCGCACCTGTCCTTCGGCTACACGCTGCTGGGGTACATCCGCCTCCGCCGCGGCCGGCTGAGCTCGGCCGAGACCATGGTCCGCGACGGCCTGCGGATCGCCGACCGGGTCGGGCACCAGGTGCCCGCGCAGTATTTCGCGCTCGGCATCCTCATCGAGATCCTGCTCGCCCGGGGCCGCACCGAGGAGGCGCAGGAGGTCGCGAGGACCTACCGCTACGGCGACATCGAGCCCAGCGCCGTGGTCTACCCGGACGCGCAGACGGTCCACGGCGAGCTGCTGCTGGCCCTCGGCCGGCACCGTGACGCCGAACAGCAGCTCGTCCGGGTCGGCGAGCGCCTCGACGCCCGCGGCATGCGCAACCCCGCCTGGTGCCCCTGGCCGCTGCGCCTGGCCAGGGCCAGGGAGGTCACCGACCCGGAGCGGGCCGAGGAGGTCGCCGAGGAAGGCGTCCGCAGGGCCCGCAGGTTCGGTACGCAGTCCGCCGTCGGTCAGGCGCTGCACGCGCTGGCCATGGTGACCCCCATGACCCGCCGCGCCGGCGTGCTCGCCGAGGCCGTCGCGCACCTGGAGCGCTCACCGTCCGGTTACGACCTGGCGCAGGCGCTGGTCGACCACGGCGTCACGCTGCGCCGTACCGGGCTTCCGCAGCATGCCGCGGAGCAGCTGCGCCGGGGCCTCGAAGGCGCGGTGCAGTGCGGGGCCGAGACGCTCGCGGCGCGCGCCCGCGAGGAGCTGGACGCCACCGGGCTGTGGCCGCTCAAGCCCCGCACCGCCGACGCCGACTCCCTCACCGTCCAGGAGCGCACGGTCGCCCAGTGGGCGGCGGGCGGCTGGTCCAACGCCCGGATAGCCGAGGCGCTGGGCGCCTCGGAGGCGGTGGTCACGCGGGTGCTGTCCGACATCTACCTCAAGGCCGGCTGCGACCACGCCGGGCTGCCCCGGCTGGTGGCGGGGGCCGGCGGCGAGGTGCCGTAAGCGACGGCGGTGTTCAGGAAACCGCCCGGCCTGCATAAGGTGATCGCAGCGGATGGGCAGGTCCGGCTCAGTTCCGCTCCTGGCGCCCGCTGCGGCGCGGGGGCCGCGATCGAGGGGGCAACGGCGTGAGCGACGAATTACCGCAGGTCACAGCACCGCAGACGGCAGCAGCTGGGGCGGAGCCCGGCGAGGTGGACCGGCTGCGGCAGGACCTTCCGCACAGCGCGCGGATGTACGACTACTACCTCGGCGGCAACACCAACTACGCCGTCGACCGGGACGCGGCCGAGCAGGTCATCCTGTCCTTCCCCGCCGTGCGGACGGCCGCCCGGGTCAACCGCGCCTTCGTGCACCGCTCGGCGCGGCTGCTGGCCCGCGACCACGGCATCCGGCAGTTCCTCGACATCGGCACGGGCATACCGACCGCGCCCAACCTGCACGAGGTGGTCCAGCGCGAGGCACCCGACGCCCGGGTCACCTACGTCGACAACGACCCGATCGTGCTGGTCTACGCCGACAGCCTGCTGCGCAGCTCCCCCGAGGGCGCCACGTGCTACGTCGAGGCCGATGCCACCGACCCCGTGCACCTGCTGGACGTCGTCCGGCGGGACGGCTGCCTGGACCTGACGCGGCCGGTCGGGCTGAGCCTGAACGCGCTGCTGCACTTCGTCCCGGACGACCGGGACGCCTACGGCGTGGTGAAGACGCTCGTCGGGGCGCTCGCGTCCGGCTCGTACCTGACGATCTCGCACTGCACCCCGGACTTCGCGCCGGAGGAGTGGGCGGCGATCGAGGACGTCTACACCAAGGGCGGCACGCCGCTGCAGGTCCGCAGCCGCAGCGAGGTGACGGAGTTCTTCACCGGCCTGGAACTGCTCGACCCGGGCGTGGAGGTGGCCCACCGGTGGAATCCGGAACCGGCCAGCGGGCCGAGTCTGATCACGGACGCGGACGCCTCGCTGTACGCGGGCGTGGCGCGCAAGCGCTGAACTGCCCGGCTCAGCGGTACTTCTGGCAGTAGTCCTTGAGCTTCTGCACGCAGGCGGCCGACCCGAGGGAGTTGACCATGAGGCGGTCGAAGCCCCGCTCGTAGCTGTCGACTTCCTGCCGGTCCTGCAGGTACAGGCCGCCGTTGCAGCGCTCGACGTAGACGATCGCGGGGAGTTGGTCGGCCGCGAAGTCGAACACCGTGGTCGTGCCGATCTGCACGGGGAGGTTGAGCCGGGTGGACGGGGCCAGCCGGAAGCTGATCCGCTCGTGTGCCGCGAGCTCTATCAGGTGCTCGATCTGCCGGCGCATGACCGGGTTGGTGCCGTAGCCGCGCGAGAGGGTCACCTCGTCAAGCACGCAGATGAGCCGGGCCGGGGACTCCTGCAGGAAGCGCTGGGCGCGCATGGCCCGCAGCTCCATGATCCGTTCGGCCGTCCGCGGGTTGGGCTCCAGCGAATTGGCCCTGACCAGCGCCCGGGTGTAGTCCGGGATCTGCAGCAGCCCGAGCAACTGGCCGCTCTCGTACGAGCGGATCCGCGCCGCGATGTCCTCCAGGCTGACGTAGGTCTGGAGTTCCTTGGGCGCGACGTCCCGCCAGGCCTCCCACCAGCCCTTCTTGTTGGCCTCCTGGGAGAGCGCCAGCAGGCGGTCGCGCTCGGCGGAGTCCACGACCTGGTAGATGTCGAGCAGGCTCAGGACGTCCTTCTCCTTGAAGTCGTGCTCGCCGCTCTCCAGCCGGCTGATCTTCGAGGCGGAGCAGCCGCCGATCTCCCGCGCCACCTCCTTCTCCGTCAGGCCGAGCGCGTCGCGGTGCTTCCGCAGCGTCTCACCGAAGATCATGCGCTGAGCGGTCGGCGCCCGGCCGGACAGCGGGCGGACGTGACGCACTCCGCGCGGGGTGCGGGACGGCTGGGCAGACACGGGCGGTTTCTCCCTCGCGCTGAGCGGGCGGTTTCGTGGCCCCCTCATCCTGCCTCAGTCATATGAGATCGGAAGTTGCCAATACAGGCGGCCGGTTACCGTCCCTCAGTGAACTCGTCGGCGGCCACGGCGGCAACGAATGCCCGTACTGCGGTGCATTGGAAGGCCAGAACCGCCCCTTCGGGGTCCTTCGAGTCGCGGAAGCCGATCATTTCCCGACCGATCCTGCCCATTTCCACGCACGCGCTCTGGTGGTTGCTGTATGAGCTCTTCTGCCACGCGACGGCTAAGCCGCCTGAACTGTCGGCTCCCATCAGGTGTTTCTCTTGATCCGCACCATGCTGGTGACTGCTCACGAGTCCTCTTTCCGGGTCGGGTCGGACGATCAAGGCCGCTGTCTGCAAATGCAGATGAGGCGGTCCCATGTGAAGGATGACCGGTCACCGGCGGCTTCATGCGCTCCAGGCCGACGCGGGAACGCTCCGCGGGGTGCACCGATTCTGCAAATGCGCGCCTGGGGCAACTTTTTTTGCCGGCCGCGCGCCGGAGTGCCGCAAAGCGCCGGTGGCATACGGTTCCCGGTGCCGCGCTCCGGCGCGCCGGGACGCGCACGGAGACCGCGCGTACCGCTCACCTGCGCTTACCCGGGAGGGGGCGAACCACAACATCCCCCGGTGCGGGTGCCCCTTGCACGGCGGGGTCAAGGAAGGGGCGCCGCCGTCCGGCGGGTCGGCGGCGGTGCGGCCGGGTCGCGGGCGGCTGGGTACCCGGCCCATTGTGGGGCAGGCTGGAAGCAGAAGCGGAATGCTCCCACCCGTTTCCCCGGCAGGCGCCGGACCGCCGGACGCGCCGGGCTCCCGCGTACGCCCGCACCCCGCACCGCTCCGGGGAGGGAGGACCGTTGCCAGCCCGCTCCCACCTCGCGCCGGTCCTCACCCAGCTGCACCGCGCCTCCGGGATACCGCTGCGGTCGCTGGCCGCCCGGCTGGGCCTGCCGGCCGCGGACACCGCCACGATCCTGTCGGGTGAGTGCTTCCCCGGCTGGAGCCTCACCGAGCGGTTCGCCCAGGTCTGCGGGGCCGACCCGCTGGTGCTGCGCAAGGTGTGGGAGGACGCGAGGCTCAGGGCGGCCCCGCACCGGCACCTCGACTGAGACCGCTCGCCGGCCCGTCGCCGCTCCGGGCCCGGCGGGGGCGCCGGGCGGCCGCCGTCGTGTTGCGGGCCGCCGGGACCCTTGGTGGAATCTTGGAGTAGTCAAGGGAAGGAAGACCATGGCCCGCGACATCACCAACCCCGACTTCGCGGAGCCCGGCATCGGGGCCGCGCAGAAGCAGAAGCTCTTCACCGGCAAGAACCGCGACGGCATCCCCGGCTGGGAGGTCATCCAGGACGCCGTCCAGCTGGTCGCGCTGCCCCCCGGGGCCCGCCCCGCCGGGACCGCCGGCAGCCAGGCGCTGCGGCTCAAGGGCGAGGAGCCCGGGCAGGCCGGGGCGGTCAGCCAGACCGTACGCACCACGCCAGGCCGCAGGACCACCATCAGCTGGATGGAGTCGCCCGACCTGTCCGGCGGATCCGAGCGGATCGCCGGGGAGCAGGAGTACACGGTCGTGGTCCGCCCGGTCGACACCGCCAGGGGTCCGGGGCTGAAGAAGGAGGTCTTCGCGCCGGCGGAGACGGCGGGAGCGGGCTGGTGCCGCCGCTCGGTCGAGTTCGTCCCGGCGGGCGTGAACGTGACCGTCGAGTTCAGCGCCTCCCCCCGGGGCGGCAGGGCCGCGCTCATCACCGGCCTCACCCTGTCCGCGGGTGCCGGCCGCCCCGCGCCGCCGCCCGAGGCCTTCGGCACGGTGACCGGCGGCCCCGCGAAGCCGAGCCGGGTGCCTTCCAGCTGATCCCGCGCACCACAGGGCGGCAGGCGCCCGGGCGGCTCCCGGGCGCCTGCCGCCGGCAGGGCCTACGCCTCGCGGATGTTGCGGGTGTCCGCGGCCACGCCGGCCAGGTAGTCGGCCAGTTCGACCGGCCGGCCGCGCACTCCGGGCCGGGTCTGCCAGGGCAACGGGCCCTCCGCGCGGCGGTACTCGACGCCGATCGCGTCAAGTCGCCGCAGGTGGGCGGGCAGCCGGGCGGTGAAGCCGGCGAAGTCCCGCGCCCCGGTGCACCACACGGTCTCCGCGAAGGCGCTCAGCCGCGGGAAGGCGTGGTAGTCGATGACCCGGGGGGAGTCCATCGCCTCGGTCCACAGCGCGCACTGGGCGCCGATCACCCGGTCCTGCGCGGGAGTCCCGCGCAGCTCGGCCGGCACCGGCTCGAAGGCGTGCACCTCGGCCAGCGACAGCACCGTGCCCACCGGGACCGGCTCGCGCGGGTCACCCGACTGGCGGTAGTCGAGGTAGACCGAGCGCGCCGGGCTGGTGACGACGTCATGCCCCGCCTCCGCCGCCCTGACCGCCCCGTGGTGGTCGCGCCAGGACACCACGGTCGCGCCGGGCGGCAGCCCGCCCTCCAGGATCTCGTCCCAGCCGAGCAGCCGCCGCCCGCTGCCGGTGAGCTGCGCGGCGAAGCGGCCGATGAACCAGCTCTGCAGCTCGTCCTCGCCGCCCAGACCCAGCTCGCGGATGCGGGCCTGCGCGGCGGGGCTGTCCCGCCACTGGTCCTTGGGGCACTCGTCGCCGCCGACGCTGATGTACGGGCCGGGGAAGAGCTCCATCACCTCCTCGAAGACATGGTGGAAGAAGTTCAGCGTGGGCTCCGCGACATTGAGGATGTCGGAGCCGACACCCCACCGGGTGCCGACCTCCAACGGCCGCTCGGCGTGGCCCAGTTCGGGATAGGCCGCGATCGCGGCCCGGGTGTGGCCGGGGATGTCGACCTCGGGCACCACGGTGACGTGCCGGGCGGCGGCGAAGGCGACGATCTCCCGGATGTCGTCCTGGGTGAAGTAGCCCCCGTGCGGGCGCCCGTCACCGGCCTCGTTCCAGCCGGGGGAGCTCTCCCGGCGCCACGCGCCCACCTCGGTCAGCCGCGGATAGCGCCGGATCTCCAGCCGCCAGCCCTGGTCGTCGGTCAGGTGCAGGTGCAGCACGTTGAGCTTGTGCAGCGCCAGCAGGTCGATCAGCCGCAGCACGTCCGCCTTCGGCACGAAGTGCCGTGCCACGTCCAGCAGGCAGCCGCGCCAGCCGAACCGCGGCCGGTCCTCGATCTCGACGCAGGGCACCTCCCAACCCGACTCCGGCGCCACCGCCGCCCGCCGGAAGACGGGCGGCGGCAGCAGTTGGCGCAGGGTCTGCACCCCGTAGAACGCGCCGGCGGCGTCCCCCGCGGTGATCCGCACCCCCTCGGGGGTGACGGACATCCGGTACTCCTCCGCGGCCAGCGCCCCGTCCAGGCCGAGCACGATGCCGCCCGGCCCGTCGGGGAAGGAGCAGCCGGTCGGCGGGGCCAGTTGCTCGCGCAGGACGGCGGCGACCGCCGCAAGCGCGGGCTCAGCGGAGAGCGTGGTGGCGGGCCCGAGGGCGTACGAGCCCGGCCGCGCGGCGCTGCGGGCCGGTTCGGGGATGATCACCAGGCCCCTTCCTGCCGGGGTTTCCGCCGGGGATCGTCCGCGCCGACGGCGACCGACCCGGACTCCGGGCCCCGGGGCGGGGCGCAGAGGGGGCCGCCCGCGGTGGCGGCGCGGCCGCCGGTCGGTGCGGGCGCGCCGGCCGCGACGGCAGCGGCACGGAGGGAACGTCTGCTGAGGTGCACGGGTCCTCACTTCTGCTGGGCGTTGGCGTCCTTGACTGCCTGGTCCGCGCCCTTCTGCGGGCTCAGACCACCGAGGTAGATCTGGTTGAACGTCTGGTTCAGGCCCTGCTCGGCGCCGGAGAAGCCGGGCACGATCGGCAGGTTGAAGGTCTTGCCCTTGCGTTCCTCGACGTAGGGGCCGACGTCGATGCCCTGGGCCTTCCAGTAGTCGACGTATCCCTGGCTGAGGCTGTCGATCGCCGGGAAGACGTAGCCGGCGTCGCCCATGATCTTCTGGGCGTCGGGCGTGGCCAGGTAGCGGGCCAGCTCCTTGGCCTGCGGCAGGTGCCGGGACTTGGCGTAGACCGCCTCGGACAGCCCGTTGACGTTGACCGCGCGCCCTGCGGGACCGGCCGGCATCGACGCCACGCCGATCTGGAACTTCACCGCGGGCTTCACGTACGGCAGCAGCGCGTTGTTCGCCGGGAAGATCGCGACCTGGCCGCGCTCGAACATCTCGGTGGCCTGGCCGGTCGGCGGGTTGGTCTGCGTCGCGGGCGGCGAGACGTGGTACTTGCGGGACAGGTCCACGCCCCACTGCAGAGCTGCCACGTCCTGCGGGCTGTTGAAGGCGAACTTCCCGAACGGCTTGTCGATGAGCTGGCCGCCGTTGGAGACCATCCAGTTCATCCACTGCGTCTGGTAGTGGTTCCAGGACGCGAAGCCCCAGGTCTTGACCTTCTTGGCGTCGAAGCCCGGGTCGTCGGGGTGCCGGCCCTGGTCGTCGACGGTGAGCTTGCGCAGCAGCGGCAGGAAGGTGCCGGAGCCGTCCGGCGCCCAGGTGAGCTGGTCGGGCATGGTGATGCCGGCCTTGGCGAGCAGGTCCTTGTTGTAGAGCATCGCCACGTCACCCATGTCCTTGGGCACCCCGTAGAGCTTGCCCTGGTAGGTGTAGGCGTCCACCACGGTCTTGTTGTAGATCGAGGTGTCCTTGATGTCGCCGGACAGGTCGGCGAGCACGCCCTTGGTGACGAAGTCCGGGAATTCGGTGGTCTGCATCCAGAACAGGTCGGGTGCGGTGCCGGCCACCACGTCGGCGGTGAGCTTGGTCCAGTACTGGTCGTAGGGGAGCAGCTCGACCGAGACGTCGATGTTCGGGTGGGTCGCCTCGAAGGCCTTCATGACCTTCTCCAGGCCGATCTTCTGCTGGTCGTCCCAGGTGCGGTAGACCAGGTGGGTCCTGCCGCCGGCGCCCGACGAGCCGCCGCCGCAGGCGGTGGCGGCCGCCACCAGGACTATTCCGGTCGCGGCGGCTGCCAGCCGCCTGCCGAGGGTTCTTCTGGCGATTCCCTGCATGACACACCTCACTTGAGACCCGTGAGCACCACGGAGCGGACGATGAATCTCTGGAAGGACAGGAAGATGACGACCATGGGGAACAGCGCGACGAGGCTGCCGGCCATCATGAGGTTGTAGTCGCCGCCGATGCTCTGCCGGAGCGTGGCGATGGCGACGGTGGCCACCTTGGTGTCGTCGCCGCTGGAGATGATCAGCGGCCACAGGAAGTTGTTCCAGCTCTGGACGGTGGTGATGATCGCCAGCGTGCCGAGTGCCGGCCGGGACAGCGGCAGCAGGATCCGCCACAGGACGGTCAGCGGACCGGCGCCGTCGATACGGGCCGCGTCCTCCAGGTCGGTGGGGATGGTGCGGAAGAACTGCCGCATCAGGAAGATCCCGTACGGCGTGCCGAGGATGTACGGGGCCAGCAGCCCGAACCAGGTGTTGACCAGGTGCAGCTGACGCATGATCAGGAACAGCGGGATCATGGTGACGACGTTCGGCACCATCATCGTCGCCAGGTAGCACCAGAACAGGACCTCGCGGCCGCGGAACTCCATCCGGGCGAAGGCGTAGGCGGCGAAGGTGGTGAAGGTCAGCTGCCCCACCGTCAGCACCGCCGTCATCAGCGCGGTGTGGCCGACGTAGGTCAGGAAACCGGAGTCGGCCAGCCGGTGCAGGCTGTCGAGCGACGGCGGTACGGCCGGCAGCCAGGGCTTGGTGGAGTAGAGGTCGCTTCGGGTCTTGAAGGTGGTCAGCACCACCAGCAGATAGGGGAAGAGGGTCAGAAAGGCGCCGACGCTCAGCACCCCGTAGATCGCGGGCTTCTTCATCGAGCCTCCTCAGCTGATGTCGTAGGTGGTGCGCCGGTTGAAGTAGCGGACCTGGAGCAGCGTGATGAGGAGGATCAGCGCGAACAGCAGCATCGCCATGGCGGAGGCGTAGCCGAAGTCGAACTGCTGGAAGGCGGTCTGGAAGATCCGGAAGTTCAGCACCTCGGTGCTGTCGCCGGGACCGCCCTCGGTCATCACGTAGAGCGTGTCGAAGACCTGGAAGGAGCCGATGACGTTGGTCACCAGCACGAAGAACATCGTGGGGTTGAGCAGCGGCAGCGTGATGTGCACGAACTGCCGCAGCGGCGAGGCCCCGTCGGTGGCCGCCGCGTCGTAGAGCTCGGCGGGGATGCCCTGGAGGCCGGCCAGGAAGAACAGCATGTTGTAGCCCGTGTACTGCCAGATCTGCACCGCGGCGACCGCCGGCAGCGCGAAGGTGGTGTCGTTGAGCCACGCGGGCCCGTCGATGCCGACCACGGAAAGGAACTTGTTGAGGGCGCCGTTGGCCGGGTCGAAGATCCAGCTCCACACCAGGCCCATGGCGATCGGGGTGGCCATCCAGGGCACCACGTACAGCGCCCGGAAGAACTTCACCCCGCGGACGCGCTGGTTGAGCAGCAGTGCCAGGACCACGGCGAGGATGGTCTGCACCGGGATGGTGAGCAGTACGTAGAACACCGTCACCAGCAGCGAGTGCCGTACACCCCCGTCGTGCACCAGCCTGCGGTAGTTGGCGAGTCCGGTGAAGGTCGGGGAGTCCAGCAGCTCCCAGTGGAAGAGGCTGACGCCCGCCACGATGGCGACCGGCAGCAGCAGGAAGGCGAAGACCCCGAACAGGCTCGGCAGCAGGAAGGCGTACGCCGTCAGGTTGCGTCTGTTCCTCACCGGGCCGGCTCCGCAGGTATCAGCGTCGGCGCCATGGCGGCCGGCCGCAGCAGTTCCCTGGTCGTCGCCAGGCCCCAGTCGTCCAGTGCGCCCAGCGGATCGCTGGCGCCGCGCAGGCCGCCGCTGCCGGCGACGAAGGCCGCCCACTGCTCGCGCTCCTCGACCCCCGGCCGCACGATGACGCAGTCCGGGTCGTTGACCCACCAGCGCGCGTGCAGGAACTCCCGCGCCTGGCTTGCCAGTCGGGCGCTGAGCTGGCCCGGCTGGCTGATGTCGCCCGACTTCGGCTGTACGTACGGCGCGACGTCGGGGCCG
This sequence comes from Streptomyces sp. NBC_01198, assembly GCF_036010485.1. NCBI lineage: Bacteria > Bacillati > Actinomycetota > Actinomycetes > Kitasatosporales > Streptomycetaceae > Streptomyces > Streptomyces sp. NBC_01198. The sequence goes on from NZ_CP108568.1 coordinate 6,527,861, forward strand.
ACTCGCATGATGTCCACATGGCCGATGCTCGGGATCAGTGGCGCTCCGCAGCCGTGCAGCGTCGCGTCGTCGCCCACCGCCTGCCGGATGAGCCGAAGGCCCAGCTGGTAGGCGTCCTCGGGGTGGATGTCGGCGTGCCGGCGACCCGGCAGCGCGCCCGCGTAGACGTAGTCGAGCTTGAAGTGCGTGAAGCCCTGCCAGCTCAACTCCTGGAAGACACCGGCCAGATACTCGGCGGCGTCCGGGTGGGTGACGTCGAGCACCCGCAGGTCCTGGTCCCACATGTGGCCCGCGTCCGCGCCGCCGACCAGCCAGTCCGGGTGCTCGCGGTGCAGCGTGCTCGCGGCGCCGACCAGGAAGGGCGCGACCCAGATCCCCGCCCGCTTGCCCGCGCCCCTGATCCGGTCGGCGGTGGCGGCCGTCGAGCCGAAGCCCGGGCGGTCCACCAGCCAGTCGCCGATCCCCGCCTCGTAACCGTCGTCCAGGAGGATGGTGTCGACGTCGAGGGCGTGCCGCCGGATCAGGGCGATCTCGGTGGCGATGTCGGATTCGGTGACCTTGTCCCAGTAGCCGTACCAGCTGCACCACAGCGGCGGCGCCGCCCTGATCGGCCGGGGCCCCCGCTCCGCGGCGACCGCGTCGGCCCAGCCGGCCAGCGCCGCCTCGATGCCGCCGTCGTACGGCGTCTCGGCGACCGGCCCGTTCGCCGAGACCACCAGCCGGCCGTCCTCGGCCCGCAGCCGCACCGACGGGATCCCGCCGGGCCCGGTCCCCGACCACAGCCGCACCGGTCCGCCGTCACCGGGGTCGACGGCCAGCATGCCCTCGCCCTGGTAACTGCCGTCCGGCACGGGGGTGTCCGGCCGGTAGCACAGGATCTGGTTGAGCGGCGTGGCCGGCCGTGGCGCGGGGTCGCCGATCCGGTAGGTGCCGGTCGGGCTCCAGGACTGCCAGCCCTGCTCGAAGACCCGTGCCCGGCGCGGGTCGCAGCTGATCTCACCGACCTCGTCGAACCGCATGGAAGCCTCCCCTTTTGCCGCATGCTCTGGACGCTAGTTATGAAAGAGTGGACCATTAGTAGCCCCTACTGCACGCCTTGGGCAATGAAACGTGCAGGATTTTACGAAGGAGACCTCTTTAAAGATGGCGACTCTGGCCTCGCTCGGCGGCGACCTGTCCCGGTTGCGCCACCTCAACTCCCTCGCTGTCATCAGGGCGTTGCGCGGTGCGAAGCCGCTGACGCTGACCGCGGTCGCCGAACAGACCGGCCTGTCACGGCCCTCCACCAAGGACGTCGTCGACCAACTGGTGGCGCTCGGGTGGGTGGTGGAGGTCCCGCCCTCGACGGGCGGCATCGGCCGCCCGGCCCGCCGCTACCGCTTCCGCGCCGACGGCGGGCACGTCGCCGGCGTCGACATCGGTGTGCACACGGTCCGGGCGGCCGTCGCCGACCTCGACGGCAACGTGCTGGCCGAGACCCGGCAGACCGTCGCCCCCGAGACACCCACCGCCGACCGGCTCGCCGCGACGTCCAGGGCCGTCGCCGGCTGCCTGGCCGCCGCCGGGCTCGGCCAGGGCGACCTGTGGAGCGTGTCGGCCGGCACCACCGGCGTGGTGGACCGGGAGGGCCGGGTGCAGATCTCGGCCGGCATCCACGGCTGGGCCGGCGTCGACCTGCCGGCCCGCCTCGCCGAACTGTTCTCCTGCACCGTCCACGTGGAGAACGACGCCCGGCTCGCCGCGCTCGCCGAGCGGGAGCGGGGCGCCGCCCAGGGCGTCAACGACGCCGTCTTCCTGCACGCCGGGCGGCGCACCGGCGCGGCGCTGATCATCGGCGGCGCCGTGCACCGCGGATTCGGCGGCGCGGCCGGCGAGGTCGGCCTGCACCCGGTCACGCACTGGGCCACCGCCGCCGACTACCTGCACGACTGCCCGGTCGTGCCGCCCGGCGTCTCCAAGGGCGAGGCCGCCCGTCACACCTTCGACGCCGCCCGCGAGGGCGACCCCGTCGCCGTCGCCGCCGTGGAGCGCTACGCCGACGACCTCGCCCTCGGCGCGTCGGCGATGGTGCTGACGCTCGACCCCGAACTCGTCGTCCTCGGCGGCGGCTTCTCCCGCGCCGCCGACGTCCTGCTGCCGCTGCTGCGGGCCCGGCTTGAGGAGGTGTGCCTGCGGATGCCGGAGCTGCGTGGTTCCACGCTCGGCGAGGAGTGCGTGGCGCTGGGGGCGGTCGGCCGGGCGGTGGCCCACCTGGACCAGGAGTTCTTCGGTACGGGCCCCGGCTCGATCGCCCCGCCGAGGTGACTTGCGGCCACGGTTAGGCGCCGCGGGCCAGGCGGGATCTGTCAGACACGGCTTACGGTCGGGCGGGCTCGATCCGGCCCGCGACCTCGCCGAGGCCGATCCGGACACCGGCCGGGCCAGGGGCGGTCGCTGCGATGACCACCTCGTCGCCGTCCGCCAGGAACGCCCGCCGGGTTCCGTCCGGCAGCTCCACCGGCCGCTCCCCGCCGCGGGTCAGCTCGATCAGGGCGCCGACACCGTCCGGCTCCGGGCCGCTGACCGTGCCGGAGGCGAAGAGGTCACCGGGGCGCAGGCTCGCCCCGTTCACCGTCAGATGCGCCAGCATCTGCGCGTACGTCCAGTACATCGCCGCGAAGGGCGGCCGGGAGAGCGTGTGCCCGTTGAGCCGCAGCTCCATGGCGATGTCCAGACCGCACGGCGGCCGCACATCGCTGTCGTCGAGATACGGCAGCAGCGGGGTGTCGCGCGCCGGCGGGGCCGTCCGCGCGTGGGACAGCGCGTCCAGCGGCACCACCCACGGCGAGACCGAGGTCGCGAAGGACTTGCCGAGGAAGGGCCCCAGCGGCACGTACTCCCAGGCCTGCACGTCGCGCGCCGACCAGTCGTTGAGCAGGCACACCCCGAAGACATGGTCGTCGGCCGCCGCCATCGCGACCCGCGAGCCGCGCTCCGAGGCACCGCCCACCACGAAGCCCAGCTCCGCCTCGACGTCCAGCCGCAGCGAAGGCCCGTACGACGGGGCCGCCTCGCCCGCCGCCTTGCGCTGCCCGCACGGCCGCACCACCGGGGACCCCGACACCACGACGGTGCCGGCCCGGCCGTGGTAGCCGATCGGCAGATGCTTCCAGTTCGGCGTCAGCGGCTCGGCGCCGGGCCGGAAGATCCGGCCGACGTTCGCCGCGTGGTGCTCGGAGGCGTAGAAGTCGACGTAGTCGGCCACCTCGAACGGCAGCTCCAGCGCGACCTCCGCCAGCGGCACCAGCAGCGGTCCCACCGCGGCCCGGTGCTCCTCCGCGGTCATCCATTCGGTGAGCGCCGCCCGCACCCGGGTCCACGCCGGCCGCCCCGCCGCCAGCAGCGGGTTGAGCAGCGGCGCGGCCAGCAGCTCCACGACCTCCGCGGGCGCCCCGACCGCCCACGCTGCCGCCCCCGCGTCCAGCACCCGGTCGCCGAAGCGGACCCCGATACGCGGCCGCGGCTGCGCGGCGGTGCGGAAGACCCCGTACGGCAGGTTGTGCACCCCGAACGGATCGTCGTCCGGCACGGCGAACGGGCTCTCGGCGCTCAACGGACCTCCAGGGCTCGGCGGCGGAAACGCCCCGAGACTACCGGCCGGCCGCCGGCCGCCGGGTTTGGAGCTGCCCGCAGGTCAAACGTAAAGTTCGGCCCGAGGCCCGGGAGCGTACCCGGGCGGCCCCGGGGACCCGCGCGGACCCGGGCGGACAGGGAGAGCAGCGGCGGGATGACGGCGACAGTGCAGGACTTTCACGACCTCGGACCCGAGGAGGACGAGCCCGGCATCGACCCGGCACGCCTCGAGGTCTGCCTGGCCGTGCTCGCCGAGCTCGACGAGCTGCCCGTCGACCACCCCGACGCCATCGCGGTGCGCCGCGCGACGGCCGGCGTCTACCGGATGGTCAAGCAGCGCCGCCGCCAGGAACGCAGGGCCGCCAAGACCGCCAACGACAAGGCCGTCACCGAGGCCACCGCCACCGGCGCCGCCGACCGCATCGACGACGAGACGCTCGGCGTCCAGCTCACCGCCTCGGTCAGCACCGAGATCGCCGGCATCCTGGAACGCCCCCGGTCCTGCTACGTCTGCAAGACCCGCTACGTCGAGGTCGACGCCTTCTACCACCAGCTGTGCCAGGACTGCGCGCGCGAGAACCGGGCCCGCCGCGACGCCCGCACCGACCTCACCGGGCGGCGCGCCCTGCTCACCGGCGGCCGCGCCAAGATCGGCATGTACATCGCGCTGCGGCTGCTGCGGGACGGCGCGCACACCACCATCACCACCCGCTTCCCCAACGACGCGGTCCGCCGCTTCAAGGCGATGCCGGACAGCGACCGGTGGATACACCGGCTCAAGGTCGTCGGCATCGACCTGCGCGACCCCGCCCAGGTGGTGGCGCTGGCCGACTCCGTCGCCGCGGACGGCCCGCTGGACATCCTGATCAACAACGCCGCCCAGACCGTACGCCGCTCCCCGGGCGCCTACCGCGAACTGGTCGCCGCCGAGGCCGCGCCGCTGCCGGCCGGCGAGCTGCCCGCCACCGAGGTCTTCGGCGCCTTCGGCAGCGGCGCCCAGACCGCCGCCGCACTGCCCGCGCCCCGCGGCGAGAGCCTCACCGCGCAGGACGTCACCGGCCTCGCGCTGGTCAGCGGGTCCGCCTCGCTCGCCAGGATCGAGGCGGGCACCGCCATCGACGCGGGCGGGCTGGTGCCCGACCTGGACCCGTCCAACACCTGGGTGCAGACGGTCGGCGAGGTCGACCCGGTGGAGCTGCTCGAAGTCCAGCTGTGCAATGTGACGGCGCCCTTCGTGCTGGTCAGCCGGCTGCGGCCGGCGATGGCCGCGGCGGCGGCCCGGCGCAAGTACGTGGTCAACGTCTCCGCAATGGAGGGCCAGTTCTCGCGCGGCTACAAGGGCGCCGGGCACCCCCACACCAACATGGCCAAGGCCGCGCTCAACATGCTGACCCGCACCAGTGCGCAGGAGATGCTGGACACCGACGGCATCCTGATGACCGCGGTCGACACGGGCTGGATCACCGACGAGCGCCCCCACCCCGACAAGGTCCGGCTCGCCGCTGAGGGCTTCCACGCGCCACTCGATCTCGTCGACGGGGCGGCACGGGTCTACGACCCGATCGTGCGCGGCGAACAGGGCGAGGACCTCTTCGGCTGCTTCCTGAAGGACTACGCCCCCGCCGCCTGGTAACCCGCCACCGCCCGCGGGCGCGTCCTGGGGGTGCTTGCCACTTGCGGTGGCGTTCGCATGCTGCGGTGCGTCTGCGCTGAGCGCGCAGTTCCCCGCGCCCTTGGGTGAGTGCCCCTTGCGGTGGGCTTTCGCCTGCGCGCGCGTCGTGGCTCCCCGCGCCCTTGGGGTGTTGCCCTCTGCCGAGAGGGCGAGCGCTTTCAGGGGCGCGGGGAACTGCGCGACGAGCCACGATGGTGGGAGAGCAGCGGCGCCACCGCACGTGGCAACCACCCAGGGGCGCGGGGAACTGCGCGCCCAGCCGGGACGGCGGGGAAGCAGCGGCGCCACCGCACGTGGCAATCACCCCCCGGGGCGCCGGGAAAACTCGATGGCCCGACGAGCTCGCCGCAGGGGAAGATGACCGGGTGAGCGATGAGGTGGTCACCCCGGGTCAGGCGCCACGCGCCGTGGGCGTGCGGGCGCCGTGGGAAGCCGTGCCCGCCGGGCTACGGGCGGCCGTCGAGGGCCACCTCGACGCCAGGATCGTCGCCGCCGAGACGCAGCTCGGCGGCTTCTCCCCGGGCGTCGCCGCCCGCCTCCGCCTCGCCGGCGGACGCCGCGCCTTCGTCAAGGCGGTCAGCGCGGCCCAGAACCCCGACAGCCCCCGCATCCACCGCAGCGAGGCCCGCGTCGCCCGCGCCCTCCCCTCTCAGGTGCCGGCGCCACGCCTGCTCGCCGACTTCGACCGGGACGGCTGGGTGGTGCTGCTCTTCGAGGACATCGAGGGCCGCACCCCGGCGCAGCCCTGGCGGCCCGCCGAGCTCGCCCGCGTGATGTCCGTGGTCGGCGACCTGGCCGCCGTCCTCACCCCAAGCCCGGTCGACGTGCCGCCCGTCACCGAGAGCCATGCCGGCTCCTTCCACAACTGGCGCGACATCGCCGCCGCGCACGCGGCCGGCACCGACGATCTGGCGGGGCTCGACCCCTGGGCGGTAGGCCACCTGGGCGCGCTCGCGGAGCTGGAGGCGGGCTGGGCGGCGGGCGCGGCGGGGGACACCCTCGCGCACGGCGACCTGCGCGCCGACAACCTGCTGCTCACCCCGGACGGCCGGGTGGTCGTCGTCGACTGGCCCTGGGCGTCCCGGGCCGCGCGCTGGTTCGACCTGCTGCTGATGCTGCCCAGCGTCCGCATGCAGGGCGGCCCGCCCCCGCAGCAGCTCTTCGACGCCCACGAGGTCGCCGCCGGCGCCGACCCCGACGCCGTGACGGCGGTGCTTGCGGCCTTCGCGGGCTATCTCCTCGGCAGCGCGCGCCTGCCGGCCCCGCCCGGCCTGCCCACCCTGCGCCCCTTCCAGGCGGCCCAGGGCGTGGCCGCCCTGGAGTGGCTGCGCAGCCGTACCGGGGGCTGACCGCGCGGGCGCGGGGGAGTGTCGGCGCCGGGGCACGCCCCCGGCGCCGGTACGCTCGCCGCGTGCCCAGGTTCGTGATCGAGCGCCGCACCGCGCTGCCGCCGGCCGAGGCCTGGCGGCGGCTGACCACGTGGGAGGCCCACAGTGCCACCGTGCCGCTGACCCGGATCGATGTCCTCACCCCGCCCCCGTCCGGCGCCGGCACGGTCTTCGTCGCCCGCACCGGCCTCGGCCGCGTCTCGTTCAGCGACCCGATGCGGGTCGCCGCGTGGCAGCCGCCGACCGCGCGCGGCGGCACCGGCCGCTGCCGCCTGGTGAAGACCGGGCGGATCGTCACCGGCTGGGCCGAGATCGCGGTGGGCCCGGACGGCGCGGGCTCGTACGTCCGCTGGGAGGAGGACCTGCGCGTACGCCTGGTGCCCCGGGTCTTCGACGGCCTCACCCGGCTCGCGGGGCAGCGGGTGTTCGGCCGGGTCGTGGAGACCCTGCTGGCCGGCTGAACGACGCGCCGCGGGCGGCACCGATGAGTTCCGCGCCGACCGCCGGTCCTACCTGGGCGAGACACTCACCACGAGCAGAGGCGGAAAGCATGCCGAGCAAGATGTTCGTCAACCTCCCGGTGAAGGACCTGCCCGCGTCCAAGGCCTTCTTCGAGGCGACCGGCTTCGGCTTCGACCCGGACTACACCGACGACAAGGCGGCCTGCATGGTCGTCGGCGAGAGCAACTTCGTCATGCTGCTCGACGAGGCCTACTTCGCCACCTTCTCCGGCCGGGCGCTCACCGACACCGCCGCCTCCACCGGGGTGATCATCGCGGTGTCGCAGGACACGGCGGAGGCGGTGGACCGGATGGGCGCCGCCGCGGTGGCCGCGGGCGGCATGGCGGCGAAGGCCACGGAGGAGGCGTCGCCGATGCACACCCGCGCCTTCCACGACCTGGACGGCCATCTCTGGGAGATCTTCCACGTCCCGCCGGCGGCGGCCTGACTCAGCGCGCGGGCGGCGGCGCGCAACTGTCGCGTACGACCAGCTCGCTGGCGACCTCCACCCGGGTGCTGGCCGGCTGCCCGCCGCCGAGCAGCCGCAGCACCATCCCGGCGGCCAGCGCGGCCATCTCCGCGAGCGGGGTGCGTACGGTGGTCAGCCGCGGGGTCACCCACTCGGCGAAGGTCAGGTCGTCGAAGCCGACGACGCTCACGTCCGCGGGCACCCGCAGCCCCAGCGTGGCCGCGGCACGGTAGGTGCTCAGCGCCTGCTGGTCGCTGCCCGCGAAGATCGCGGTCGGCCGGTCGGGCAGCCGCAGCAGGTCGAGGGCGTGGTGGTAGGCGGGCTCGTTCGTGAAGTCGCCGTAGCGGACCAGCGCCGGGTCGTACGGCAGGCCCGCCTCCTCCAGCGCGGAACGGTAGCCGTCCACCCGGGCGCGGGAGGCCAGCCGGTGCGGCGGGCCGCCGATCACGGCGATCCTGCGGTGGCCGAGCCGTACGAGGTGCCGGGTGGCGGCGAGGCCGCCCGGCCAGTTCGTGGCGCCCACCCACGGCACGCCGGGCGGCGGTTCGTCGGCCGGGGCGATCACGGCGAAGGGGATGCCGAGGGCGCGCAGCTCCCGGTGCTGATCCTGGTCCAGCTCCGGGACCACCAGGATCGCGCCGAGCGTACGGCGGGCGGCGAGCGAGTCCAGCCAGCGCCTGGCCGGGCCCTCGCGGCCGTGGGCCGCCGAGACGACCAGGCCCATGCCGACCGCGTCCAGCGCTTCCTCGGCGCCGCGGATCAGTTCGACGGCCCACGAGCCGTCCAGCTCGTTGACCACGAAGTCGATCAGGCCGCCGGGAGCCAGGGCGGTGGCGGCGGGGCCGCTCCTGGCGGCCGGGTAGCCGTGCTGGGCCAGCAGCCGCTGGACCCTCGCCCGGGTGCGGGCGGCCACGTCCGAGCGGTTGTGCAGCACCTTCGAGACGGTGGAGACCGAGACTCCGGCCTCCGCGGCGATCACCGCCAGCGTCTTCCCGCCCGGCCTTTCCCCTGTGCCGCCCACGGCACCCCCCTCTCTCCCCGCCACCTCGTCGGCGCCCCGCGAACGTATCCCCCCGCGCCCCCAGCGCGCCTCTGGGGGTTCCCCCGGTGAGTGCCACTTGCGGTGGTGTCGCGCCTTTCCCGCCGCCGTGGCTGAGCGCGCAGTTCCCCGCGCCCCTGAGAGGTTGCCACTTGCGGTGGCGTTCGCAGTTCCGGTGCGCGGTGGCTTGTCGCGCAGTTCCCCGCGCCCCTGAAAAACGCTCACCCTCCGCGCAGAGGGCACCCCCAGGGGCGCGGGGAACTGCGCGACAAGGCAGGACGCGCCTGCACGCGTAGGGCCACCGCAAGTGGCACTCACCCCGGGGCGCGGCAGCGCATGGGCCCGACACAGTCGGAAATGGTTGACGATGAGTCATATGACTGCTTATCGTCAAGCGCGCCTACCCCCAGAGGAGCCCGCATGCCGCACGGCCCGTCCCGTCGCTCGCTGCTCGCCGCCGGAGGCCTCGGCGTCCTGGCCGGGATGGAGGGGTTCGGCTCCGCCCGCGCGGCGGTCGCGCTGACGTACGCCTCGCCCCGCCTGACGCCCTACGTCGACGAACTGCCCGTGCCGCCGGTGCTGACGGGCGACCGTACGATCGCGATGGGCGCGGCCACCCACCGGTTCCACCGGGATCTGGGGGTCGCGAGGACCTGGTCGTACGGCGGGCAGCCGTATCTGGGGCCGACCGTCGAGGCGCAGCGCGACGAACCGGTGGCGCTGACGTTCCGCAACACCTTCGACGCCGGGCACCTGTTCGCCGCCGACATCGATCCGACGCTGGAGGGCGCCTCGGAGCTGGACCGGGGGCAGCCGCGCACGTCGGTGCACCTGCACGGCGCGGTCACCCCGCCGGAGGCGGACGGGCACCCCGAGCACAGCTTCCGGCCCGGCGGCAGCATGACGTACCGCCATCCCAACGGGCAGGACGCCGCCCACCTCTGGTACCACGACCACGCGATGGGCATCACCCGGCTCAACGCGGTCGCCGGCCTGGCCGGCATGTACCTGCTGCGCGACGCGTACGACACCGGCACCGCGGGCAACGCGCTCGGCCTGCCCAGCGGTGAGTTCGAGGTGCCGCTGACGCTCGCGGACCGCCGCTTCCAGGCCGACGGGTCGCTGAACTTCCGCACCACCCGCAAGGTGCCGCAGGGGCACTGGGAGGGCGGCACCTTCGGCGACCTGATGACGGTCAACGGGGTGGTGGCGCCGTATCTGCAGGTGGCCCGCGGCTTCTACCGCTTCCGGGTGCTCAACGCATCCAACGCCCGCGGCTACCGGCTGTTCTTCAGCAACCAGATGCCCTTCTGGGTGGTCGGCAACGACGCGGGGCTGCTGGACGCGCCGGCCCGCACCGCGGCCGTACGCCTCGCGCCCGGCGAACGCCTCGACCTCGTCGTGGACTTCGGCGCGCTGGCCGCGGGCGACCAGGTGGACCTGACCAACGACCAGCAGGAGTCACCGGTGGTGGTGGCGGCCACCGGCGTGGTGCCGCCCGCCGAGATCATCCGCTTCGTGGGCACCGGCGTACGCGGCTTCGCCACACCGCCGCCCGCCACGCTGCGCGGCGGCGTGGGCCGCCCCGCGCTGCTGCCCGCGCCGCCCGCCGCCGGCACCGTCCCGCGCCGGACCGTCACCCTCACACCGGCCATGGCCGCCGGGTGGCCGCTCGCCGGGATGATGATGAACAACCTGCGCTACGACGACGGGCCGATGCTCACCCCCCGGCAGGGCACCGCCGAGGTGTGGGAGTTCGTCAACGCCTCCTCCGAGGCGCACCCCATGCACCTGCACCTGGTGCACATGCGGATCGTCGACCGGCAGCGCTTCGACGTGGCGGCCTACGCCAAGGCCAATCCGCGCCCGGCGCCCGGTACCGCCTGGTCGCCGTCCGTCGACCCTTACCTGCTCGGGACCGCGCAGGTGCCCGCGGCGTGGGAGGCGGGCGCCAAGGACACGGTCGGCTGCCCGCCCGGCATGGTGACCCGGGTGCTGGTCCGCTTCCCCGCGGCGGCCGAACTGGGCTTCGACCCCGACGCGTCCTTCATGGCCATGGGCGGCATGCGGCTGCAGGGCTACGTCTGGCACTGCCACATCCTCGACCACGAGGACGACTGCATGATGGCCCGCTACCGCATCCCCGGCTGAGCCGATTGCCGGGGCCCCGCCCCGGTCGCATGCTGGAGGCATGGCCTTCGACGAGACGGTGCGGATGCGGGGCTGGGGGGTCGGTTCGCCGGCGCCGGCCGCCGAGGAGCCGCTGGTGCGCGTCGAGCGGGAGATCCGCGCCCCCGGCCCCGGTGAACTGCTCGTCGAGGTGGAGGCGTGCGGGGTGTGCCGCACCGACCTGCACCTGGCCGAGGGCGACCTCTCCCCGCACCACCCGGCCACCGTGCCCGGCCACGAGATCGTCGGCCGGGTGGTGGCCGCGGGCGAGGAGGCCACCCGCTTCACGCCCGGCGACCGGGTCGGCGGCGCCTGGCTGCGCGGCACCTGCGGGGTCTGCCGCTACTGCCGGCTCGGCCGGGAGAACCTGTGCCCGTTCTCCGCCTACACCGGCTGGGACGCGGACGGCGGCTTCGCCGACCGCACCCTGCTGCCCGCCGACTACGCCTACCCGCTGCCGCCCGACGCCGACCCGGCGCAGCTGGCACCGCTGCTCTGCGCGGGCATCATCGGCCATCGGGCCCTGCGCCGCAGCGAACTCCCGCCGCGCGGCCGGCTCGGCATCTACGGCTTCGGCGCCTCCGCGCACCTGACCGCGCAGGTCGCGGTGGCCGACGGTGCCACCGTGCACGTCCTGACCCGCTCGTCGGCCGCCCGCGAGCTCGCCCTGTCGCTGGGCGCGTCCTCCGCCCGCGACGCCTCGGAGGGACCGCCTGAGCCTCTCGACGCGGCCGTCCTCTTCGCCCCGGTCGGCGCGCTGGTCCCGGTCGCCCTCTCCGCCCTGGACCGCGGCGGCACGCTGGCGGTGGCCGGCATCCACCTCACAGACGTCCCGTCGCTGAACTACGAGCGCCACCTCTTCCAGGAGCGCGACCTCCGCAGCGTCACCTCGAACACCCGCCGCGACGGTGCGGACTTCCTCGCGACGGCGGCCCGCATCGGCCTGCGCGCCACGGTGACGCGCTACCCCCTCGACGCGGCCCCCCGCGCCCTCGCCGACCTCGCCGCGGACCGCGTCAACGGCGCGGCGGTGCTGGTGCCGTGAGGCCAGGGCGTTCGTGCCCCCGGCCTCACCGCGGCGGCGGGCGACGGCGCCGTCAGAGTGCGGCGACCCTCGTACGTGAGGGCATGCACTGATCGGGCCGGTAGACCACGGCGACCGAGCGCGTGGATTCCGCGTATATGCCAGGACCGGCGATTTCCGGCGGCGCGGGCTTTTCTGCCACCGGACGGTAAGCGGTGGCGGTGAAGACCTCGGCAGGTGCCGGCACGGGTGGTGCTGCAGGAAGCACGGATGTTCCTTTACGCGACGATGGTGGATGAAATGCGGCCGCCCGATGATCACACCACGCGTCTCAGGAACACCGCAAATATCGGTAGTACGTCAGTAGTACCGTCGCAGTGCGGTTGGCCTGCGGATTCATGAGCCCTGCAATTGCGCCAGCCTGTCCCGTGTGCGATCGGATTCCCACTTGTTCGATTTTGCGTGAATGGAATATGCCGACCGCAAATGGGAAGCGGCCTCGGCGCGGTCGCCGACCGCCATGTACAGCTCCGCCAGCGCGGAATGTGTGCGTGCTTCCTCCTCCTCGGCGCCGATCCGGCGCGCGATGAGCAGTGCGGCCGACAGCTGCTCCCCGCATGCCTGGCTGCGTCCCGCCCGCAGATCCGCCAGGCCCACGCCGCGCAGGGCCTGGATCTCCTCCTGGGTGGCCCCGATGTTCCGCGCCAGTGCGAGCGCCGCCGCGTGATGGGCGGCCGACTCGGCGTGCTGCCCCGCGCCGAGCAGTGCCGTGCCTATCGCGTTGAGGGTGACGACCTCGTTCCTTTTGTCGCCGATATTGCGAAATACCGCCAACGCCTCGCGGTGCATTTCCAGCGCGGCGGGCAGTTCGTCGGGAATGGGCATCGTGTTGGCCAGATTGAGCCGGGCAACGGCTGTTTCCGCGCGGCTGCCCACCCGCGAGACGATGTCCAGGGAGCGCCGGAAGGCGGTACGCGCCAGTTCCGTCTCCCCCAGGTGCAGATGGAAGTCGCCGAGGTTGTTGAGCGCCTGCGCCTCGCCTCGCGGATCCCTGGTGCGGACGAAGCCGGCCAGCGCCTGGCGGAAGCACTCCGCCGCCGGAGCGTGCTCGCCCAGGTGCAGCAGGGTGATGCCCAGGTTGTTGCGGCACCTGGCGACATGCCACGGATCGCCCAAGCGCTCGCGCAGGCGCAGCGCCGCGCTCAGCAGGGTCCTGGACTCCTTCAGCCGGCCGAGGTTCCAGTCCAGCAGCCCCAGCTCCCGCAGGGACTCCGCCTCGGTCGCCGTGTCGCCGACGTCGACGGCCACCTCCCGCGCGCGGCGGGCCGTCCGCCCCGCCGCGTCGTAGCGGCCCGTCTGGGACTGGGCCGCGGCCAGCGCCAGCAGGGCGTGGGCCTCGGGGGCGCGCTCGCCCGCCGACCGCCACCAGCCGGCCGCGTGTGTGTGCATCCGCTCCGCCTCCGCCCACAGGCCCTCGGAGTCGAGGAGGCCCGCCGCCACGTGGGCCAGGCGCGCGGCCTGCAAGGCGTCGCCGCGGCCGCGGAAGTGCAGCTCGGCGGCCACCAGGGCGTCGGTCTCCTCCCGCAGCCAGGCCCTGGCGTCGGAACTGCCGGTCCAGGCCGGCAGCGCGAAGGGGGAGCCGCCGGTGCCGAGGTCGAGACGGGGGCGCCGGTCGAAGAGCACGCGGTCGGCGGCGGCCACCGCGTGCAGGTGGAAGGAGGCCAGCCGGCCGAGCGCGGTGTCGCGTTCCGCGGCCGGTTCCCGGTCCACCAGCGAGCGCGCGTACGCGGCCAGCAGATCGTGCAGCTCGTACCGTTCGGGCGCGGGCTCGCGGACCAGGTGGGCGTCGAGCAGGTCCTCCAGGACGCGCTCGGTGTCCGGCAGCGGCAGCCCGACCAGGGCGGCGGTGGCCTGCGGGCAGAAGGTCGGGCCGAAATGCAGGCTGAGCAGGCGGAAGACCCGCTGGTGCGTCGGCGGCAGCGTCTCGTACGACATCGCGAAGGCGGTGGCGATCTCGTGCCGGCCGTCGCGGATCTCGGCGAGCGGGCCGGGCCCGTCAGAGAGCCGGCCGACCAGGTGCGCGGCGGTCCAGCTGGGGCGCGACCTGAGGCGGGCCGCGATCAACTCCACCGCGAGCGGGAGGTATCCGCACAGCCGGGCGAGCTCGGCCACGTCGGCCGGGTCGTGCCGCCTGCCGTCCTCGGCGAGCGTGCTGAACAGCTTCTCGGCGTCGGCCGGCGAGAGCACGTCGAGCACCACATGGCGGACGCCTGGCAGCCCGGTCAGGCGCCGGCGGCTCGTGACGATGACGAGCGAGGCGGAGTCGCCGGGGAGCAGCGGCCTGATCTGCTCCGGTCCCGCCGCGTCGTCCAGCACCACGATGGCCCGCCGGCTGCTGAGCACGGTTCGCCACAAGGTGGTGAGCTCGTCCTGGTGGCGCGGTACGCCGGTGGCGGGAACGCCGAAGTGCCGCAGCAGCGTGGCCAGCGCCGCCTGCGGGGACATCGGCGTGCGTCCGGAGTGCGCCTGGAGGTTGAGATAGATCTGGCCCGCCGGATAGTGCCGGGCCAGCCTGCGTGCGGTGTGCAGGGCGAGCTGGGTCTTGCCCACCCCCACCATCCCGGTGACGGTCTGGAACGCGACCACCCCCGGTGCCGCCGCGCGCAGCGCCCGCAACTCCTCCGCACGCCCGATCAGCACCCCGCTGTGCGCGGGGAGGTTGTACGGCGCCGGCGGGGCGGGGCCGGGGGAGCGGCGGCCCGGCAACTCACCGGCGGGCGCGCGGTCCAGGATGCCGCGGTGGACGCGGACCAGCGCCTCGCCCGGCTCCGCGCCCTCCTCGCGCAGCCGCCGGCGCAGCGCGTCGTAGGCCCGCAGCGCGTCCGACTGCCGGCCGCAGCCGTAGGCCGCGGTCATGAACAGCGCCGCGACCGTCTCGTCCAGCGGGTGCTGCTCGATCAGCGGCGTCAGATCGTCGAGGGCGCGGGCGAACCGGCCGGCGCGTACCTCGATCTCGGCGCGCAGCACCCTCGCGCCGGTACGCAGCTCGGTGAGCCGCCGCCTGACCTGTTCGGTCCACAGGCCGGTGAAGCCGGTCAACGGCGTACCGCGCCACAGGGATTCGGCCTGCCGCAGCAGCGCCAGCGCCTCGGTGTCGTCGCCGCTGGCGGCCAGCGAGCGGGCCTGGGCGGTGAGCCGCTCGAAGCGGTGCTGGTCGACCGCGTCCGGCTCGATGTCCAGCCGGTAGGCGTGGGACTGCTGTGCCACCCGGTCATGGCCGAGCTTGTGGCGGATCCGGGTCGCGTAGGTGTGTAGCGAGGCACCCGGTTTGGCGGGCGGCGAGTCGTCCCAGAGCCGGCCGGCCAGGGTGTCGAGCGGGACCGAGCGCCCGGCGTCGACGGCGAGGGCGGCCAGCAGGTGCGACGCCTTGGCGGCGCCGTACATCTCCCGCTGCCCGCCGACCCATAACTCCACCGGGCCCAGGACCAGGATGTCGACCTCCACCAGCACGCTCCTCACGCCGGCACACCCCGCGGCTCCAGGGTGACATGCCGTCAACATCCGGCAACAGGGTCACCCGAAAGTGAGAAATTATTGGCTGAAACGTTTCTTACTTTGCCAATACCGGTCTTTCATGGTCGAGAAAGGCCTGTCCGGCCCACCGCCGGCACCGCCGGTCGCCTTGGATGGGCGCAGGGGCCGGCACGGCGGCGGGGACACCGGGGGAGGACATACGTGGACCAGCAGCCGGGCCCGGACCCCGGTGACGACCCCGGAGGAGCGGCGCCGGCCGGCGGCGACCGCACGGACAACACCGTCGCGGGGGACGCGCGGATCACCGGGCCGGTGGTCCAGGCCCGCCACGTCAGCGGCGGCATCCATGTGCACGAGCACCGCCACGAAGCCGCCGGCCCGGCTCCCCGGCAGCCGGTGCCCCGGCAACTGATCCCGGCCGCCGCCCACTTCACCGACCGCACCGCTGACGTCGCCGCCCTCGACGCGCTGCGGACCGCGGGCGGGGAGAGCGCCCCGCTGGTCGTCGTCACCGGCGCCGCCGGGGTCGGCAAGACCGCGCTCGTCGCGGTCTGGCTGCACCGGCTGGCCGCCGCCTACCCCGACGGCCAGCTCTACGCCGACCTGCGCGGGCACACCGGTGACGAGCCCGTGCCGCCGGCCGCGGTGCTCGGGCGGTTCCTGCGCGGCCTCGGCGTGGACCGGGCCCCCGCGGAGCCGGCGGAACTGGCCGCCCTGTGGCGTACCGTCACCGCGGACCTGCGGATCGTCCTCTTCCTCGACAACGCGTTCAGCGCCGCCCAGGTCCGCCCGCTGCTGCCGGCGGCGCCCGGCGCCCTGGTCGCGGTGACCAGCAGGCGCCGGCTGCCCGGGCTCGGGGTGGACGGCGCGGGCTTCCACCACCTCGACGCGCT
This sequence comes from Streptomyces sp. NBC_01198, assembly GCF_036010485.1. Taxonomy (NCBI): domain Bacteria; kingdom Bacillati; phylum Actinomycetota; class Actinomycetes; order Kitasatosporales; family Streptomycetaceae; genus Streptomyces; species Streptomyces sp. NBC_01198. The sequence continues at coordinate 6,544,162 of NZ_CP108568.1, forward strand.
CGGCCCCGCCGCCAGCGTCGAGCTGCTCAGCCGCCGCCTCGGCGCCGAGCGCGTCGCCAGGGAGCGGCAGGCCGCCGACGGTCTCGCCCGGCTGTGCGGCGGGCTGCCGCTGGCGGTGTGCGTGGCAGCCGCGCGGATGGCCGCCCGGCCGCGCCAGCCGCTGGCCGCCCTCGTCGCCGCGATGAGCCGGGACAGCGGCCGGCTGGCGGGCCTGGCGCTCGGCGGCGACCGGGCGGTCCAGACCGCGCTCGACGGGGCGTACGGCGTGCTGCCGCCGGAGGTCGCGCGCGGCTACCGCCTGCTGGGGCTGCTGCCGGTCGGCGAATTCGGCGCCGGCGCCGCGGCGGCGGCCTGCGGGCTTCCAGCGGACCTGGCAGCGGAACTGCTGGACGAGCTGGTCGACGTCAGCCTGCTCGAAGAACTCGGCCCCGACCGCTTCCGCTTCCACGACCTGATCGGGCTGCACGCCGCCCAGCGGGCCGCCGCCGAGGAGACCCCCGGCGCCTGCGACGCCGCCCTGCGCGGGGCACTCGACTGGTATCTGTGGACCGCGACCGAGGCCCGCACCCTGCTGTCCCCCTTCCACCGCCGGCTGCGCCGGGACCACCTGCGCCGCCCCGAGGAGGCGCCGCCCTTCGACGGGCCGACCGCCGCGCTGGCCTGGCTGGACGTCGAGCGACTGCACCTGATGGCGGCGGTGCGGAAGGCGGCCGAGCGCGGCTGGGACGACCTGGCGTGGCAGCTCGTGGACAGCATGCAGCCGCTGTGGGTCCGGCTGCGCCCCGCCGACCTGTGGGTGGAGGCGCACCGGCTCGCCCTGCCCGCCGCCACCCGTGCCGGGCGGGACACCGCGGCCCTGCGGATGCTCACCACCGGGGCCGCGGGCCTGTGCGAGGCGGGACGTTACGACGAGGCCGCCGAGTGGTTCGGCCGCGCGCTGCGACAGGCCGAGGACACCGGCGACCGGCGGGCCGAGGCCCAGGCGCTGCACGGCCTCGGCCAGGCGCACCAGCTCGCCGGCCGCCAGGACCGCGCCGCCGCCTTCTTCCGGCGGGCGCTCGACCTGCGCGAGGCCATCGGCCACACCCGGGGCGCGGCGCTGTCCCGGCTGTGCCTGGGCGACCTCGCGCTGGCCGCGGGCGCGCCGCGGGAGGCCGTCGGGCTGCTCACCCGCGCCCGCGCCGACCTGCTCGCCGTACCCGACCCCTACGACGCGGCCCGGGCGCTCGCCTTCCTCGGCATGGCCCGTGCCGCCCTCGGCGAAGCCGCCGACGCCGCGCTCGGCGAGCGGGAACTGCACCAGGCCCTGGACGAGTTCGCGGCCTGCGGCTCGGTCCACTGGCAGGGCCGCGTCCTGGAGATGCTCGGCATGGCGGCGGCCGACCGGGGAGAGCGGCAGCGGGCCAGGGACTGGTTCGAGCGCTCCCTGGCCCGCTACACCCCGGTCAGCCCGCGGGACGCCCGCCGCCTGGCGGGCCGGCTGCGGGATCACGGACCGTCCTGACCGCCGGGGCCCGCCGCCGGGCCGGCTCGCGGCGGCCGGCGACCAGCCGGGCGTGCAGCAGCGACGCCAGCAGCGCGTGCGTGCGGCGGCCCAGCACCCTGGTACGGACCCGCACGACGCGGACCTCCGCGGCGCCGCGACGTGCGGCGGGGTGACGGACGAGCGTCGTGCAGCGGCCGCGGCCGTCCCGGAGCGAGACCAGCAGGCACCCGGGGTGGCGCCGCATCAGCGCGGCCGCGTCCCGCGCGTCGCCCGTGCCGTACAGCACGTCGGCGCAGGCGCGCCGGGCCTCGGAGCCGACGCGGTCCACGTCGACCCGTACGTGGTCGGGCAGCAGCCGGCCGCTCACAGCGCCACCTCGCCTGCGGACAGCGCCACCGGTTCCGTGGCCGGCGGATAGGCGGGCTGGCCCAGGCCGAGCTGCCGGTAGATCAGGGCGCGCATGTTGCGGTTGAAGCGACCCGGCTCGGACGAGATCCGCCGGGCGATCCGCTGGAAGTCCCGCCGCGGGTATTCGGCCGCGGCGTAGGCCAGCTGGTCGGCCAGCGGGCGGGTCGGGCTCAGCGCCGGGGCGGTCAGCGCCATGGCGACCCCGGGCGAGGCCGGGTTGGCGTCCTGGTAGGGGTAGCGGGCGAGCAGGATGGGCGCGCCGGTCATCGTCGCGTACAGCGTCACCGAGCCGTAGTCGCCGACGACATGGTCGGCGGCGACCAGCAGCGCCCGCCAGTCGGCGTCCGGCGAGACGACCGTCACCCCGGCCCTGCGGCAGTCCGCGAGCCAGGCCCTGACCTGGTAACGCCCGTGCATCGACAACACGTTGGGATGCACCAGCAGCGCCTTACGGAAGCGGTCCGCGGGCAGCTCCGCCAACCGCGGCAGCAGCGACTCCAGGTGGTTGAACAGCGAGCGGCGGCCCCAGGTCGAGGTCGCGAGCACCAGTTGCTGGCCGGGCGCCACGCCGATCGCCGCGCGGTACTCCGCCCGGAAGGGCAGGCTCGCCGCGATCCGGTCGTACGTCGGGTCGCCGACGACCTCCGCGACCGGCAGCGCCTCCGGGCACCAGCGCCGCAGCGCCCGCAGATCGTCCCGGTGCGGCAGGGCGACCGCCCGCGGCACGACGGCGCCCTCCCAGGTGAGGTGGCCGCGCCCGGTGATGCCGCCCGGCTCGCGTACCGCGGGCCCGCCGCGGCACGGCCGGCCGGACGGCACCCGGGCCAGCGACATGTGGCCGCCGCCGTGCGAGATCCGCACCAGCGGGGCACGGACCTTCTCCATGCCCTGCGACCCGGCGGCGATCGCCAGGTCGAAGTCGGTGCGCACCGCTTCGGCCCACGGCAGCACGTCGGCCCCGAGCCGCGCCAGGAAGCGGGCGGCGCCGTTGTTGAAGGCGTGCGGCGCGACGGTGAAGACCACCTCGACCCGCAGATCGGACTCCAGCAGGGCCAGCAGGTCCTGCAGCCGGCGCCCGTAGACCTCGGTGTGCACCAGCACCAGGACCGTCTTGCGCCCGGCCAGCGTGCGCCACTGGCCGGCGTCCCCTCCTTGTGTCGTCCGATGGTCGACGATTTCCATGACGGACACGACATCCCCCGTTGGTCGGTGAAGCCCCTCGCGGGGCCGGTGGAAACCTCCTGGTGGACGGGATGTCCCGGCGGATCGCCGGAAGCCTTGACGGGGCCTTGCAGAAAGCTTGCGCACCGGGAGCGCACCGTTTCCGGCAGGCGGGCAGGCAGCAGGCGGGACGGGGGCTGCGGGGAGCGCGGATCCGGCCGGCGCCGGGCCCGCGACGGCAGCCGGCACACGCCAGTGGCCCCCGGCCGGAGCCGGGGGCCACTGGTGATTTCTGTGCGAACCGTTCCTGCGAACGACACCGCCGTGTCCGAGGGGGGACTTGAACCCCCACGCCCGATAAAGGGCACTAGCACCTCAAGCTAGCGCGTCTGCCATTCCGCCACCCGGACGGGTGTGACGACACGGCCTCACGGCCGTGGCGACGGGGTAAACCATAGCAAAGATCGGGGGGCGCCGATCACCGCGAGCGGGGGGCGCGGACGAGGCCGGCCTTGGGGGGCGCGGGGGGCGCGGGGCAGGATGGGGGAGGCATCCGGCGCGTGCTGCGGGCGGGTGGGCGACGAGGAGGAGAGACAGCGTGAGCGAGTCCAGGCCTGGCAGTGCGGACGGCGGCGGGATCACCGGCGAGGACGAGGTCGTCGGCTTGTGCAGCGACCTGATCAGGATCGACACCAGCAACTACGGGGACCACTCGGGACCTGGCGAGCGGGCGGCGGCCGAATACCTGGCGCAGAAGCTGGCCGAGGTGGGTCTGGAGCCGCAGATCTTCGAGTCGCACCCGCGCCGCGCCTCCGTGGTGGCCAGGGTCGAGGGCGCCGACCGCTCGCGGCCCGGGCTGCTGATCCACGGCCACACCGACGTCGTCCCGGCCAACGCCGACGACTGGACCGTGCACCCCTTCTCCGGCGAGGTCGTCGACGGGTGCGTGTGGGGCCGGGGCGCGGTCGACATGAAGGACATGGACGCGATGACGCTGGCGGTGATCCGCGACCGGCTGCGCAGCGGGCGCAAGCCGCCGCGGGACCTCGTGCTCGCCTTCCTCGCCGACGAGGAGGCGGGCGGCACCTTCGGCGCCAAGCACCTGGTCACCGGGCACCCGGACCTCTTCGAGGGCGTGACCGAGGCGATCGGCGAGGTCGGCGGCTTCTCCTTCACCGTCAACGACGATCTGCGGCTCTACCTGATCGAGACCGCCGAGAAGGGCATGCACTGGATGCGGCTCACCGTGGACGGCACGGCCGGCCACGGGTCGATGACCAACAAGGACAACGCGATCACCGAGCTGTGCGAGGCGGTCGGCCGGCTCGGCCGGCACGAGTTCCCGGTCCGCGTCACCAAGTCGGTCCGCGGCTTCCTCGACGAGCTCTCCGACGCGCTGGGCACCGAACTCGACCCGGAGGACATGGAGTCGACGCTCGCCAAGCTCGGCGGCATCGCCAAGATGATCGGCGCCACGCTCCGCAACTCCGCAGCGCCGACCATGCTCGGCGCCGGCTACAAGGTCAACGTCATCCCCGGGCAGGCCACCGCCCACGTCGACGGCCGCTTCCTGCCCGGCTACGAGGAGGAGTTCCTGGCCGACCTCGACCGCGTCCTGGGTCCGCGCGTCAAGCGGGAGTCGCTGCACTCCGACAAGGCCGTCGAGACCGACTTCGACGGCGCCCTGGTGGACGCGATGCAGACCGCGCTGGTCGCGGAGGACCCGGGCGCGCGGGCGGTGCCGTACATGCTCTCCGGCGGCACCGACGCCAAGTCCTTCGACGACCTGGGCATCCGCTGCTTCGGCTTCGCGCCGCTGCGGCTGCCGCCTGAGCTGGACTTCGCCGGGATGTTCCACGGCGTGGACGAGCGGGTGCCGGTGGACGGGCTGCGCTTCGGCGTCCGCGTGCTCGACCGCTTCATCGAACACAGCTGACCGGTCGGGCGTGTGTACCCGTACCGGTGGTTTCCTTCGCCGGTACGGGTGAAAGGCCCGATGCTTTCGTAGCTCTATTCCTCAGGGGGTCGTTACGACGGTGTGGTCCGCAAGGGCTGGGGCCGCACTTGTCCATGAGGAGGAATGAGAATGATCAAGAAGGTCGTCGCCGCTGCGGTCGCCACCGGCGGTCTCGTACTCGCGGGTGCGGGTATGGCTGCCGCCGACTCCGGCGCCCAGGGCGCCGCGGTGCAGTCCCCGGGCGTGCTGTCGGGCAACGTCGTCCAGGTCCCTGTGCACGTCCCGGTGAACGTCTGCGGAAACACGGTCAACGTGATCGGGCTGCTCAACCCTGCCTTCGGCAACACCTGCGTCAACGCCTGACGCCGCCGCGGCCGCGCCGGCGGCGCGGCCGCCGCCGGACCGGCCCCGGACGCACCCACCTGCGTTCCGGGGCCGCTCGACATTTCCAGGTATCCCTGAACGCAGGGGAAGGTTAGGGGAAGCAATGCGACAGGTCGCAACCAAGGGCCTGCTCACCGCGGTCGCCACCGGCGGGGTGATCGCCGCCACCGGCGGTCTGGCCTACGCCGACGCGGGCGCGTTCGGTGCCGCCGCCGATTCGCCCGGTGTGCTCTCGGGCAACGCGGTCCAGGTCCCGGTGCATGTGCCGGTCAACGCATGCGGCAACACGGTCAACGTGGTGGGTCTGCTGAACCCGGTGTTCGGCAACCACTGCGCCAACGTCTCCGCCCACCCGGGCGGCGGCGGCTCCACCGCGATCGGCGGCGCCCACGGCTCGCCGGGCGTGGGCTCAGGAAACGCCGTCCAGGCGCCGGTCGACGTCCCGGTCAACCTGTGCGGCAACAGCGTGTCGGTGATCGGAGCGCTGAACCCGGCGTTCGGGAACAGCTGCGCGAACGTCAACACCCCGCCCGTCAATCCGGGCACGCCCCGCCATCCGGGTCACCCCGGGCACCCGGGTCACCCCGGCACGCCCGGTACTCCGGGTACGCCAGGCACCCCCGGCACCCCGGGCACCCCCGGCACCCCGGGCAACCCCGGCACCCCGGGCAACCCCGGCACTCCCGGGACCCCGGGCAACCCCGGCACTCCCGGGACCCCGGGCAACCCCGGCACTCCTGGCACCCCGGGCACCCCCGGGACGCCCGGCACCCCCGGTAACCCGGGCACGCCCGTGACCCCGGTCACCCCGGGCACCCCCGGGTCGAACAGCACCACCCCGTCGGCGCCCCGCGCCGGCAGCGACACCCTCGCGCACACCGGCGCCGACGGCATGGCGCTCACCGCCTTCGCCGCCGGTGCGCTGCTGCTCGGCGGCGCCCTGCTCTACCGCCGCGGCCAGTCCGCCCGGCGCTGAGCCGTACCGCCCACCGGCCGGCCCGCGTCCGGGCCGGCCGGTGCGGGCCACCTCACCAGGTGGCCCGCACCTGGCGGATGATCCGGCGCCGCAGGCGCACGCGTCTGCTCCCGTCGGCATACAGGCGGAGCCGGTCGACCTCCCAGTGTCCGTACTCCGCCTCGTCGGTCAGCAACCGTGTCGCGTCCTTGCGGGAGACCCCACGCGGCACGTAGATCTCTCTGAATTCGTATTCCGGCATCGCATCTATTGTGCAAGCAACGCCCCGGTGCGGATAGCGTCTGCCTCATGTCTGATGACGTGCAGCCCACGGCGGCCGAGGTCCGTGCCGCAGTCGAGGCGGTCAAGGCCGCGCTCGACCGGCATCTCGACGCGATCGAGAAGCGCAGCGGCGAGGACGACCCCGCCGTTCACGAGGCGTTCGAGGCGCTGGCCTCGGCTGCCGAGTCGTATGACGAGTTGCTGTACGACGCCTACGACGAGGTGACCCCGCTCGAGGTGCCCACCGGCGGCTCGCTGCCGGAGTACGAGGGTCCCGAGGAGCCGGAGGCGATCAGCGTGCTGATCCGCCGCGACTACACGATCGTGGCACCCGACCGGCTCTTCTCGCAGGCCAGGCATGCCAGCGAGGACACCGACGGATCGGCGACCGCGAGCGTCAACGCGGCGCTCGGGGTGATCTTCGGCGAGTACGAACCCGATGAGATCGCCCAGCGGCACAAGGACTTCGGCTTCGAGGAGGGCGACTCCACGCTGTGGGTCTCCGCGGTGGAGACCCCCGAACCCGGGGAGTGGCTGGAGACGCCCTTCGACCAGGCCGATCCGCACCTGGTGGTGTGCCGCTTCGACGTCAGCGCGGTCTTCGACGACGAGCTCGGCGTCCTCGACCCCGACTGAGCCCGAGCCCGGCCCCGGGGGGACCTGCCCCCGGGGACCTCGCGGCCCGGCTCGGGCGGGTCACCACCCGGCGGTCAGCTCCCGCAGCACCGTCCCCAGCCGGGTGGTGCGCTCGGTCGCCGGCGGTCCCGCGACGGCCTGGGCCAGTTGCTGCTCGGCGCCCTGCACCACCGACAGGTGGCGCTCGCCGCGGCCGAAGGCGGTGTAGACCCAGGACCTGGTCAGCAGCGGCCCCGCGTCGCCCGGTACGACCACCACGGCGGCGGGCCAGCGCATGCCGGCCGCCTGATGGCCGGTGACCGCCCACCCGTGGCGTACGGTCGCCGCCACCTCCTCGCGGGGGACCAGGACCGATCCCCGCTCGCACTCCAGCCGCAGGCCGTCCGGCTCCGCGCCGGTCACCGTGCCGGGCAGCGTACGGCCGGGCACCGGGACGTGCACGATCCGGTCGCCCGGGTCGAAGCCGCCGAAGCGCCCGGGGCCGGGGTTGAGGCGCTCCTTGAGCGCCGCGTTGAGCGCCCGGGTGCCGACCGGGCCGCCGTGGCCGGTCGTGACCACCTGGACCTGCGCCCCCTCGACGCCGAAAGCCCGCGGCACCGAGTCGGCGACCAGCTGGACCGTACGGTGCACGGCCTCGCGCGGATCGCGCACCGGCACCACCACGACCTCCTTGCCCGGTGCCTCCACGGCGGTCAGCTCGCCCTCGCCGACGCAGGACACCAGCTCGCCGATCGGCCCGAAGTCCGGCGTGCGGGACACCACCCGGGGGCAGACCCGGGCTGCGAGCAGGTCGGCGAAGACCCGGCCGGCGCCCGCCGACCACAGGGCGTGCGGGTCGCCGCTGAGCACCAGCCGGGCGCCGTCGGGGACCGACTCCACCAGCGTGGTGGCCTCCTCGACGGACAGCTGCGGCGCGTCCAGCACCGCGAGCAGAGCGAGGTCCAGGCTGCCGTCCGCGGCCCGTCCCGGCCCCTCGGCGCCCGAGAGCAGCCCGTCCACGGTCACGGCCGCCTCGTCGCCCACCACCGCGGCGAGCCTGCGGCGGCCGTTCTCCGTGTAGGCGGCGGCGTACGCGCGCAGGCCCACGGCCCGTGCGGCCGCCACCAGCGCGGCGGGCTCGGCGCGGGCGGCCTCGCCGCCCGAGTGCACGACGAGGCCGCTGCCCGCCGAGGCCTTGATCAGCTCGGCGGCGGACGGCGTCGGTGCGGACGCCCGCGCCCAGTCAGGCCCGTCGTCGCCCTCCGCTTCGCTCTCGAAGGACCGCAGCAGGCGGAAGAGGCCTTCCGCAAGGCTCTCCTCGGCCATCGCGTAACGGTCGAGGCCGAGCAGCAGTGACACCTCCTCCTCGCTGTCCTCGTCCTCGCCGCCCTCCCGGAAGACCAGCACCTGGCCGTCCGCGACGGCGGCCGCGACGGCGGCCTCCGGGTCGGACAGCCCGTGCCCGCGCAGCGCGGCGTGCAGGTCGGCCGGCGGCAGCGCGGTGTGCCCGCGCACCGCGGCGTCCTCCAGCGCCCGGGCGACCAGCGCGCGGGCCCGCCGCTCGTCGTCCGGCCCGCACGCGCCGCCGAGCACCCCGCGCGCGAACGCGTCCGCGTGCTCGGTCCTCACCGTGCCGATCCCGAGCAGCAGCCACGGATCGGCACGCAACTCCGCCGCGGCCCGCTCCCCGAGCACCCGCACGGCGTCCGCGGCCAGGTAGGCCGGGGCCCCGCCATCGGCCAGCACGCCGGCAGCGGCCTCCACGGCCCTGGGGTCCGGCGCCACGCGCGGCCCGGCCGCCCCTGCGCCGCGGCTCGCCGCCCCGGCTCCGGGCCGTTCCGCGGCCGGGCTCTGATCGTCGGCTGCCACCCTCGGCCGGTCGGTGCCTGCCGCGCCGCCTGCCGTACGCCCGTCGGCGGCTCCGCCCTCAGCCGCCGTCTCGCCACCGGGTCCTGACCCGGCGTCACGCCCGGCGGCCGCGCCCTGTGCGGCCGCGTCCGCGCCGGCATCCGCCACGTCCCCGGCAGCCGCGCCCTGCCCCTCCGCGCCGACCGCCGAAAGGCCGGCGCCGTCACCGTCCGCGGCGGCAGCCTCCGCCGCCGTGCCGCCCGGCGGCGGGGTGCTGCCGTCAGCCGCCTCGGCCGCCTGGAGGGCGGCTGCCTCCGCCGCCATCGCCTCGCGGCGCTTGCGGCGGGCTTCCGCCGCGTCGCCGCGCGGGGCCGGGGCCACCGGGCTCTCGCCCCGTTCGATGGAGCGGACGGCCGCCGCGAGGCCGGCCAGGTCCACCGGTGGGCGCCGGGCGGCCGCCGGGGCGGGGGACCCTTCGGGGCGCTCGGGCGCGGGCGGGGCGGGCGGGCTGGCGGGGGGCATTGCGGCCTCCGTGGAGGGATCGGTGCGCGCGTTCAGAGCGTGCTCCAGTCGTGGTCCGGGTAGCGGTGCAGTGGCGCCGACACGTCGTCCAGCGCCTGGCAGATCTCTTCAGGAAGCGTAAGCGCCTCCACCGACAGCGCCGCCGTGAGCTGCTGCGCGTTGCGCGCGCCGAGCAGCGGGGCGGTCACGCCCGGCCGGTCGCGTACCCAGGCGAGGGCGACCTGCAGCGGGGACACGGCCAGGCCGTCGGCCGCTATGGCCAGCGCGTCCACGATCAGGCCCGCGGTGTCGTCCAGGTAGGGGGCGACGAAGGGCGCCATGTCCTCGGAGCCGCCGCGGGAGTCCTGCGGGACGCCGGCGCGGTATTTGCCGGTGAGGACGCCGCGGCCCAGCGGCGAGGAGGGCAGCACCCCGAGCCCGAGGTCCGTCGCGGCGGGCAGCACCTCGCGCTCCACCCCGCGCTGAAGCAGCGAGTATTCCATCTGCGTGCTGGCCAGCGCCGTGCGCCCGGGGCCCGCGAGCTGCCAGGTCGCGGCCTTGGCCAGTTGCCAGCCGCAGAAGTTGGACACCCCGACGTAGCGGGCCCGGCCGGAGCTGACGGCGATGTCCAGCGCCTGCAGCGTCTCGTCCAGCGGCGTGCCCGGGTCGAAGGCGTGCACCTGCCACAGGTCGACGTAGTCCGTGCCGAGCCGCTGCAAGGACGCGTCGAGCGCGGACAGCAGGTGGCCGCGGGAGGTGTCGAAGCGCCGGTCGGGGTCGGGCACGCTGCCGGCCTTGGTGGCGATCACCAGGTCGGAGCGCGGCACCAGGTCCTCGATCAGCCGCCCGAGCAGGTACTCGGCGCCGCCGTCCGCATAGACGTCGGCGGTGTCGACCAGCGAACCCCCGGCGTTCCAGAAGGTCTTGAGCTGGTCGGCGGCGTCCCGTTCGCCGGTGTCGCGCCCCCAGGTGAGCGTGCCGAGCCCGAGCCGGGACACGCGCAACCCGGTACGGCCGAGGTGCCTATGCTCCATGGGCGCTGAGATTACTGCCCGCACCGTCCGAATGGGCCGCAGTGACGTACCCGACAGGTTCCCGTGGCGGCGCCGCGCGCTACAGTCCGGGGGGGACAACGACGTTACTCACCAGTACAAGGGGAGCGCTATGAGGCTCGGGATCAACCTCGGCTACTGGGGTGCCGGGATGGATGCGGACAACCTCGCCGTCGCCCAGGAGGCCGACCGGCTCGGCTACTCCGTCTGCTGGGCCGCCGAGGCCTACGGTTCCGACGCCGCCACCGTGCTGTCCTGGGTGGCCGCGCAGACCGAGCGGATCGACGTCGGCTCCGCCATCTTCCAGATCCCGGCCCGCACCCCGGCGATGACCGCGATGACCGCCGCGACCCTGGACTCGCTGTCCGGCGGCCGCTTCCGGCTGGGCCTTGGCGTGTCGGGGCCGCAGGTCTCCGAGGGCTGGTACGGCGTGAAGTTCGACAAGCCGCTGTCCCGCACCCGCGAGTACGTCGAGATCGTCCGCAAGGCGATGGCCCGCGAGCGGCTGAGCCACCAGGGCGAGCACTGGACGCTGCCGCTGCCCGGCGGCCCCGGCAAGCCGATCAAGCTGACCGTGCACCCGCAGCGCGAGCACATCCCGCTCTACATCGCCGCGATCGGCCCGAAGAACCTGGAGCAGACCGGCGAGATCGCCGACGGCGCCCTGCTGATCTTCCCCTCCGCCGCCCACCTGGAGGACACCGCGCTGCGGCACATCCGCGCGGGCCGTGAGAAGGCCGGCCTGACGCTGGACGGCTTCGACGTCTGCCCGACGCTGCCGCTCGCCGTGGGCGACGACGTCGCGGCGCTCGCCGACCTGTTCCGCCCGTACACCGCGCTGTACGTCGGCGGTATGGGCAGCCGCAAGCAGAACTTCTACAACCAGCTCGCCCAGCGCATGGGCTACGAGAAGCAGGCCGCCGAGATCCAGGACAAGTACCTGGCGGGCGACAAGGACGGCGCCGCCGCGGCCGTACCGCAGGAACTCATCGACTCCACCTGCCTGCTGGGCCCGGTCGCCCGGATCGCCGACGGGATGCGCGCCTACGCCGCGGCGGGCGTCACCACCCTCACCCTCGCCCCTGCCGGTTTCACGCTGGAGGAGCGGGTGGCGGGCCTGCGGGCCGGAGTCGAGGCCCTGGAGCTGGCGGGAGTGGCCTGAGCCGCTTGCCTGACCGGCCCTGGAGAGCCGGGGGGATCACGGGGACGGGGCAGCGCGGCCGGCTGTCAGCTGGGCACGAGCCGGCCGAGCAGCCGGCCGAAGTCGATCAGCCGGGCTATCTGCCCGGCGCCCCCGTCGTCCAGTGACTTGCTGAACCGGAAGGCCTCGGGCCGGAACTTCGCCGAGGCCACCGGCAGCGGCGAGTCGGGGTCGGCCTGCACCGCGCTCAGCTCGTGCGGCATCGCGGTGGCCAGCACCACGTAGACCCCGCGGTCGATCCGCTGCCCCAGCTCGTCGTGGCCGACCAGGGTGCGCATCCCGACATGGCCGATCGAGTCCAGCGGCAGCACCTGCACCGACGAGTCCAGGACCGTACCGCCCGGCGCCTTGGCGTCGGCCAGCTCCTCGCTGTGCCACAGGATCAGCCGCCGTCCGTCGCACACCGCGGCCTCCTGCCAGACCGAGGCGCCCGCCTCCGTCAGGTCCACCACCCGCTCCAGGGTGAAGCCGCGCACCCGGCGCTTGCCCAGCACTCCTTCGATGGCGTCCAGCGCGACGTCCGCGTGCAGGAAGTACACCTCCGCGGCGTCCTCCAGCCGACCGTACGGAGACCAGTCGGTGCCGGCGGGGCGCGCCCCGCTCGCAGCCGGGCGGCTCCTCGTCGCCTTGCTGAACATCTCCACCCGCTTCGCGATACCGGATCCCGAGGCCCCCTCGACCTCTGCTGCACCTTACCCAGGGGGCGGTACAGCGGGACCTATGCCGGGGACAGCGGATCAAAGCAATATCGCGGCGGCGCCACGGGAATTCAGCGGCCGTGGTGGGGGCTCGGGGGGATCATCCCCGCCACGGCCGTCACCCAGCACAACGGAGCGGGGGCGGAAGGGTTACGGTGGCGGACATGCCCACCGCGATCCTTGTCCGGCACGGACGGTCCACTGCCAACGTCGAGGGAGTGCTGGCCGGCTGGAGCCCCGGCGTCGCCCTGGACGACGCAGGCCGGGCGCAGGCCACCGCGCTCGCCGCCCGGCTGGCCGCGCTGCCGCTCGCCGCCGTCGTCAGCAGCCCGCTGCAACGCTGCCAGGAGACCGTGCGCCCGCTGCTCGACACGCGCACCGGCCTGACCCTGCACACCGACGACCGGATCGGCGAGTGCCACTACGGCGACTGGACCGGCCGCAAGCTGGCGGAACTGGCCGACGAGCCGCTGTGGACCACCGTGCAGCGGCACCCCTCGGCGGCGGTCTTCCCCGGCGAGGGCGGCGAGTCGCTGCGCGCCATGCAGGCCCGCGCGGTCGACGCGGTCCGCGACTGGAACGCGCGGATCGAGGCCGAGCACGGCCCCGACGCGCTGTACGTGCTGTGCTCGCACGGCGACGTGATCAAGTCGCTGGCCGCCGACGCGCTCGGCCTGCACCTGGATCTCTTCCAGCGGATCAGCACCGATCCGTGCTCGGTGACCGTCATCCGCTACACCCCGCACCGCCCGTTCCTGCTGCGCCTCGGCGACACCGGTGACCTGGGCGCCCTCGTCCCGCCGCCCGCGCCGTCCGAGGGCGCGGCCGACGACGCGGTCGTCGGCGGTTCCACCGGCGCCCCGTGATCAGCTTCCGCAGTAGGGTGGTGGCCACACCGCTTCGACGGTGACGGCGACACCGCACAGGCGACACCGCACCGCCGCGCAGCACAGCCTTTCGCAGCGCAGTACGGGTACGCGCACGACAGACGCGCACGACAGACACACAGCCGAGCAAACGGAGCAGGACGTGCCCCGCCAGGTCTTCTTCTACGAGCACCCGGACCGTTTCGTGGCCGGGACGGTCGGCCAGCCGGGCCAGCGTACGTTCTTCCTGCAGGCCACCGCCTCCGGCCGGACCACCAGCGTGGCCCTGGAGAAGACCCAGGTGGCCGCACTGGCCGAGCGGATCGACGAGCTGCTGGACGAGGTGGTGCGGCGCAGCGGCGGCAACGCCCCGGTGCCCGCCGTCGCCCCCACCGAGCTGCACGACACCGCGCCCCTCGACGTGCCCGTCGAGGAGGAGTTCCGGGTCGGCACCATGGCCCTGGCCTGGGACGGCGCCCACGACCGGATGGTCATCGAGGCGCAGGCACTGGTCGAGCTGGCCGGTGAGGACGAGGAGGGCCTGGAGGCGGCCGAGGAGGAGATGCTCCAGGACGACGAGAACGGCCCGCCGCTGCTGCGGGTGCTGCTGACCGGCGCCCAGGCCCGCTCCTTCGCCAAGCGCGCCCTCGACGTGGTGTCGGCCGGCCGGCCGCCGTGCCCGCTGTGCAGCCTCCCCCTGGATCCGGAAGGACACGTATGCCCGCGTCAGAACGGGTACCGGAGGTCGGCCTGAGCGCCGCCACGGCGGCGCTTGACGTGCTGTCGGCGGGCACGCTGACCGTACGCGGCCAGGTGCGCGACGCGTCGAACGCCGTGCTGTACTGCGAGACCGCGCACGAGGGCCGGACCCTGGCCTGCGTGTACAAGCCCGTCGCGGGGGAGCGCCCGCTGTGGGACTTCCCCGACGGCACCCTGGCCCAGCGCGAGGTCGCCGCCTACCTGGTCTCCGAGGCCACCGGCTGGGGCCTGGTGCCGCCCACCGTGCTGCGCGACGGGCCGTACGGCGAGGGCATGGTCCAGCTGTGGATCGAGTCCGCGCCGGAGGACGCCGCGCTGCTCGCCCTCACCGAGGACGACGAGCCGGCGGAAGGCTGGAAGGCCGTGGTGGAGGCGGAGGTCGCCGACGGGCGTACCGCCCTGCTCGTGCATGCCGACGACCAGCGGCTGCGGCGCCTGGCGGTGCTTGACGCGGTCATCAACAACGCCGACCGCAAGGGCGGCCATCTGCTGCCGGCGCCGGACGGGCGGCTCTACGGCATCGACCACGGAGTGACCTTCCACACCGAGGACAAGCTGCGCACCCTGCTGTGGGGCTGGGCCGGCGAAGCGCTGCCCGCCGAGGCCGTCACCGTGCTGACCGCGCTCGGCTCGGCGCTGGACGGCGAGCTGGGCGAGCAGCTGGGGACGCTGATCACCGCGGCCGAGACCGACGCGGTCAGGGACCGGGTCGGGCGGCTGCTGGAGACCGGTGTGCACCCCGCGCCCGGCGGGGGCTGGCCTTCCATACCATGGCCGCCGGTCTGACCCCGCCGCGGCACCCGGTGTGACCGGTCAGGCACGTCCCGGGGCAAACGTGCTGCTCCCGGTCGTTTGACCCGCGGCCGCCCGGTTAATCTCATGACATGCATGCCTGGCCCGCTTCCGACGTCCCTGCCCTCCCGGGCACTGGACGCGCACTCCGTCTCCACGACTCCGCGACCGGTGGCCTGGTGGCCGTCGAGCCCGGACCGGTCGCCCGCCTCTACGTCTGCGGGATCACCCCGTACGACGCGACCCATCTGGGGCACGCGGCCACCTACAACGCGTTCGACCTCGTCCAGCGCGTGTGGCTCGACACGAAGCACCAGGTCCACTACGTGCAGAACGTCACGGACGTCGACGATCCGCTGCTGGAGCGGGCCGCCGCCACCGGCGTGGAATGGACCGCGCTCGCCGAGCGGGAGACCGCGCTCTTCCGCGAGGACATGACCGCGCTGCGGATGCTGCCGCCCACCCACTACATCGGCGCCGTCGAGGCCGTCCCCGGCATCGTGCCGCTCATCGAGCGGCTCAAGGACGCGGGCGCCGCCTACGAGCTGGACGGCGACACGTACTTCTCCGTCGAGGCCGACCCGCACTTCGGCGGCGTCTCCCGCTACGACACCGCCGCCATGCGGGCGCTGTCCGCCGAGCGCGGCGGCGACCCGGACCGCCCGGGCAAGAAGAACCCGCTCGACCCGATGCTGTGGATGGCCGCCCGGCCCGGCGAGCCGAGATGGGACGGCGCCTCGCTGGGCGCCGGGCGGCCCGGCTGGCACATCGAGTGCGTGGCCATCGCGCTCGACCACCTCGGCATGGGCTTCGACGTCCAGGGCGGCGGCTCCGACCTGGTCTTCCCGCACCACGAGATGGGCGCCTCGCACGCCCAGGTGCTCACCGGCGAGTTCCCGTACGCCAAGGCGTACGTGCACGCCGGCATGGTGGCGCTGCACGGCGAGAAGATGTCGAAGTCCAAGGGCAACCTCGTCTTCGTCTCCACGCTGCGCCGCGACGGCGTGCCTCCCGCGGCCATCAGGCTGGGGCTGCTCGCCCACCACTACCGGGCGGACTGGGAGTGGACCGACGCGGTGCTCGACGAGGCGCTGGCCCGGCTGGACCGCTGGCAGGCCGCGGTGTCCCGGCCGGACGGACCGCCGGCCGAGGAGCTGGTCGAGGAGATCCGCGCCGCGCTGGCCGACGACCTGGACGCGCCGCGCGCACTGGCCGCGGTGGACCGCTGGGCGGCGGCCCAGCAGGCGGACGGCGGCACCGACACCGGGGCGCCCGGTCTGGCCTCCCGCGCGGTGGACGCCCTGCTCGGCGTGGCGCTCTGAGCGGCGCTCGACGGCACGCCGGAGGGGCGGTCACCGCCGACACGCGGTGACCGCCCCTCCGGCCCGCCAGGGCCTTGCCGGGGCCGCCGCCCCTCCGGCTCACGAAGGCCCGTCGTCGGTCCCGCCGTGCTCCGTGCCGTCCTCGCCGTTCTCGCCGCCGTCGCCGGGGTCCTTGTCCTCCGGCCGCTGCTGCCTGCCGAGGTCGCGGAACTGCGGCACGCCGTCGCCGCCCTCGCTGGCGTACTCGCCCTGGTGCGGGTCGCGGCGCCGCAGATAGCGTTCGAACTCCTTGGCGATCGCCTCGCCCGACGCCTCCGGCAGCTCCGCGGTGTCCCGGGCCTCCTCCAGCGTCTGGACGTACTCGGCGACCTCGCTGTCCTCGGCGGCCAGCTGGTCGACGCCGACCTGCCACGCCCTGGCGTCCTCGGGCAGCTCGCCCTGCGGGATGCGCAGGTCGAGCAGGTCCTCCAGCCGGTTGAGCAGTGCCAGGGTGGCCTTCGGATTGGGCGGCTGCGACACGTAGTGCGGCACCGCGGCCCACAGGCTGACCGCCGGGATGCCGGCGTGGGTGCAGGCCTCCTGGAGGATGCCGACGATGCCGGTGGGCCCCTCGTAGCGGGACTCCTCCAGGTTGAGCGCGGTGGCCAGGTCCGCGTCGGAGGTGACCCCGGTGACCGGGACCGGGCGGGTGTGCGGGGTGTCGCCGAGCAGCGCGCCGAGCACCACCACCATCTCGACCCCCAGCTCGTGCGCGAAGCCCAGGATCTCGTTGCAGAACGACCGCCAGCGCATGCTGGGCTCGATGCCGCGGACCAGCACCAGGTCGCGGGGTTTGGGCGTCTGGATCCTGACCACCGACAGCCGGGTCGTCGGCCAGGTGATCTTGCGGACGCCGTCCTCCATCCAGACGGTGGGCCGGTTGACCTGGAAGTCGTAGTAGTCCTCCGCGTCCAGCGCGGCGAAGACCTCGCCCTTGAACTCCCGGTCCATGTGCCCGACCGCGGTGGAGGCTGCGTCCCCGGCGTCGTTCCAGCCCTCGAACGCGGCGACCATGACCGGATCGATCAGCTCGGGTACCCCCTCAAGCTCGATCACCCGGCGCCTCCTTCCGGCCGGCGGGGGCGTGCCGTCCCCTGACCGGCTCTGCTGTGCTGCTCTTTCTTCGTGCGTCACCAGCCTACGTGTCCCGACAGTCACGGACCGCTGTCCGGTCGCTCTCGGTGGCGTCGCTCGTCACGGCACGTCGCAGCCGTGCAGGCCAGGTCAGGCCCGACGCCGAAGCGATATATCGAGACATCCGATCTGTTATCAACAACTTCCGGCATCCCCCTGGACGAGCACCCTCGCCCGCCGCTATACATCGGATCATCAAGAAAAGATCCGATGTCTCGCGACGGGAGTGTGCATGAGTCCGACCATTACCGAGGTCGACGTGTACGACATCCGCTTTCCGACCTCGGAGCAGCTCGACGGCTCGGACGCCATGAACCCCGACCCCGACTACTCCGCCGCCTATGTCGTGCTCCGTACGGATTCCCCCGGCGGCCTCGCAGGGCACGGTCTGTGCTTCACGATCGGCCGCGGCAACGACGTCGTCGCAGCGGCGATCAGCACCCTGCGACCTTACGTCGTCGGACGCTCGGTGGACAGTGTCACCGGCGACCTCGGCGCCTTCTACCGGCTGCTCACCCATGACTCCCAACTCCGCTGGCTCGGCCCGGAGAAGGGCGTGATGCACATGGCGGCCGGGGCGGTGATCAACGCCGCCTGGGACCTCGCCGCCCGGGAGGCCGGCCGGCCCGTCTGGGACCTGCTGGCGTCGATGAGCCCGGACCAGCTCGTCGACCTGGTCGACTTCCGCTACCTCAGCGACGCCCTGACCCGCGACGAGGCGCTGGACATCCTGCGCCGCGCCGAACCGGGCCGGGCCGCCCGCGCCGCGACGCTGCGCAGGGACGGCTACCCCGCCTACACCACCGAGCCCGGCTGGCTCGGCTACTCCGACGAGAAGCTGACCCGGCTGGCCAAGGAGGCGGTCGCGGCCGGCTTCACCCAGATCAAGCTCAAGGTCGGCGCCGACCTCCAGGACGACCTGCGCCGGATGCGGCTGGCCCGCGCCGCGGTCGGCCCCGACATCCGGATCGCGGTGGACGCCAACCAGCGCTGGGACGTCGCCGAGGCCCTGGAATGGATGCGGGCACTCGCACCGCACGAGCCGTACTGGATAGAGGAGCCCACCAGCCCCGACGACGTCCTCGCGCACGCCGCGGTCCGCGCCGGGCAGCCGATCAGGGTCGCCACCGGCGAGCACGTCGCCAACCGGGTGGTCTTCAAGCAGCTGCTGCAGGCCGACGCGGTGGACTTCGTCCAGATCGACGCCGCCCGGGTCGCCGGGGTCAACGAGAACATCGCGATCCTGCTGCTGGCCGCGAAGTTCGGCGTCCCGGTCTGCCCGCACGCCGGCGGCGTGGGCCTGTGCGAGATGGTCCAGCACCTGGCCATGTTCGACTACGTCGCGGTCTCCGGCAGCCTCGACGACCGGGTCATCGAGTACGTGCCGCACCTGCACGAGCACTTCACCGACCCCGTCGTGGTGGAGAACGGGCGCTACCAGGCACCCTCCGCGCCCGGCTTCTCCGCCCGTATGGTGCCGGAGACATTGGCCGACTACTGCTACCCAGAAGGCCCGGTGTGGCAGGCACGACAGGAGCTGACCCGATGACCGGAACGACCACTCCCGCCGACACCGCCGCGCTCCCGCAGGACTTCGCCGGGCTGACCGCCCTGGTCACCGGCGGCGCCTCCGGGATCGGCGCCGCCACAGCGGCCCTGCTCGCCGCCCGCGGCGCCCGGGTCGCCGTCCTGGACCGGGACCCCTCGGGCGCCCCCGAGGGCACCTTCCCGGTCGCCGCGGACGTCACCTCCGACCCGCAGGTGCGCGACGCGGTGGGTGCGGCGGTGCGCGAACTCGGCGGCCTGCACATCCTGGTGAGCAACGCCGGTATCGGCTCCATCGGCACCGTCGAGGACAACTCCGACGAGGAGTGGTCCCGGGTGCTCGACGTCAACGTCCTCGGCATGGTCCGCACCGCCCGGGCGGCACTGCCCCATCTGCGCGAGGCGGCCGCCGACCGGCCGGGCAGCGCGTCGATCACCCACACCTGCTCCATCGCCGCCACGGCGGGGCTGCCACAACGTGCCCTGTACAGCGCGAGCAAGGGCGCGGTCCTCTCGCTCACCCTGGCGATGGCCGCCGACCACGTACGCGAGGGCGTGCGGGTCAACTGCGTCAATCCCGGGACCGCCGACACCCCGTGGATCGGCCGGCTGCTCGACCAGGCCGAGGACCCGGCCGCCGAGCGCGCCGCACTGAACGCCCGCCAGCCGCTCGGCCGGCTGGTGACCGCCGACGAGGTCGCCGCGGCCATCGTCTACCTGGCCGGCCCGGCGGCGGCGAGCGTCACCGGCACCGCGCTCGCCGTGGACGGCGGAATGCAGGGCCTGCGCCTGCGCCCCGCCAACTGAACGACACGCACCACCGCTTCAGCACCGCTCCACCCGCACCACTCAGAGCCGACACACTCTCGAAGGGCAGAACTCGACGATGAGACTGCGTAAGACGACCGTTGCCGCCATCGCGGCCCTCCTCGCGGTCACCGCGCTCGCGGGCTGCAACAGAGGCAGCGACGACAAGGCCGGCACCTCGGGCAAGGTCGGCATCGACCTGCCGCGTTCCGACAGCGACTTCTGGAACTCCTACAACAGCTACATAGAGAAGGGTGTCAAGGCCGGCGACGTCTCCGCGCTGCCCCGCACCAACTCGCAGAACGACATCGGCAAGCTGGTCGCCAACGTGCAGACCTTCACCGACCAGGGCGCCAAGGCGATCGTGATGGCACCGCAGGACACCGGTGCCATCGCGTCCACCCTGGACAAGCTGGCCGGCAAGAAGATCCCGGTGATCAGCGTCGACACCCGCCCCGACAAGGGCAAGGTCTACATGGTGGTGCGCGCCGACAACAAGGCGTACGGCATCAAAGCCTGCGAGTACCTGGGCAAGCAGCTCGGCGGCAAGGGCAAGGTCGTGGAGTTCGAGGGCGCCCTCGACTCGATCAACGGCCGTGACCGCTCGGAGGCGTTCGCGTCCTGCATGAAGGACAAGTACCCCGGCATCAAGGTGATCGCGCTGGCCACCGACTGGAAGGGCGACGTGGCGTCCGCGAAGCTGCAGACGACGCTGGCCTCCGACCCGGACGTCAACGGCATCTACATGCAGGCCGGCGGTGTCTTCCTGCAGCCGACCCTGGCCCTGCTCGAGCAGAAGCACCTGCTGAAGCCGCCGGGCACCCCCGGGCACATCACCATCATCTCCAACGACGGCATCCCGGACGAGTTCAAGGCGATCAAGGCGGGCCAGATCGACGCCACGGTCTCCCAGCCGGCCGACCTCTACGCCAAGTACGCGCTGTACTACGCCAAGGCCGCGCTCGCCGGGCAGACCTTCAAGCCGGGCCCGACCGACCACAAGTCCACCATCGTGAGCATCCCCAACGGCCTTGAGGACCAGCTGCCCGCGCCGCTGGTGACCAAGGACAACGTGGACGACCCCAGCCTGTGGGCCAACCAGCTCGGAAAGAGCTGAGCGCACATGAGCAACGGTCAGGCCTCAACCCCTCCTCCCGCGGTGCACGCCGAGGGTGTCGTCAAGCGCTTCGGGCCCACCGTCGCGCTGGACCAGGTGGGCATCACCGTGGCGGTCGGCGACTCGCACGCGCTGGTCGGCCGCAACGGTGCGGGCAAGTCCACCCTGGTGTCGGTGCTGACCGGGCTGCACGCACCCGACGCGGGCCGGGTCGCCTTCCTCGGCGAACCCGCGCCCGCTCCGGGTGACACCGCCGCCTGGCAGGCCAGGGTCGCCTGCGTCTACCAGAAGTCCATGGTGGTCCCCGAGCTGACGGTCGCCGAGAACCTGTACCTCAACAGGTTCGAACGCGGCCGGATCCGCTGGTCCAAACTGCGGGCCGACGCCCGCGACCTGCTCGCCGAGTACGGCGTCGACGTCGACCCCAGCACCCGGGCCGGCGATCTCACCGTGGAGCAGGGCCAGTTCGTGGAGATCGCACGGGCGCTCTCCTTCGGCGCCCGGTTCATCATCCTGGACGAGCCGACCGCGCAGCTCGACGCGGCCGGTATCGAGCGGCTGTTCAGCAAGCTGCGCGAACTGCAGCAGCAGGGCGTGGCGTTCCTGTTCATCTCGCACCACCTCCAGGAGGTCTACGACCTCTGCAGCACCGTCACGGTCTACCGCGACGCCCGCCACATCCTCACCGCGCCCGTCGCGGAGCTGGACAAGGCGGACCTCGTGGCGGCCATGACGGGCGAGGCGGCGCAGGCCGCCTCCACCTGGCACGCCAAGTCCGCGGCGGCCGCCGCGAGTTCCGCCGCGGCCACCGGCGGGTCCGGGGCGGCGGGGGAGTCCCCCGACAGGCCCGCGGAGCCGTCGGACGGCGCGGTGCTGCGGGCCGAGGCGCTCGCTCTGGAGGGCGCCTTCCAGCCGATCGACTTCGCGGTGGCCGCCGGCGAGGTCCTCGGCCTGGCCGGCGCCACCGCCAGCGGCAACACCGCGCTCGGCGAGACGCTGGTGGGCCTGCGCAAGGCCACCGGCGGCCGGGCGTCGGTGGACGGCAGGGGCGTACGCCCGGGCAGCGTGCCGCACGCGCTGAACGCCGGCATCGGCTACGTCCCCGAGGACCGGCACCGGCAGGGCCTGGTGCTGGGCCGCAGCGTGGCGGAGAACGCCACGCTCACCGTGACCGACCAGCTGGGCCCGTACGGCACCGTGTTGCCGTCGCGGACCCGTACGTTCGCCCAGCGGATGATCGACTCGCTGGACATCAAGACCTCGGGGCCCGCCCAGTCGGTCTCCGACCTGTCGGGCGGGAACCAGCAGAAGGTCGTCATCGCGCGGGCGCTGGCCCGCGACCCGCGGGTGCTGGTGGCCATCCGGCCGACCGCGGGCGTCGACGTGAAGTCCAAGGACGCGCTGCTCGGCGTGGTCCGCGGGGTGGCCGACCGGGGCGACGCGGCCGTCATCGTCTCCGACGAGCTCGACGACCTGCGGGTCTGCGACCGGGTGATCGCGCTCTTCCACGGACGGGTGATCGCCGAGTTCGGCAGCGGATGGACCGACCGGGACCTGGTCTCGGCGATGGAAGGGCTGCCCGCGGGCGCGGGCGGCGACAAGGGAGCCGAGGAATGAGTGAGACCACCGAGTTGAGCGCCGACCTGGCCGTATCCGGCAAACCCCGCCCAGCGGCGCCGCGCTTCCAGCTCAGCCGCTACCGCGACCTGTCGCTGATCCCGGTGATCCTGGTCCTGGGCGTCATCGGCTTCATCGTGTCGCCGGTGTTCCTGACCTCGGACAACCTGATCGGCGTGCTCCAGCAGAGCAGCGAGCTGAGCCTGCTGGTGCTCGCCGAGGCGCTGATCCTGATATGCGGCCGGATGGACCTCTCGCTGGAGTCCACCATCGGTGTCGCGCCGGTCATCGCGATGTGGCTGGTGCTGCCCAGCAGCGGCCCCGCCACCTTCCACGGCATCGGGCTCTTCCCGACCTGGTCCTCGATCCCGGTCTGCCTGGTGGTGGGCCTGGTCATCGGCGCCGTCAACGGCTTCCTGATCCTCAAGCTGCGGGTCAACGGCTTCATCGCCACCCTCGGCATGCTGACCATGCTGCGCGGCCTGCAGGACGGCGTCGCGCAGGGCAAGTCGATCGTGGCGGTGCCGTCGTCCTTCTCCTACCTGGGCAAGGCGTCCTGGTTCGGGGCGCCGGCCGCGGTGTGGATCTGCCTGATCCTCTTCGTGATCGGCGGCCTGGCACTGGGCTACCTGCGGCACGGCAGGGCGCTGTACGCGATCGGCGGCAACACCGAGGCGGCCAGGGCGGCCGGTATCCGGGTGGACCGGATCACCTGGATCGTGCTGGCGCTCGGCGGCCTGATCGCCGCCTTCGCCGGTGTGCTCTACGCCGGCCACTACGGCGCGATCTCCGCCACCCAGGGCGACGGCTGGATCTTCCAGGTCTTCGCCGCCACCGTCATCGGCGGGGTCAGCCTCAACGGCGGCCGGGGCACGCTCTTCGGCGCTCTCACCGGCGTGGTCAGCCTGCAACTGGTGGTGAACGTCACGACCCTTGGCGGCGTGCCGCCGCTGTGGGACAAGTTCCTCTACGGTGCCATCATCATCGTCGCCCTGATCATCTCCCGCTTCGCGAGCGGCGAGAAGCAGGACTGACCGCAGGACTGACCCGACCCCCGACCCGTCATCGACCCGACCCGACCCGGTCCGACCGCAGCCGGCCCAGCCCAGCAGAAAGACATCCCGTATGCCCGTACCGGCACTGCCCCGGCTCGGCCTCGGCTGCGCGCCGCTGGCCAATCTCTACCGCGCCATCACCGACGAGGAGGCGGAGGCCACCGTGGCCGCCGCTTTCGACGCGGGGCGTCCCGTCACCTACCTCGACACCGCCCCGCACTACGGGCTGGGCCGCTCCGAGGAGCGGCTCGGCCGGGCGCTGGCCGGCCGGGACCGCTCGTCCTACTCGCTGTCCACCAAGGTGGGGCGCCGGCTGCGCGACCTCCCGGCGGGGGAGCAGCCCGACGGCCAGGGCTTCACCGACGTCCCCGGCCGGGTCAGGGTCTGGGACTTCACCGCCGACGGCATCCGGGCCACGCTGGAGGGCTCCCTGGAGCGGCTCGGCGTGGACGCCGTCGACATCGTCTACCTGCACGACGTCGAGGACCACCTGCCCGAGGTCTACGCCACCGGCTTCCCTGCGCTCGCCGAACTGCGCGACCAGGGCCTGGTCAAGGCGATCGGGTTCGGCATGAACCACAGCGACATCCTGGCCCGGCTGGTCGCCGACCTCGACGTCGACGTGGTGCTGTGCGCGGGCCGCTGGACCCTGCTGGAACGCACCGCCTACGACGACCTGCTGCCGGTGTGCGAGCGCCGCGGCACCAAGGTCGTCGTCGGCGGCGTCTACAACTCCGGCCTGCTGGCCGACCCCGGGCCCGGTGCGCACTACGACTACGCGCCCGCACCGCAGGAGTTGATCGACCGGGCGCTGGACATCGCCGCGGTCTGCGGCGAGTTCGGCGTCCCGCTGCGGGCCGCCGCGCTGCGCTACCCCTTCGCGCACCCCAGCGTGGTCTCCGCGGTCGTCGGCGCCGCGAGCCCCGAAGAAGTGCGGGACAACGCCGCGCTGTTCGAGCACGACATCCCGGACGCGATGTGGCACGCGCTGGTCGAGCGCGGGCTGCTCGACAAGGACGTGCCGCTGCCGCTCGCGGCCGGCCTCCCGGCGACTCCCGCGGCGGGGGAGTAGCGATGCGGATCGACGCGCACCACCACCTGTGGGACCTCACCAGGCGTCCGCAGCCCTGGCTGCACGGGGCCGCCCTGGGCCCCATCGCCCGCACCTTCGAACGGGGGGACCTCGAACCGCTGCTGCTGGCGAACGGCATCGACGCGACCGTCGTCGTGCAGTCCAGCTCGTCGCTGGACGAGACCCGCGAACTGCTGGCGCTCGCCGCCGCCTCCGGGGGGCGGATCGCCGGCGTCGTCGGCTGGGCCGACCTCACCGACCCCGCGCTCGCCGACGTCCTGGTCTCGCTGACCGGCCCGCTGGTCGGGATTCGCCACCAGGTCCAGGACGAGTCCGACCCGTGGTGGCTGGCCCGCGCCGGCGTCCGCCGCGGCCTGGCCACGGTCGCCGCGGCGGGCCTGGCGTACGACCTGCTGGTCACCCCGCGCGAGCTGCCCGCGGCGCTGGAGACGGCGGCGGCGCTGCCCGAACTGCGCTTCGTCCTCGACCACGCGGCCAAGCCGCGCATCGCCTCCGGCGGTTGGGAGCCGTGGGCCGCGGACCTCAGGGAGCTGGCCACGCTGCCGAACGTGACGTGCAAGCTGTCCGGGCTGGTGACCGAGGCCAGTTGGTCCGGCTGGAAGCCGGCCGACATCCTTCCCTACGCGCACCACGTCCTCGACGTGTTCGGCCCAGAGCGCGTGCTGTTCGGCTCCGACTGGCCGGTCTGCACACTCGCCGCCACCTACGCCGACGTGGTCGCACTGGCGGAGTCCGCCACCGCCGGCCTCTCCCCGACCGAGTCCGCATCCGTCTTCGGCACGACCGCATCCCACGTCTACGCCCTCCCCTAACCCACCCCGTCAGGGCCGCGACGAACTGCGCGCCCAGCGCGGATGGCGGGAAGCAGGCGAGCCCACGGCAAGTGGCACCCACCCAGGGGCGCGGGGAACTGCGCGCCCAGCGCGGACGGCGGGAGACAGGCGAGGCCACGGCAAGTGGCACCCCAGGAGCCCGAGCCGGCCGCAGGGCGGTGGGTGCGGGCTACAGGGTGGAGCGGAGCCATTGTTCGACGCTGGCGACGTGGACCGTCGCCCAGGCCCGCGCGGCCTCGGCGTCGCGATCCCTGAGCGCGCTCAGGATCGCCCGGTGCTCGTGCAGCGTCCGCGACACCGCGTCCTCCTGCGTGAGGCCGCGCCAGACGCGCGCGCGGGTCGTGGGGCCCGACAGGCCGTCCAGCAGGGAGCACAGCACCGAATTGCCCGAGCCCTGCACGATGCCGCGGTGGAACTCCAGGTCGGAGGCGACCAGTTCCTCCACCGACGGCTCCGGCCCGAGCGCGTCGAGCTTGCCCTCCAGGACGTCGAGCTCGTCCTCCGGGATGCGGATCGCCGCCATCGCGGTGGCGGCCGGCTCCAGGATGCGGCGCACGGCCAGGAACTCGAGCACCGTGTCGTCGCGGTGGAAGTCCACCACGAAGCTCAGCGCTTCGAGCAGCAGTTGCGGGTCGAGGCTGGTGACGTACGTGCCGTCGCCCTGCCGGACGTCGAGGATGCGGATCAGCGACAGCGCCCGTACCGCCTCGCGCAGCGAGTTGCGGGACAGACCCAGCTCGGCCGCCAGCTCGCTCTCCTTGGGGAGCCGGTCACCGGGCCGCAGCGCCCCGGAGACGATCATCTCCTTGATCTTCTCGATCGCCTCGTCGGTGACCGCCATCTGCGCCCTCCCCTTGTTCCGGTCCCGCAGCGCCGCCAGACCTCCGATGTATACCCTCATTATGTGCCCGGGAGGCCCGATCACCTAACGAAACGGGAATTCAGCGACCTGCGTATCTGCTGGGCGGCGCGCCGACCGCGGCGGTGAAGTCCCGGGTCAGATGCGCCTGGTCGGCGTAGCCGAGATCCGCGGCGAGCGCCGCCCAGTCGATGCCGGCCCCCGCGTCGGCGCGCGCGGCGGCCTCGTGCAGCCGCGCCCTGCGCAGCACCCACTTCGGCGAGGCGCCGACGTATTCGGCGAAGAGCCGTTGCAGCCGGCGTACCGGCATGTCCAGCTCGCGGGCCAGCTCGTCCACCCGGAAGAGCTGCGGGCGGGCGGTGATCGCCTCGACCAGCCCGGCGACCTCGGCGACCTGCGGGTCGGGGTCAAGCGCCGGCAGCAGGCCGAGTAGGAAGCCGTCGGCGTGCGCGGCCATCGCCGCCAGGCCGTCCAGCGCCAGCACCTGCCGGCCCACCTCGGCCACCCCGGCTCCGAAGATGTCGGCGGCCGGGACTGCGCGGTCGGCGAGGTCGGCCACCGGGCCCAGGGCGAAGGGCCGGAAGGCCCCCGGCCGGAACTTCACCCCGAAGACCTGCCCCGCACCCGCCAGCCGCCGCACGAACAGCCCGCGCTGGACCCCGTAGACCAGCGCGCCCCGCGGCTCGAAGACCAGGTGCACGTTCGGGTGCGCGAGCACCTTCTGCTCGTACGGGTCGCGCCCGCGCAGGTCCCAGCGGGGGTTCCAGTAGCCGTCCACCAGGGCGGCGAGGCCGGGCGCCGCCGCCTGCCGCCGCACGTCGAGGAAGCCGGCCGACTCGTCAGGCCGCAGGACTCCGCGGCCCAAGTCGTGCATGCTCATGGCGGCAGCCTACTGTCGCGTTTGTTCAAGACGGGCCCGTGCGGGCCCGCATAGCGTCGCGGGCATGAACTTCCACGCACAGATCGCCGACAGCGCGCGGGAGGCGGCCCGTATCGCCGCCGGAACCGGGCAGGACCGGCTCGACGGCCCCACCCCCTGCGCCGACTACGACACCCGCACCCTGGTCAACCATCTGGTCGCCTACACCGGCATCGGCATGGAGCTGCGGGCCAGGCGGGAACCGCACCCCGACGACCTCGCCACCCGGGACTTCACCGCCGACCCGCAGTGGGCGCGGCACTACGCGGAGCAGCTGGACCGCTCGGTGGCCGCCTGGGCGGACCCGGCCGTCTGGGAGGGCGAGATCGCCTCGATGCCGGCCGAGGGCACGGCCGCGATGCTCTTCCTCGAACTGTGCCTGCACGGCTGGGACCTGGCCAGGGCCACCGGGCAGGACTACCGGGTCGCCGCGGCCACCGCGGAGCGGCTGCTGGCAGCGGTGCGCGAATACGGTGAGATGTACCGCGAGTACAAGGGCTTCGCCGAGCCGGTCGAGGTGCCCGGGGGCGCCGGTGACCTGGAAACCGCTGTCGCGCTGTCGGGCCGCGACCCATACTGGGCCGGATGATCCAACACGAGCTGATCTCCCGGGTACGGGAGCTGTGCCGGGCGGACCCGGGCGTGCGGGCGGCCGCGATGTACGGCTCGTTCGCGGCCGGGGAGGGCGACGAGCACAGCGACGTCGAGTTCTGGCTGTTCCTCGACCCGGCGGCCCGTGCCGCGCTCGACCCGGCCGCCTGGTGCGCGCGGGTCGCCCCGGTGCACCTGGTGGTGCGCAACGAGTTCGGCACCCATGTCGCGTTCTTCCCCGGCCCGGTGCGCGGCGAGTTCCACTTCGCCACCACCGACGACATCGGCTCGGTCGGCGAATGGCCGGCCCGCGGCGCGGCGGTGGACGCGATGGTGGTCGTCGACCGGGACGGCCGGCTCACCCCGGTGCTCGCCGCGCTGCCCGAGCGGCCGGTGATCCCCGGCACCCCGGCGGAGGTCGCCGACCTGTGCGGCCGGTTCGCCAACTGGCTGGTGCTCGCCTTGCACGTGTCGGCCCGCGGCGAGCTGCTGCGGGCGCAGGACGCGCTGGGGCACGCCGCCCGCCACCTGCTGTGGATGGCCAGACTCGCCGAGCACAGCACCGGCCACTGGCTCACGCCGTCTCGCGCGGCCGAGGCCGAACTGCCCGCCCGTACGGTCGCGGCGGTCGCCGAACTGACGCCGGCGGCGCTGTGGCGTGAGGGGCGGGACCGCTGGCTGACCCTGCTGGCGGCGGCCGGCGGCGAGCCGCCGGCCGCCCTGTTCGCCGAGCTGGACCGGCTGGCGGCGCCAGAGAGCTAGCCCCCGGGACGTACGCCGTCAGTCGCGTTCGGCGAGCAGCCGCTCGACCTCCGCGCGTATCTCGGGGGTGTCCAGGCCGCGGATCGTCAGCGTCGTACGCCGCCGCAGCACGTCGTCGGCGTTCTGCGCCCACTCGTGGTCCCTGGCGTAGACGACCTGGGCCCATATCTCCGGCGCGTCCGGGTGGATACGCCGGGCCAGCGCCGGGTTCTCCGCGGCGAGCCGGACGATGTCGAAGGACAGCGAGCCGTAGTGGCCGGCCAGGTGCCTGGCGGTGTCGGGCGACATCTGCGGCCCCGGGACGCCGCCGTCGGCCTGGAGGCGGTGCGCGACCGCGTCCTGGCTGGCGAAACCGGGCAGCGGCGCCCGGCGCGGCAGCGAGGACATCGGCTCCATGTCGTCGGCCAGCGGCCGCCCCGGCAGGGTGGCCAGCTTGTCCATCACCATCCGGCCGATGTGCCGGAAGGTCGTCCACTTGCCGCCCGCGACCGACAGCATCCCGCCGCGGCCCTCGGTGACCACCGTCTCCCGCTTGGCCTTGGCGGTGTCGCCCGGGCCGCCGGGCAGCACCCGCAGCCCGGCGAAGGCGTAGGTGATCAGGTCCCGGGACAGCTGCTGGTCGCGGACCGACAGGGCGGCCTCGTGCAGGATCTGGTCGGTGTCCGCCTCGGTGACCCGCAGGTCGGCCGGGTCGCCCTCGTAGACCTCGTCGGTGGTGCCGAGCAGCAGCATGTCCTCCCACGGCAGGGCGAAGGTGATGCGGTACTTGTCGATCGGGGTGGCCAGTGCCGCCCCCCAGGGCGCCGTCCGCCGCAGCACCAGGTGGGCGCCCTTGGACAGCCGGATCGACGGGTCGGCCGCCGGGTCCTCCATCCGCCGCAGGGTGTCCACCCACGGCCCGGTGGCGTTGAGCACCAGCCGCGCGTCCACCCCGAAGGCGGTGCCGTCGATCCGGTCGCGCAGGTCGGCGCCGGTGACCCGGCCGCGGGTGAACCGCAGCCCGGTGACCTCGGCGTGGTTGAGCACGGTCGCGCCGGCGTCCGCCGCGGCCCTGACGGTCATCAGGGCCATCCGGGCGTCGTTCATCTGCCCGTCCTCGTAGACCGCGACCGCGCGGAGGTTGTCGGTACGCAGCTCGGGCACGTCACGTGCGGCCCTGGCCGGGCTGATCACATGCCCGACGCCGTCCTTGAAGGCGGACAGCGCCGAGTAGGCGAAGACGCCCGCGCCGAGCTTGGCGGCACCGTGCGGGCCGCCCTTGTAGACCGGCAGGTAGAAGGTCAGCGGGTTGGACAGGTGCGGCGCGACGTCCCGCGAGACGGCGCGCCGTTCCAGGTGGTTCTCGGCGACCAGCCGCACCGCGCCGGTCTGCAGGTAGCGCAGGCCGCCGTGCAGCAGCTTGGAGGACGCCGAGGAGGTGGCGCCGGCGAAGTCGCCGGCGTCCACCATCGCGACCCGCAGACCCGACTGCGCGGCGTGCCAGGCGGTCGTGATGCCCAGGATGCCGCCGCCGATGACCAGCAGGTCGTATGTGGTCCGGCCGAGCAGCTCGCGGGCCTCGGCCCGCCCGGGGTTCGCGCCGGCAGTCGGTCGCGTCCCCGGTGCGGGGGCGCTCTGCGGGGTGGTCATCGTTCCTCAGTGCTCCTCTTCGATCCAGCCCATGGACGCCTGAACGGCCTTGAGCCACTGCTTGTATTCCTTGTCGCGCTCGCCCGCGTCCATCTGCGGGGTCCACTCGGCGGCCCGCTTCCAGTTCGCCCGCAGCGTCTCGGTGTCCGGCCAGAAGCCGATCGCGAGGCCGGCCGCGTAGGCCGCGCCCAGCGCTGTGGTCTCGGCGACCATCGGGCGCACCACCGGCACGTCCAGGAAGTCCGAGAGGGTCTGCATGAGCAGGTTGTTGGAGGTCATGCCGCCGTCGACCTTGAGGGTGGTGACCTCGGTGTTGGAGTCCTTGAACATCGCGTCGGCGATCTCCCTGGTCTGCCAGGCGGTCGCCTCCAGCACGGCCCTGGCGATGTGCGCCTTGGTCACGTACCGGGTCAGGCCGGCGATCACCCCGCGCGCGTCGGAGCGCCAGTGGGGTGCGAACAGGCCGGAGAAGGCCGGTACGAAGTAGGCGCCGCCGTTGTCCTCCACCGAGGAGGCCAGCGTCTCGATCTCCGGCGCGGTGCCGATCAGGCCCATCTGGTCGCGCATCCACTGGACGAGCGAGCCGGTGACGGCGATGGAGCCTTCGAGGGCGTAGACCGGCTTGGCGTCGCCGATCCGGTAGCCGACGGTGGTGATCAGGCCGGCGTAGGAGTTCACCGGGGTCTCACCGGTGTTCATCAGCATGAACGTGCCGGTGCCGTACGTGGACTTCGCCTCGCCCACCGAGAAGCAGCACTGGCCGAACAGCGCGGCCTGCTGGTCGCCGAGCGCGGAGGCGACGGGCACGCCGCTGAGGCCGCCGACGTCGGTGGTGCCGTAGACCTCGGAGGACGACCTGATCTCCGGCAGCACGGCCATCGGGACGCCGATCGACTCGCAGATCTTCGCGTCCCACTGGAGCTTCTTGAGGTCCATCAGGAGGGTCCGGGAGGCGTTGGTGACGTCGGTGACGTGCTTGCCGCCGTTGACCCCGCCGGTGAGGTTCCAGATCACCCAGGAGTCCATGGTGCCGAACAGGATGTCGCCGGCTTCCGCGCGCGCCTGCAGCCCGTCGACGTTGTCGAGCAGCCAGCGGATCTTCGGGCCGGCGAAGTACGACGCGAGCGGCAGGCCGGTCTGCCGCCGGAAGCGGTCCTGGCCGACGTTGCGGCCCAGCTCCCGGCACAGCGCGTCGGTGCGGGTGTCCTGCCAGACCAGCGCGTGGTACACCGGCTCGCCGGTGTTCTTGTCCCACAGCATCGTGGTCTCGCGCTGGTTGGTGATGCCGATGGCCTTGACGTCGGCGGGGGTGAAGCCGGCGATGTCCTGGCCGGCCTTGCTGATGGCGCCGGCGACCACCTCCTGGACGTTCGTCCAGATCTCGGCCGCGTCGTGCTCCACCCAGCCGGGCTTGGGGAAGATCTGCTCGTGCTCCTTCTGGTCGACGGCCACGATCCGGCCGTCGCGGTCGAAGATGATGCAGCGGCTCGATGTGGTGCCCTGGTCGATCGCCGCGATGAACGGTCCGGTGCCGTGGCTGCTGGTGGGCGTGTCGGTCATGGTGTGCTCCTCGTCGGGTCTGCGCTCGGTGGTCCGGGTGACGACAGTGGTCCCGTACGGCTCTATGTGAACGCGAGCCGGTACAGTCCGCCCGCTATAGCGGCGCCCGCCAGCGGGCCGACCACCGGGATCCAGGCGTAGCCCCAGTCGGAGCCGCCCTTGTTCGGCAGCGGCAGGAGGCTGTGCACGATCCGCGGTCCGAGATCCCGGAACGGATTGATCGCGTAGCCGGTGGGCCCTCCGAGTGACAGACCCAGTCCGACCACGATCAGCGCGGTGAGCAGGATGCCCATTCCATTCTCCGCCAGACCGTCGGTCATGCCCTGCGTAAGGATGAACAGCACCAGCACCGCGGTGGCGATCGCCTCGGTGAGCAGGTTCTGCAGTGGGTTGCGGATTTCCGGGCCGGTGGCGAAGACGCCGAGCACCGGGCCGCCGGGCTGGGCCCGGTTCCCGGTGGTGGGCCCCGCGGGATCGCCCTCCAGGCCCTCGGTGACCTCGGGGTCGGTCAGATGGGCCTGGAACTGGCCCAGGTAG
Source organism: Streptomyces sp. NBC_01198 (assembly GCF_036010485.1). NCBI lineage: Bacteria > Bacillati > Actinomycetota > Actinomycetes > Kitasatosporales > Streptomycetaceae > Streptomyces > Streptomyces sp. NBC_01198. The sequence goes on from NZ_CP108568.1 coordinate 6,576,546, forward strand.
GCCACCCAGACCAGAAAAGCGCCGATCAGTGCGCCGATCAGCTGACCGAGCAGGTAGTAGGGCACCTTCGACCACTCCCCGGTCTTGATCGCGATGCCCAGGGTGACCGCGGGGTTCAGGTGCCCGCCGGAGTAGCCGTTTGCTATGTAGGCGCCGCCCAGGACGCCGAATCCCCAGCCGAAGGTGATCGCCAGCCAACCGGCGCCCCTGGCCTTGGACCGTCTGAGTGTCACGGCGGCGCAGACGCCGCCGCCCAGCAGGATGAGGACGGCGGTTCCGAAGATCTCGCCGATGAGGATATGACCGTTGGACACAGCGACTCCCTTGTCACAATCCGTCCGGTGTTCGACATTGTCGATCGCAGGACGAGAGTTTTCTCCCCTTGGTTGTGCAGGTCAAGAGGGATGTGACGGAGAACTCGATGAACACGCGCGGACGCGGGGCCGGCCCGCCCGAGCAGGACCGGACGACCGGCCGGATGGGTCCGGCAGCCGCTAGAAGCGCCCGGCGCCCAGATCGCGGGAGACCGCGCGGGCGCAGTCGCGTACCGCCGCCACCAGGCGGGCCCGGATGCCGTCGGCGTCGCAGACCCGCTCCACCGCGCCGGTGACGCCCACCGCGCCCACCGGCATCCGCCGCCGGTCGTAGACGGGCGCGGCCACCGAGGCCACGCCGTCCCAGGTCTCCTCCAGGTCCGAGCCCCAGCCGCGCGCCCGGGTCAGGTCGAGCACCGACTCGAACTCCTCGGTGCCGGTCACCGTACGGGCGGTGAGCGCCGCCAGCTCGCCCTCGGCGACCTCGTTGTGCGCCACCGGGTCGAAGGCGGAGAGCACCTTGCCGAGCGCGGTGCTGTGCAGCGGCTGCATGGCCCCGACCTCAAGCACCTGCCGGCCGTCGTCGGGCCGGAAGACGTGGTGAACGATTAGCACCCCGTGCTGGTGCAGCACCCCCAGATACGCCGCCTCGCCGCTGGACCTGGCCAGGTCGTCGGTCCACACCAGCGCCCGGGCCCGCAGCTCGTGGACGTCCAGGTAGCTGTTGCCCAGCCGCAGCAGCTCCGCGCCCAGCTGGTACTTGCCCGACACCGGCTCCTGCTCCACGAAGCCCTCCTGCTGCAGGGTGCGCAGGATGCCGTGCGTGGTGCCCTTGGCCAGCCCCAGCGAGGAGGCCACGTCCGACAGGCCCAGCCGCCGCTCGCCCCCGGCCAGCAGTCGGAGAACTGCGGCCGCGCGCTCCAGTGACTGGATCGAACCGGGCATCGCGTGCACTCCAGGGCGGAAATCGGTGGAAATCGGGGAAACGACGGTCGGTCGGCATTGTCGACCCTCATCATCGCAGAGATGAGTGTCGCACCACCCGTCCGCCCCTCGGAATGCCTTCGAGTCGTGGCACCCTCGCCGGTTACTCTGACGTGGTGCGCGTTCCACCCTCTGTGGGCGGGCGGCGCATAGCCGACAGCCGTCGCATCCCAGGGAGCAGTTCCATGGCCTCGCCGTCCCGTTCGTCCGCCGCCCCCGCCGCGAGTAACGCCCGCGCCGCCGCGCTGCGCCAGGCACTCGCCACCCGCATCGTGGTCGCCGACGGCGCCATGGGCACCATGCTCCAGGCGCAGGAACCCACCCTCGACGACTTCCAGCAGCTCGAAGGCTGCAACGAGATCCTGAACGTCACCCGTCCTGACGTCGTCCGTTCGGTGCACGAGGCCTACTTCGCGGCCGGGGTGGACAGCGTCGAGACCAACACCTTCGGCGCGAACGCCTCCGCCCTGGGCGAGTACGGCATCGAGGACCGGATCCACGAGCTGGCCGAGGCCGGCGCCCGGCTGGCCCGCGAGGTCGCCGACGACTTCGCCGCCGACGGCCGCCAGCGCTGGGTGTTCGGCTCCATCGGCCCCGGAACGAAACTGCCCACGTTGGGCCATACGAGTTACCAGCACCTGCGGGACGGCTACCACGCCAACGCCGCCGGGCTGATCGCCGGCGGCGCGGACGCGCTGGTGGTCGAGACGATGCAGGACCTGCTCCAGGTCAAGGCCGCGCTGGTCGGCTCGCGGCGGGCGATGGCCGAGGCGGGCGTGGACCTGCCGCTGATCTGCCAGGTCGCGGTCGAGACCACCGGCACCATGCTGCTCGGCTCCGAGATCGGCGCCGCCCTCACCGCCCTCGAACCGCTCGGCATCGACCTGATCGGCCTGAACTGCTCGACCGGCCCCGCCGAGATGAGCGAGCACCTGCGCTACCTGGCCCGGCACTCCCGCATCCCGCTGACCTGTATGCCCAACGCGGGCCTGCCGGTGCTCACCAAGGACGGCGCGCACTACCCGCTGAGCCCCGCCGAGCTGGCCGACGCGCACGAGACCTTCGCCAGGGAGTACGGCCTGTCGCTGGTCGGCGGCTGCTGCGGCACCACGCCCGAGCACCTGCGGCAGCTGGTCGAGCGGGTCGGCGGCCACGAGCTGACCCCGCGTGACCCGCGGCCCGAGCCGGGCGCCGCCTCGCTCTACCAGACCGTCCCGTTCCGCCAGGACACCTCGTATCTGGCGATCGGCGAGCGCACCAACGCCAACGGCTCGAAGAAGTTCCGCGACGCGATGCTGGAGGGCCGCTGGGAGGACTGCGTCGAGATGGCCCGCGACCAGATCAGGGAGGGCGCCCACCTGCTCGACCTGTGCGTGGACTACGTCGGCCGGGACGGCGTCGCCGACATGGCCGAGGTCGCCGGCCGCTTCGCGACCGCCTCCACGCTGCCGATCGTGCTGGACTCCACCGAGGTCGACGTGCTGCGGGCCGGCCTGGAGAAGCTCGGCGGCCGCGCGGTGCTCAACTCGGTGAACTACGAGGACGGCGACGGCCCCGAGTCGCGCTTCGCCCGCGTCACCGCGCTGGCCGTCGAGCACGGCGCGGCCCTGATCGCGCTGACCATCGACGAGGAGGGCCAGGCCAGGACCGTCGAGAAGAAGGTCGCGATCGCCGAGCGGCTGATCGAGGACCTGACCGGGAACTGGGGCATCCACGAGTCCGACATCCTCATCGACTGCCTGACCTTCACCATCTGCACCGGCCAGGAGGAGTCCCGCGGCGACGGCGCCGCCACCATCGAGGCGATCCGCGAACTCAAGCGCCTGCACCCCGACGTGCAGACCACCCTCGGCCTGTCGAACATCTCCTTCGGCCTCAACCCGGCCGCCCGGGTGGTGCTCAACTCGGTCTTCCTCGACGAGTGCGTCAAGGCGGGCCTGGACTCGGCGATCGTGCACGCCTCCAAGATCGTGCCGATCGCCCGCATCCCCGAGGACCAGCGGCAGACGGCGTACGACCTGGTCTACGACAACCGGCGGGAGGGCTACGACCCGCTGCAGCGGCTGATGGAGCTCTTCGACGGCGTCGACTCCACGTCGGTCAAGGCCGGCAAGGCCGAGGAGCTGGCGGCGCTGCCGCTGGACGAGCGGCTGCAGCGGCGGATCATCGACGGCGAGAAGAACGGCCTCACCGACGACCTGGACGCGGCGCTGGCCGAGCGGCCCGCACTGGACATCGTCAACGACACGCTGCTGTCCGGGATGAAGGTGGTCGGCGAGCTGTTCGGGTCCGGCCAGATGCAGCTGCCCTTCGTGCTGCAGTCGGCGGAGGTCATGAAGGCCGCCGTCGCCTACCTCGAACCGCACATGGAGAAGAGCGAGGACGGCGGCGGCAAGGGCACCATCGTGCTGGCCACCGTCCGCGGCGACGTCCACGACATCGGCAAGAACCTGGTCGACATCATCCTGTCCAACAACGGCTACAACGTGGTCAACCTCGGCATCAAGCAGCCGGTGTCGGTGATCCTGGACGCGGCCGAGGAGCACCGGGCCGACGTGATCGGGATGTCCGGGCTGCTGGTGAAGTCCACGGTGATCATGAAGGAGAACCTGGAGGAGCTGAACCAGCGCGGGCTGTCCGCCGAGTATCCGGTCATCCTCGGCGGCGCCGCGCTGACCCGGGCCTACGTCGAGCAGGACCTGCACGAGATCTACCTCGGCGAGGTGCGCTACGCCCGCGACGCCTTCGAGGGCCTGCGGCTGATGGACGCGCTGATCGGCGTCAAGCGCGGGGTCCCCGGCGCCAAGCTGCCCGAGCTCAAGGCGCGCCGGGTGGCGGCCCGCCCGCAGGAGCCGGTGGAGCCCGAGGTCAACCTCGGCCAGATCCGCTCCGACGTCGCGGTCGACAACCCGGTGCCGACCCCGCCGTTCTGGGGCAGCCGGGTGGTCAAGGGCATCCAGCTCGCCGACTACGCCTCGTGGCTGGACGAGGGCGCGCTGTTCAAGGGCCAGTGGGGCCTGAAGCAGTCGCGCGCCTCGGGGCCGACGTACGAGGAGATGGTGGAGAGCGAGGGCCGGCCGCGGCTGCGCGGGCTGCTGACCCGGCTGCAGTCAGAGAGCCTGCTGGAGGCCGCGGTCAGCTACGGCTACTTCCCGTGCGTGTCCAAGGGCGACGACCTGATCGTGCTGCACGAGGACGGCACCGAGCGCACCCGCTTCACCTTCCCCCGGCAGCGCAGGGGGCGGCGGCTGTGCCTGGCCGACTTCTTCCGGCCCGAGGAGTCCGGCGAGACCGATGTGGTCGGCTTCCAGGTGGTCACCGTCGGCAACCGCGTCTCGGACGCGGCGGCCGAGCTCTTCGCCGCCGACTCCTACCGGGACTACCTGGAGCTGCACGGCCTGTCGGTGCAGCTGGCCGAGGCGCTGGCCGAATACTGGCACGCCAGGGTGCGCGCCGAGCTGGGCTACGGCGGCGAGGACCCCGGTGACGTCGAGGACATGTTCGCGCTGAAGTACCGCGGGGCGCGCTTCTCGCTGGGCTACGGCGCCTGCCCCGACCTGGAGGACCGGGCCAAGATCGCGGCGCTGCTCGAACCCGAGCGGATCGGGGTGAAGCTGTCCGAGGAGTTCCAGCTGCACCCGGAGCAGTCCACCGACGCGATCGTCATCCACCACCCGGAGGCGAAGTACTTCAACGCCCGCTGAGCGCCCGCGGGAGGCGGCGGCACCCCGTCCGGTGCCGGGACGTCACCGGGGCTTCGTGCGCCCGTGGCATGCCCGTCAGGCGCGCCTCGGCGGGGCCACGTAGAATGGTCGGTCCGGCAGGGGCCGGTCGCCTTCCCGTTCGCGGGACGCGGCGACCGGCCTTTGTGTCCCCCAGGAAAGGGCGCGTCGGCACCCCTCCGGCGCCCGGTCAGCACCTCGGCCGAGGAGTGAGCCTATGACCAGCAGCACCCCCGTCGTCGACACCCGTCCGGCGCAGGGCCGCGGCCTGCAGGCGGTCCTGCTGGACATGGACGGCACCCTGGTGGACACCGAGGGCATCTGGTGGGCGGCGGAGACCGGCGTCTTCGCCGACCTCGGGCACGCGCTGGACGAGGTGCACCGGGAGGTCGTGGTGGGCGGGCCGATGGCCCGCAGCGTCGGCCACCTCATGGAGGTGACCGGCACCACGGCGACGCTGGCGGAGCTGATGGTCGCGATCGACACCCGCTTCGAGGAGCTGATCGCCCTCGGTGCCCCGCTGATGCCGGGGGCCAAGCGGCTGCTGGCCGAGCTGGCGGCGCACGGGGTGCCCACGGCGCTGGTGTCGGCCTCGCACCGGCGCACGATCGATGTGATGCTGCGCTCGCTGGGCGCCGAGAACTTCGCCTTCACCCTCGCGGGTGACGAGATCGCCCGCACCAAGCCGTACCCGGACCCGTACCTGACCGCCGCGGCCCGGCTGGGCGCCGACCCGGCGGCCTGCGTGGTGGTGGAGGACACACTCACCGGGGTCGCCTCGGCGGAGGCGGCCGGCTGCCAGGTGGTGGCGGTGCCGTCGGTGGTGCCGATCGCGCCGGCCCCGGGGCGTACCGTCGTCACATCGCTCGACCAGGTGAATGTCCCATTTCTGCGGTCCCTGGTCCAGCGCTCCGTGAACGTGGATCTGCACTGAGGGTGATCTCTGAATAAATTCTCACCAAGTGGAATCCGCTGGGTGTGATGATTGTCACACGACACCCCATCGACAGCGGGTCCGGTAACTGGATGAGATTTCACTTACCGCATCTTTACCCGGGTGAAGTGTCCGGTTTGACGTACCGAGGGTCGATAGCCCACACGTCCGCATATCGGAGGTGAACGTCCTGTTACCGGTATGTAATGTCCCCTCAATCACTCCGTGTCCCCGTGGGTCGAGGCGCCCCCGCTAATGTCCTCGACGGTCGATGCCGACTCAACCGACCGGCATGTGAGCAAGGGGATTCACTGGATGTCACGAAACAAGCGTGTCGTCGCCGCAGCCGCCGTGGCCTTCCTGGCCATCGGCGCCTCCGCGTGCGGTGGCAAAAAGGATAATTCGTCCGGCAGTGGCGACAGCAGCGGTGGCGGCAGCAGCAGCAAGGGCGCCGTGATCGTCGGGACCACCGACTCGGTGTCCTCGCTGGACCCCGCGGGAGCGTACGACTACGGCTCCTGGGAGATCATCGACAGCGTCTACCAGAAGGTGATGCACTTCCCGACCGGCGCCACCACGGCGGTCCCGGACGCGGCCAAGAGCTGCGACTTCACCGACCCCAAGACCTACTCCTGCGAGCTGCAGCCGGGTCTGACGTTCTCCAACGGCGACGCGCTGACGGCGACGTCGGTGAAGTTCACCTTCGACCGGATGCTCAAGATCGCCGCCCCCAACGGCCCTTCGAGCCTGCTGGCCAACCTGGACAGCACCACGATCACCGGTGCCGACAAGGTGGTCTTCCACCTCAAGAACCCCGACTCGACCTTCCCCTCGGTGCTCGCCACCGACGCCGGCGCGATCGTCGACGAGAAGGTCTTCCCGGCCGACAAGCTGCTCGACGGCTCGAAGATCGTCGGCTCCGGCCCGTACACGCTGGACAAGTACACGGCCAAGCAGCAGGCCTCGCTCAAGGCGAGCAAGTCGTACAAGGGCACCAACAAGCTGAACAACAGCCAGGTCGTGCTGCAGTACTTCTCCGAGGCGTCCGCCCTGAAGCAGGCCGTCAAGGACGGCACCGTCACCGCGGCGTTCCGCAGCCTGTCGCCCACCGACACCCAGGACCTGAAGAAGACCTCCGGCATCCAGGTTCTCGAAGGCACCGGCACCGAGAAGCGCTACATGGTCTTCGACGCCAAGGTGAAGCCGTCCGACCAGAAGGCCGTCAGGCAGGCCGTCGCCCAGGTGATCGACCGGGCCGGCATCGCCAAGGAGGCCTACGACGACACCGTGGCCCCGCTCTACTCGATGGTCGGCAACGGCATCGAGGGCCACACCGACGCCTTCAAGGACAAGTACGGCGCCCCCGACACCGCCAAGGCCAAGGCGCTGCTCACCGCCGCCGGCATCACCACCCCGGTGCAAATCGCATACGCCTGGACGCCGAGCCACTACGGTGCCGCGTCCGCCGACGAGGCGACCACGATCAAGCGGCAGCTGGAGGCCACCGGCCTGTTCAAGGTCACCCTCAGCTCGACCGAGTGGCAGCAGTACCAGAAGGACGAGAAGTCCGACACGTACGCCTCGTACATGATCGGCTGGTACCCGGACCTGCCGGACCCCGACAACGACGTGGCGCCGTTCCTGACCAAGGAGCCCTTCCTGGGCACCGGCTACGTCAACCCGCAGATCCTTACCCTGCTCAGCAAGGAGCAGGGCACGGATGACAAGACCGTGCGCGACCAGGCCTTCGCCGACATCCAGAAGATCGTGGCCGAGGACGTCCCGATCATCCCGCTGTGGCAGGGCAAGCAGACCGTCGTCATCCGCGACGGTGTGACCGGCGCCGACAAGGCGCTCGACCCGACGATGTTCCGGTTCTACGAGCTCGGCAGCAAGTGACCGTCGGCCGGCCCGCGGGGGAGTGACCCCCGCGGGCCGGCCGCGGCACGCGGCACCTCCCCGCGCATCCCGTCGTCCACGGTCCGGGCCGTACCGGACAGCCATCGGAAAGTCACCGCATGAGCAACACGAGCAAGCAGTCGGGCTCGCTGCGGCGCTACATCCTCACCCGGATCGCGCTCGCCGTGCCCATGGTCCTGATCCTGCTGATCCTGGTCTTCGTCATGATGCGGGTGGCACCGGGAGACCCGATCTCGGCGTCGCAGGGCGGGAAGCTGAACGCGACGGAACTCGCCGCGAGACGGCATGCGGCGGGCTTCGACGCACCGCTCTACCAGCAGTTCTGGGACTACCTGAAGTCAGTGGTCACGCTGAACTTCGGCACCACCTTCTCGGATCGCCGCAGCGTGCGCGAGATCATCATCGAGAACGGCGGCGCCACCTTGACCCTCACCGCGGGCGCCCTGGTCTTCGCCGCGGTCATCGGCATCCCGGTCGGCCTGCTGGCCGGCCGCTACCGTGACCGCCCGGTCGACGTGGTCAGCAGGCTGGCCAGCACCATCAGTTACGCCGCCCCGGTCTTCGTCACCGCACCGCTGCTCATGCTCGCCTTCGGCTCCACCTCGGGCCAGGCCTCACCGCTGATCCAGCTGAACGTGCCGACCCAGACCCACATCCTGATCGTGGACGCGATGCTCGACGGCGACTGGGACGCGGTCACCGACATCCTCCAGCACCTGCTGCTGCCGTCCACCGCGCTCGGCCTGCTGGTGGTCGGGGTCTTCATCCGGATGATCCGGATCAACCTCATCCAGTCGCTGCAGGGCGACTACATCGAGGCGGCCCGCGCCCGCGGCGTCAAGGAACGCCATGTCGTCGCCCGGCACGGCTTCCGCAACGCCCTGGTGCCGGTGATCACGGTGCTCGGCCTGCAGGTCGCCATGCTGCTCGGCGGCGCGGTGCTCACCGAGAAGATCTTCAACTGGCCTGGCATCGGACGCCAGTTGATCGACTACATCAACCAGCGCGACTACGTCGCCGTCCAGGGCATCGTCACCGTCTTCGCCCTGGTCGTCGTCGTGATCAGCCTGCTGATCGACTTCGTCAACGCGCTGATCGACCCGAGGGTGCGCTACTGATGGCCACGACGACTCTCCCCACCGGCCCGATCGAGCCCACCGACGCCGCCCCGTCCGGCGCGGGCACCCGCTTCGGCGGCCTGCGCAGGATCACCGCCGCGATCCGCGAGGCCCGCGGCGTACCGAGGTTCATGCTGTGGACCGGCGCCGTCATCTCGCTGCTGTTCGTGATCACCGCGGTCTTCGCACCGCTCATCGCGCCCTACAGCTTCGACACCTACAAGTCCGGCGGCAAGTCCTTCCCCAAGCAGGGCTCGCCGGACGGCGACCACTGGTTCGGCACCACCGTGCAGAGCCTGGACGTGCTCTCCCGCACCATCTACGGCGCCCGTACGGCGCTTGAGGTGATGGTGCTCGCGGTGATCTTCTCGCTGATCCTCGGAGTGCTGCTCGGCCTGGTGTCCGGCTACTTCGGCGGCTGGCTCGACCGCATCCTGGTGCTGGTGATGGACGCGCTGTTCGCGTTCCCCTACCTGCTGCTGGCCATCGTGGCCGGGTTCGTCTTCTCCGGCATCTCCGGCGGCGGCGTGGTCACCGCGGCGCTGTCCATCACGGTGGTCTACATCCCGCAGTACTTCCGGGTGGTCCGGGCCTCCGCGCTGTCCGCCAGGGAGGCCACCTTCGTGGAGGCCGCCCGCGCGATGGGCGCCAAACCGTCGGTGGTGATCCGCAAGTACCTCTTCGGCAACGTCATCCAGTCCGTGCCGGTGATCACCACGATGAACGCCGCCGACGCCATCGGCACCCTGGCCGGCCTGGGCTTCCTCGGCCTGGGCATCCAGCCCACCCAGGCCGCCGAATGGGGCTACGACCTGGACCGCGCGATCGACGACGTCAACGCCGGCATGTGGTGGACCTGCCTCTACCCCGGCGTCGCCATGGTCATCGCCATCCTCGGCTTCACGCTGCTCGGCGAGGGACTCAACGACGTGCTCAACCCGACCATGCGGCGCCGCCGGATCCGCAAGGTGCTGCTTCCCGAGTACACCCGGCGCCGTACCGTCACCGCTCCCGCGGTTCCCGAAGGCGAGGCCGTCAAGTGACCGAACCCGTCCTGTCCGTCCGCGACCTGCGCGTCTGGTACGGCACCGACCGCGGCCCGGTACGAGCCGTGGACGGCGTCAGCTTCGACGTACGGCCCGGCGAGACCCTCGGCCTGGTCGGCGAGTCCGGCTGCGGCAAGTCCACCCTCGGCCGCGGAGTGCTCGGCCTGACCCCGCCGGCGGCGGCCGTCGACGGCGAGGTCGTGCTGCGCAGCCCCCGCGGCGCCGGGCGCAACCTGGTGGGGCTGCCGCCCCGGGAGATCCAGCGGCTGCGCGGCCCCGACCTCGGGCTGATCTTCCAGGAGCCGATGACCCGGCTCAACCCGCTGATGCGGATTTCACAGCACTTCGAGGAGGCGCTGCGCGCCCACCACAAGGGCCTGCCCAAGCGGGAGGTCAAGTCCCGCGCGCTGGCCGCGCTGCGCGGCATGGGCATCCCGGAGAGCCGCTACGACAGCTACCCGCACGAGTTCTCCGGCGGTATGCGGCAGCGCATCATGATCGCGCTCGCACTGGTGCTGCGGCCGGCGTTCATCGTCGCCGACGAGCCCACCACCGCCCTCGACGTGCTGGTCGAGGCGCAGATCATCAAGATCCTCGCCGACCTGCGGAAGAACTTCGACACCTCGCTGGTGCTGATCACCCACAACCTCGGTATCGTCGCCGAGGCGTGCGACCGGGTCGCGGTGATGTACGCCGGTCATATCGTGGAACAGGGCGACGCCCGCGAGGTGTTCGCCAACCCGCAGCACCCGTACACCAAGGAGCTGCTCCGCTCGACCATCTCGCTGGCCACCACCGGGCTGCACTTCATCCCGGGCAGCCCGCCGGACCTGGTGGAACCCCCGCAGGGCTGCCGCTTCCACCCGCGGTGCCCGGTCGCCATGCGCGGCTGCGCCACGGTGGAGCCGCCCGAGGTGACCCTGCCGAGCGGGGTGGTCAGCGCCTGCTGGCAGCAGGCGATCGAGGCGGACCCCGCCCTGGTGGACGAGCTGGGACCCGACGGGCGCGAACCGCTCGCCGCTGTGAAGGAGATCAGCGTTGCTGACGAAGCCTGACATCGAACCGTCCGGCGAAGGAGCCGACGCCCAGGTCGGCGAGCCACTGGTCGAGGCCACCGGCCTCGAAGTGCACTTCGGCCTGCGCGGCGGCCTGCTCGGCCGCTTCTCCGGCCGGGCGGGCGGCGCGGTCCGTGCCGTCGACGGTATCGACCTGACCCTGCGCAAGGGCGAAGTCCTCGGCCTGGTCGGCGAGTCCGGCTCCGGCAAGACCACGCTGGGCCGCACCCTGATCGGCCTGACCCGGGCCACCGCCGGCACCGTCCGCTTCCACGGCGAGGACATCACCGAACTCGGCGAGCGCCGGCTGCGGCCGCTGCGCCGCAAGCTCCAGATGGTCTTCCAGGACCCGCACGCCTCGCTCAACCCGGCGATGGACATCCGCACCGCCGTCGGCCACCCGCTGCGCATCCACAACCTGGTCGCGGACGAGCAGGAGTACGAGGCCAAGGTCGTCGACGCGCTGGAGCGGGTCGGCCTGACCCCGCCGGAGCGCTACCTGGGCAAGTTCCCCGGGGACCTGTCCGGCGGCCAGAAGCAGCGTGCCGTGCTGGCCAGGGCGATCATCGCGGAACCCGAACTGCTGGTCGCCGACGAGCCGATCTCGATGCTGGACATGAGCGTCCGGGCCAAGATCCTCCAGCTGATGCTGGATCTGAAGCGTGATCTCGATCTCACCTACGTCTACGTCACCCACGACCTGGCGAGCGCGAAGTTCTTCTGCGACACCATCGCGATCATGTACCTGGGCCGGATCGTGGAGTACGGCCCCACCGCCCAGGTCTTCGCCGACCCGCAACACCCGTACACCGAGGCGCTGCTGGCCGCGATCCCGGAGCCGGACCCGGAGCGGGCACTGCCCCGCGAGCTGCCGCGCGGCGAGATCCCGGACGCCGCAAGGCCGCCGATGGGCTGCGCCTTCCACCCGCGCTGCCCGGTCGCCGTCGCCGAGTGCGGCTGGGAGGCCCGCGATCTGCGCACGCTGCTGGAGAACCGCTGGCTCGCGCTGGCCCCAGAGGCCTCAGCGCGGGAGAAATCGCTCTTCGCGGACGTCGAGTCGCTGGGCGCGGACAGCCAGAGCACGGTCGCAATCGCACCCGGCCGAGGCCGCTCTCCCGAAGATGTGTTGGAATACCTCCGGCATCTGCGCGAGGAGGCATCCGAAGCCGAACCGCGTGAACCGTTCTGGCGCGGCGTGGTCACGATGCACGCCGAAAGCGGCCGGGCCGTGGTGGAGTTCGCGCCGCCACGCGATCCGCGCCTCAGCCTGATCCCGGCCACCGGCGTGCAGGTGGCCTGCCATCTGCGTGAGCCTGTCACGAGCACCACTGGTACATGAGCAGGAACAAGAGGAGAACGACGACGATGAACCGCAAGCTTCTGGTGCTGCCCGCCCTCCTGGGCGTGATGACACCCCTGCTCACCGGGTGCGGCGGTTCCGGCGGGGGGAGCGGTGGCGGCAAAGCCATCGTCGTCGGCACCACCGACAGTATCGAGCTGACCAAGGACAACCCGGCGCCGCTCGACCCCGCGACCTCGTACGACAGCGCCACCTGGAACATCTTCTTCAACACCTTCCAGATGCTGCTGACCTACCAGCGCGGCAGCACCACGCCGACCCCCGACGCGGCCAAGGACTGCCACTACACCGACACCAGCGTGCTGACGTACCAGTGCACGATGCGGGCCGACCAGCAGTTCTCCAACGGCGACCCGCTGACCGCCCAGGACGTGAAGTTCTCCATCGACCGGATGCAGAAGATCAACTGGGCGGCCGGTCCCGCCTCGCTGATATCCGGCGTCAAGTCGGTGGACGCGCCGGACGACAGCACGGTGGTCTTCCACCTCAAGGCGCCCGACGCGACGTTCCCCGCCAAGCTCGCCACCCCGGCAGCGGCGATCGTCGACCACAAGGTCTACGACGCCGACAAGCCCTACACCGGCTGGCGGCTGGTGGGTTCCGGCCCGTACACGCTGGACTCCTTCACGCAGGCCAAGCAGGGCCAGTTCTCCAAGAACGCGCACTACACCGGCACTCTGAAGATCAACAACAACGGCATCGAGCTGAAGCTGTTCTCGGACCCCCACAAGATGGAGTCCGCGCTGCGCTCCGGCGCCATCGACGTCATGGCGCGCACCCTGAGCCCGGACCAGATCGGCACCCTGCTCAGCAGCACCGACCCCAACGTCAAGCTCACCGAGTCCCCCGGCGGCGAGGCGCGCTTCCTGTTCCTCAACACCGACGCGCCGGCGCTCAAGAACGTCGCGGTGCGCCAGGCGATGGCCCAGATCATCGACCGGCAGGCCATCACCCGCGACGTCTACAAGCGCACCGCCGACCCGCTGTACTCGGTGATCCCGCAGGGCATCACGACCCACACCAACTCGTTCTACAACAAGTACAAGGATCCCTCGCTCCCGGCGGCCAAGGTGCTCCTGGAGCAGGCCGGCATCACCGGCAAGGTCCCGCTGACCATCAACTTCCGCCGCGACACCGGCGGCACGATGAACCAGGCCGAGGCCCAGGAGATCGCCCGGCAGCTCAACGCGAGCGGGCTGTTCGACGTCAAGACCAAGGACGAGCAGTGGAACACCTTCCTCAAGAAGGCGTCCCAGCGTGAGTACGACGTCTTCGCGCTGAGCTGGCTGCCCGACTTCCCGGACCCGGACAACTACATCGCACCGTTCTTCGACAAGGCCAACTTCCTCAACCTGGCCTACAACAACAAGGCGATCCAGAACCAGCTGCTGCCGGCCACCCGCAAGCAGGCCGACCGCAGCTCCACCACCACGGACTTCACCAAGGCACAGAACCTGATCGCCAACGACGTGCCGATGCTCCCGCTGTGGCAGCACAAGCAGTACATCGCCGCCCGCGCCGACATCACCGGCGTGGAGTGGGCGCTGAACGCCTCCACCACCACGCAGTTCTGGGAGCTCGGCCGCGGCAAGGGCTGACGGCGGCGGCGGCCGGGCCGGCGGGGCCCGGCGGGTGGACGAGGGGAACACGTCGAGGATGTTGCGCAAGCTGTTCGCGGTACCGGCCGTCATCGGCCTCGCCGCCCCGCTGCTGCTGGCCGGATGCGACTCCGGCAGCGGCAGCGGCGGGGACGGCGGCGGGGCCCTGGTGGTCGGCACCACGGACACCGTCACGGCCTCGGCGGGCAACCCGGCGCCGCTGGATCCGGCGGCCGGCTACGACACCGGCAGCTGGACCCTGATCGGCAACACCTACCAGACCCTGGTCAGGCTGCCCCGCACCGGCACCGAGCCGCAGCCCGACGCGGCCCGCACGTGCGGCTTCACCGACACCCTCGGCGAGCAGTACCGCTGCACCCTGCGCGGCGGCCTGACCTTCTCCGACGGCAGGCCGCTGACCGCGCACGACGTGAAGTTCTCGGTCGACCGGATGCTGGCGATCCACGACCCGGGCGGGCCCGCGGCGCTGCTCTCCGACATCGACAAGGTCGAGACCCCCGACGACAGCACGGTGGTCTTCCACCTCAAGGACCCCGACGCGACCTTCCCGCTCAAACTCACCACCCCGGCCGCCGCCATCGTCGACAGCAGGGAGTACGCCTCCGGCAAGCTGCACCCGGGCTACCGGGTGACCGGCTCGGGGCCGTACACCCTGAAGTCGCTGGTGCCCGGCGACCGGGCGGTGCTGGTGCGCAACCCCCGCTACAAGGGCTCGGCCACGCTCCACAACAGCCGGGTGGAACTGCGCTTCTTCAGCTCGTCGGCGGCCATGGAGAAGGCGCTGAAGGCCGGCACCATCGATGTGATGTCCCGCACCATGACGCCGGACCAGATCAGCCGCTACACCCAGGGCGCCGACCCGCAGGTGAAGCTGACCGAGGCCGCCGGGACCCAGACCAACTTCCTGGTCTTCGACCCCGCGGACCCGGTCGCGGGACAGCAGGCCGTACGCCGGGCCGCCGCCGCGCTGGTCGACCGGCAGGCGCTCACCAGGGACGTCTACCGGCGCACCACGGACCCGCTGTACTCGATCGTGCCGCAGGGCATCACCGGCCATACCAACGCCTTCTACGACCCCGCCCTGCCCGACCTCCAGCGGGCCAGGCAACTGCTCACCTCGGCCCGGCTGACCACTCCGGTAGCGCTGACCCTCAGCTACAGCACCACCCACTACGGCGAGGCCACCGCGGCGGAGTTCGCCGCGCTCAAGCGGCAGCTGGAGAACGGCGGGCTCTTCCGCGTCGCCCTCCAGGGCGTACCCGACTGGAACACCTACCGGGCCGGCTACCAGGCGCACCGCTACCAGGTCTACGGCCTCGGCTGGTACCCGGACTTCCCCGACCCCGACAACTACCTGGCGCCCCTCTTCGGCCCCGGCGGCTCGCTCGGCCCGGCCGCCACCACCCCGGCGCTGCAGCAGCTCATCGCCGGCAGCAGGCAGCAGCCCAAGCGGGCGGACGCGGCCGCCGACCTGGAGCAGGCGCAGCGGCTCGTCGCCGACGGCGCCACGGTGCTGCCGCTGTGGCAGGGCAAGCAGTACCTGGCTGCCCGGGACGCCATCGGCGGCACCGAATGGGCGATGAACGCCTCGTCCGTCACGCAGTTCTGGGAGCTGGGCCGCGGCCAGAGCGACTGACCGCCCGCGGCGCACGCGGTCCCGGGCGGCCGCCGGGCCTGTCAGTTCGCGCCGGGGCGCACCAGACCGCTCTCGTACGCGTAGACCGCCGCCTGCACCCGGTCGCGCAGGCCCAGCTTGGTCAGCACATGCCCGACGTGCGTCTTGACGGTGGTCTCCGACACGAACAGCTCAGCGGCGATCTCCGCGTTCGACAGGCCGCGGGCCACCAGCCTGAGCACCTCGACCTCCCGCTCGGTCAGGGTGTGCAGCGGCTGCGGCACCGACTCGTCGCCGGACGGCAGCCGGCCCGCGTACTTGTCGAGCAGCCGGCGGGTGATGCTGGGCGCCAGCATCGCCTCGCCCGCGGCCACCACCCGGATCGCCTGCACCAGCTCGGCCGCCGGGGCGTCCTTGAGCAGGAAGCCGCTCGCGCCGGCCCGCAGCGCCTCGATCACATACTCGTCGAGGTCGAAGGTGGTCAGCACCAGCACCTTCGCCGGCCCGGAACGGTCGGGGCCGGTGATCTGCCGGGTCGCCTCCACTCCGTCCATCCGGGGCATCCTGATGTCCATCAGCACCACGTCGGGCTGCAGCGCCCGCACCTGGTCCAGCGCCTGCTGGCCGTCCCCGGCCTCACCGACCACCGCCAGGTCGGTCTCGGCCTCCAGGATCATCCGGAAACCGGTACGCAGCAGGGGCTGATCGTCCACCAGCAGGACGCGGATCGCCACGGGAACTCCTCCGTCTTCGCTAGACCGGGTCATTCTCGCCCACCCGGGGCGGACCCACGGTCACAGCCGCCAGCGGATAGGGCGGCGGAGTCCCGCCGAACTCCGGGCAGAACGCCTGATGATCGCACCAGCCGCACAGCGGGGTGCGGCGCGGCCGCCAGTCACCGCTCTCGGTCGCCGCCCTGATCGCCTCCCACAGGGCCAGCAGCTTGCGCTCGGTACGCAGCAGGTCCGCCGGCGCCGGGTCGTAGGTCAGCACGTCCCCGCTGCCCAGATACACCAGCTGCAGCCGCCGCGGGACCACCCCGCGCAGCCGCCACAGCACCAGGGCGTAGAACGACATCTGGAACATCGGCTCGTCGGCGTACTCCGGGCGGGGGGCCTTGCCCGTCTTGTAGTCCACCACCCGCAGATCGCCAGTGGCCGGCGCGACGTCCAGCCGGTCGACGTAGCCGCGCAGCGTCAGCCCCGAGTCCAGCACCGTCTCGACGTACAGCTCGCGCTCGGCGGGTTCGAGCCGGGTCGGGTCCTCCAGGGTGAACCAGCGGTCCACCAGGGCGCGGGCGCTGTCCAGCCACGCCGCAAGGGCCGCCGGGTCCGCCACGTCGAACAGCGACGACAGCTCGGGCCTGGCGGCCAGCAGCCGCTCCCACTCGGCGGGCACCAGCTCCCTGGCCCGGTCCGCGGTGCGGTCGGCCGCGGGGGCGTCGAAGAGCCGTTCGAGCACCGCGTGCACCACGGTGCCCCGGGTGGCCGCCTGCGTCGGCTTCTCCGGCAGCCGGTCGATCACCCGCAGCCGGTACAGCAGCGGGCAGCGCATGAAGTCGGCCGCGCGCGACGGCGACAGCGACGTCGGCGGTCGCGGCGGAATGCTCTCGGTGCTGGTCCCCATGGGGGACGACCCTACGGCCTGCCACCGACAAGCCGGTGCCCGCCGGGCGTAACGGCGCAATAGCATGGCTGCGAGGCCTCGCTGCGCGCGATCGGTACGAGGTCCGGATCCGAGCGAGGGGAAGCATTGAGCGAGAGCGGTGGGCCGCCGTCCCGGAAGAGCGACGCCCCTGGCCAGGACGGCGACACCGGCAAGTCCCCGCGGGGGCCCGGCGGCGGAATCCTGATGGGCCGTTTCTTCGGCGTGCCCATCTACGTCGCGCCCAGCTGGTTCCTGGTCGCGGCCCTGATCACCTGGGTCTTCGGCGACCAGCTCGACACCGTGCTGCCGGGGCTCGGCGGCGTCCGCTACCTGGTCTCGCTGTTCTTCGCGGTGGCCTTCTACGGCTCCGTGCTGATCCACGAGCTGGCGCACACGGTGGCCGCGCTGCGGTTCAAGCTGCCCGTGCGGCGGATCCAGCTGCAGTTCTTCGGCGGCGTCTCGGAGATCGAGAAGGAGTCCGAGACCCCCGGCAGGGAGTTCGTGCTGGCCTTCGTCGGGCCGCTGCTGTCGCTGGTGCTGGCCGGGATCTTCTTCGGCGGGATGCAGCTGGTCGACTCCGGCACGGTGCCCGGCGTGCTGCTCGCCGGGCTGATGGTCAGCAACTTGATCGTTGCGATCTTCAATTTCCTGCCCGGCCTGCCGCTGGACGGCGGCCGGATGCTGCGGGCGGTGGTCTGGAAGATCAGCGGCAAGCCGATGACCGGCACGGTGGCCGCGGCCTGGGTGGGCCGCGGGCTGGCGCTCGCGGTGCTCGTCGGGCTGCCGATGCTGTCCTACGCCCGCAGCGGCGAGGACGGCAGCAGCGGCTTCGACTCGCTCACCGACGCGCTGCTCGCCGCGATCCTGGCCGCCATCATCTGGACCGGCGCCGGCAACAGCCTGCGGATGGCCAGGCTGCGCGAGCGGCTGCCCGATCTGCGGGCCCGCACCCTGACCCGCAGAGCGGTCCCGGTCGCCTCCGACACCCCCCTGTCCGAGGCGCTGCGCCGGGCCAACGAGGCCGGCGCCAGGGCCCTGGTGGTGGTCGACGGCCGCGGCGACCCGACGGCGCTGGTACGCGAGTCCGCGATCGTCACGATCCCCGAGCACCGCCGCCCCTGGGTCGCGGTCAGCGGCCTCGCCCAGGACCTCACGCCGGGCATGCGGGTCTCCGCGGAACTCGCCGGCGAGGCCCTGCTCGACACCCTGAGGGCCACCCCGTCCACGGAGTACCTGGTGGTGGAGCCGAGCGGCGAGATCTTCGGCGTCCTGGCGACCGCCGACGTCGAGAAGGCCTTCCTGGCGGCGATGTCCCGGGTGCCTGCTTGATTCTTTTTGCGGCTCGGTTCGCCTCCGGGGCGCTCAAGGCGGCGTCGACGGTCGATCGTGCTCGGTTCCTCGTTCCTCGGAACCTCCGCGCGTTCTCCCTTTCGACACCACCCGCGCCCCTTCGGCTCACTCGCCGAAAACGCTCACCCTCCGCGGCGTCCTCGGGTACGGGCCGAGCGGGGGCAGGTCGGGGCGGTCAGGGGGTGGGGGGAAAGGCCGATAAGGTGATGCTCATGTCCGAACCGACCGGTGCCGCCCGCCGACGCGGGCCCTTCAGAGTCGGGGACCAGGTCCAGCTCACCGACCCCAAGGGACGCCACTACACCTTCACGCTCGAAGCCGGGAAGCAGTTCCACACCCACAAGGGTGCCTTCCCGCACGACGAGCTGATCGGTGCTCCCGAGGGCAGCGTGGTCCGTACCACGGGAAACGTCGCCTATCTCGCGCTGCGCCCGCTGCTCCCCGACTACGTCCTGTCCATGCCCCGCGGGGCCGCCGTGGTCTACCCCAAGGACGCGGGGCAGATCCTGGCGATGGCCGACATCTTCGCCGGCGCCCGCGTGGTGGAGGCCGGCGTCGGCTCCGGGTCGCTGAGCAGCTTCCTGCTGCGGGCGATCGGCGACCACGGGATGCTGCACAGCTACGAGCGCCGGGCGGACTTCGCCGAGATCGCCACCCAGAACGTGGAGCGCTACTTCGGCGGCCCGCACCCGGCCTGGCAGCTCACCGTCGGCGACCTCCAGGACCACCTGTCCGACACCGACGTGGACCGGGTGATCCTGGACATGCTGGCCCCCTGGGAGTGCCTGGAGCCGGTCTCCAAGGCCCTGGTGCCCGGCGGCATCCTGTGCGCCTACGTGGCCACCACCACGCAGCTGGCCCGTACCGTCGAGGCGATCAGGGAGCACGGCTCGTTCAACGAGCCGGCCGCCTGGGAGACCATGGTCCGCACCTGGCACGTCGAGGGCCTGGCGGTCCGGCCCGATCACCGGATGATCGGCCACACCGGCTTCCTGCTGACCGCCCGCCGGCTCGCCGACGGGGTGGAGCCGCCGCTGCGCCGCCGCCGTCCGGCGAAGGGCGCCTACGGCGAGGACTACACCGGCCCGGGCAGCGGCAGCGGCGGGTCCGCCGCCGAGCGCTAGGTCCCTACCGGGCAGTTTCGGCCAACTTCGGCACGCCGTCGCCGGTTTGTCCCTTCCTGGCAGAGCGGCGGCGGCTTTCCGCGGCCCGGACGCGTACCTCATATGCCGTAAAAACACCGGGACGGCGTTTCACGCGGGTCACCGCCGCCCCCGCTGTTCCCGCCGGGTGTGACGTGTGGCACCATGCTGGCCAGCCCCGCCGACCGACCCCAGGAGACAGGCGAGTGCAGCCCTCCGCAGGCCAGCACCTTCCGCACACCCGTACCCGCGGCGTCCACTGGATCAGCACGGCCGCCGCCCTCGGCGCCGTGGTGGCCGCGATCGCCCTCGTCCAGCCCGCCGACGCCTCGCCGGGCAAGCCGGCCGCCGCCGGCAGGACCCCCGCCGCGCCGGTCGCGCCGCCCGACCCGGCAGCCGCAACCTACCCGCTGGACTGCGGCAGTGGTGTGGCCACCGACGTGGTCAGCAAGGTCTCCGGCGACCTGGACGGCGACGGCCGCCCGGAGACCGCCGTGGTGGTGCGCTGCCACAGCGACACCGGCACCCCGCCCAGCGGCGTCTACGTGCTGTCCGCGCCCAGGACCGCCGGCGGCGCCCCGCGGATCGCCGTGACCCTGGTCAAGCCCGGCGACAACCGGCAGATCAGCGACTTCCGGCTGGAGGGCCGCAGCGTCAAGGCGACGGTGCTTGGCTTCTCCTCGGACAGCGTCCCGCAGTGCTGCCCAGACATGAGCCGCGGCTACTCCTGGGAGTGGCGCGACGGCCGTTACGTGGCCCTGCCCGGGCCGGCCGGCAACACGGTCTGACCCGGGGCCCGGCGCTCACTCCGCGTCGGGGCCGTAGACCTCGGTACGGTCGGCGGCCCGGCGTACGTGGATGCAGTCGCCGGGGCACTCCTTGGCCGAATCCACGACATCCCGCAGCAAAGCCACCGGTACGGGTACGGTGGCCCCAGGGGCCTGCCGCAGCTCGTCGTCCTCACCCTTGACATAGGCGAGGCCGTCGATGTCCAGCTCGAACACCTCGGGCGCGTACTGCACGCAGATCCCGTCACCGGTGCACAGGTCCTGATCGATCCAGACCTCAAGCGCTTCGGCCGTCTCGTTGCTCACGGAAACTCATCCCTGCCGTTGGTCGTTCGGGAAGCAACCGCCCTGTCCGGCTGTTGACCGAATCGACGATACAACCGGCGGCTTTCCGGGCGTGCTCGGTGGGTATCTCAGTGGCGGAGGGACGTACGCAAGGGTGAAGATCGGACACACCGCGATCGTCTTTGTGATCTAGGGGTTTCAACCCCCACCAGCCCAGGTAGGGTCTGGAAACGTCCAGCTCCCCTTGGAGGAGGTGAGGACCGTGGCGGCCCACGACGACGACATCAACCGTGGCGGCCGACCCGCTCGTGGTTCGGAAGACCCCATGAGCCAGGTCGCCTTTCTTGAGCAGGAGATCGCCGTCCTGCGACGCAAGCTCGCCGACTCTCCGCGTCACACGAGGATTCTCGAAGAGCGGATCGTCGAGCTGCAGACCAATCTGTCCGGCGTGTCCGCGCAGAACGAACGGCTGGCGAGCACCCTTCGCGAGGCCCGCGACCAGATCGTGGCCCTCAAGGAGGAGGTCGACCGGCTCGCGCAGCCACCGGCGGGCTTCGGCGTTTTCCTGCAGTCCAACGACGACGGGACGGCGGACATCTTCACCGGCGGGCGCAAGCTCCGGGTGAACGTCAGCCCGTCGGTCGACCTCGACGAGCTCAGGCGCGGACAGGAGCTGATGCTCAACGAAGCGCTGAACGTGGTCGAGGCGATGGAGTTCGAGCGGGTCGGCGACATCGTCACCCTCAAGGAGATCCTGGAGGACGGCGAGCGCGCCCTGGTGATCGGGCACACCGACGAGGAGCGGGTGGTACGGCTCGCCGAACCGCTGCTCGACGGCACCCTGCGCACCGGCGACGCCCTGCTGCTCGAACCCCGCTCCGGATACGTCTACGAACGGGTGCCCAAGAGCGAGGTCGAGGAACTCGTCCTCGAAGAGGTCCCCGATATCGACTACCGCCAGATCGGCGGCCTCGGCAACCAGATCGAGCAGATCCGCGACGCGGTGGAGCTGCCCTACCTGCACGCCGATCTCTTCAAGGAGTACGAACTGCGCCCGCCCAAGGGCGTCCTGCTCTACGGTCCGCCGGGATGCGGCAAGACGCTCATCGCCAAGGCGGTCGCCAACTCGCTGGCCAAGAAGGTGGCCGAGGTCACCGGGCAGCCCCAGGGCAAGAGCTACTTCCTGAACATCAAGGGCCCCGAGCTGCTGAACAAGTACGTCGGCGAGACCGAGCGGCAGATCCGCCTGGTCTTCCAGCGTGCCCGGGAGAAGGCGAGCGAGGGCACCCCGGTCATCGTCTTCTTCGACGAGATGGAATCGCTCTTCCGCACCCGCGGCAGCGGCGTCAGCTCGGACGTGGAGAACACCATCGTCCCGCAGCTGCTCGCCGAGATCGACGGTGTGGAAGGCCTGGAGAACGTCATCGTGATCGGCGCCTCCAACCGCGAGGACATGATCGACCCGGCGATCCTGCGCCCGGGCCGGCTGGACGTGAAGATCAAGATCGAGCGTCCCGACGCCGAGGCGGCCAAGGACATCTTCTCGAAGTACCTGGTCGACACGCTCCCGCTGCACGGCGAGGACCTGGCCGAGCACGGCGGGTCGAAGGCGGCCACCGTGGACGCCATGATCCAGTCCGTGGTGGAGCGGATGTACTCCGAGACCGAGGAGAACCGCTTCCTGGAGGTCACCTACGCCAACGGTGACAAGGAAGTCCTGTACTTCAAGGACTTCAACTCCGGCGCGATGATCCAGAACATCGTGGACCGGGCCAAGAAGATGGCGATCAAGGCCTTCCTGGACCAGGACCAGCGCGGCATGCGCGTCGCCCACCTGCTCGCCGCCTGCGTGGACGAGTTCAAGGAGAACGAGGACCTGCCGAATACCACCAACCCCGACGACTGGGCCCGAATCTCCGGAAAGAAGGGCGAGCGGATCGTGTTCATCCGCACCCTGGTGACCGGAAAGCAGGGCGCCGACACGGGTCGGTCCATCGACACCGTGGCGAATACCGGACAGTATCTGTAAGCACTACCCTCCGGCTGCGGGTCCCGACAGCGGGTACCCGCAGCCGGTGTGTTTTCCGGCCCGCACGGGCCGGAGCCGGGCAAGGAGGGCCGCATGACCGTACGGCGAGTAATGGGCATCGAGACGGAGTACGGGATCTCCGTCCCCGGTCACCCGAACGCCAATGCCATGCTCACCTCGTCCCAGATCGTCAACGCGTACGCCGCGGCGATGCACCGGGCGCGCCGCGCCCGCTGGGACTTCGAGGAGGAGAACCCGCTGCGGGACGCCCGCGGCTTCGATCTCGCACGGGACGCGGCGGACTCCACCCAGCTCACCGACGAGGACATCGGCCTGGCCAACGTGATCCTCACCAACGGTGCCCGGCTCTACGTGGACCACGCCCATCCGGAGTATTCGTCGCCGGAGATCACCAATCCGCGGGACGCGGTGCTGTGGGACAAGGCCGGCGAGCGCATCATGGCCGAGGCCGCGATGCGGGCCGCCCAGCTGCCGGGCGCCCAGCCGATCCACCTGTACAAGAACAACACCGACAACAAGGGCGCCTCCTACGGCACCCACGAGAACTACCTGATGAAGCGCGAGACGCCGTTCTCCGACATCGTCAGGCACCTCACCCCCTTCTTCGTCTCCCGGCAGGTGGTGACCGGCGCGGGCCGGGTCGGCATCGGCCAGGACGGCCACGAGCACGGCTTCCAGCTCAGCCAGCGCGCGGACTACTTCGAGGTCGAGGTCGGACTTGAGACCACGCTCAAGCGGCCCATCATCAACACCCGCGACGAACCGCACTCCGACGCCGAGAAATACCGCCGGCTGCACGTGATCATCGGCGACGCCAACCTCTCGGAGATCTCCACCTACCTCAAGCTCGGCACCACCGCGCTGGTGCTGTCGATGATCGAGGACGGCTTCATCAAGGTGGACCTGGCCGTGGACCAGCCGGTCCGCACCCTGCACGACGTCTCCCACGACCCCGGCCTGCACCAGTTGATCACGCTGCGTAACGGCCGGACACTCACCGCTGTCCAGCTCCAGATGGAGTACTACGAGCTGGCCCGCAAATACACCGAGGAGCGCTACGGCTCGGACGCGGACCCGCAGACCACGGACGTACTGGCCCGCTGGGAGGACGTGCTCAACCGGCTGGAGAGCGACCCGATGACCCTGTCGGCCGAACTGGACTGGGTCGCCAAACTTCAGGTCCTCGAAGGCTACCGGCGCCGCGACAACCTGGGCTGGGACGCCGCCCGGCTGCAGCTGGTCGACCTGCAGTACGCCGACGTACGCCCCGACAAGGGCCTCTACAACCGCCTGGTGGCCCGTGGCCGCATCCAGCGCCTGCTGGACGAGGAGGAGGCCCTCAGGGCCGTCACCAAGCCCCCGGAGGACACCAGGGCGTACTTCCGCGGCCGCTGCCTGGAGCAGTACGCCGACGACGTGGCCGCCGCCTCCTGGGACTCGGTCATCTTCGACCTTCCCGGCCGTGACTCACTGCAACGGGTGCCTACCCTCGAACCGCTGCGCGGCACCCGCAACCACGTCAAGGAGCTGCTGGACCGCTGCCGTACGGCCGAAGATCTGGTTCGCATCCTCTCCGGCGGCTGAAACGGGCCAGAACCGGGAATCAACGGGGTAGCACTCGGACGTTGACGTATTCGAGAGCCGGGGACGGGCCCTCCTTGTAGGGTCTGATCTTGTAGGACACGCAACCGAGCGGGGTGAGGGACATGGCAACCAAGGACACCGACGGCGGACAGCAGAAGGCAACGCGTTCCACGGACGAGGCCGAGGAGGTCCAGCAGGACGCCCAGGCCGCCGACGACCTCAAGGAACGCCACGAGAAGCTCTCGGACGACGTGGACTCCGTCCTCGACGAGATCGACGACGTCCTGGAGGAGAACGCCGAGGACTTCGTCAGGTCCTTCGTCCAAAAGGGCGGGCAGTAGCCGCTCTCACCCCGCCCCGCGGCCGGTATCCGGACCGCGGGGCGGATGGATTTCCGGACCGGCGGGTAGGGTCCGTAACGACCTCAAGATCGTGTGGAAGGAATCGCGTGGAAGCCACATCTCGCAGCAACGGGCGTCTGCCGGCCGCCTTCCTGACGCCCGGCTCCTCGTCGTTCCTCGACTTCCTCGGTGAGCACTCGCCCGGGCTGCTGCCCGGCGGCCGCACGCTGCCGGCGGTCAAGGGCGCCGTCGAGCTGCCGCACGGCACCACGATCGTGTCCGCGACCTTCGACGGCGGCGTCATCCTGGCCGGTGACCGGCGCGCCACGATGGGCAACATCATCGCCTCGCGCGACATGGACAAGGTCTTCCCCGCCGACGAGTATTCAGCCGTCGGCATCGCGGGGACCGCGGGCCTGGCCGTCGAGATGGTCAAGCTCTTCCAGCTGGAGCTTGAGCACTACGAGAAGATCGAAGGCGCCACCCTGTCGCTGGAGGGCAAGGCCAACCGGCTGTCCACGATGATCAGGGGCAACCTCAGCATGGCCCTGCAGGGCCTGGCCGTGGTGCCGATCTTCGCCGGCTACGACACCGACCGCGAGAAGGGCCGGATCTTCTCCTACGACGTCACCGGCGGCCGCAGCGAGGAGACCGGCTTCGCGGCCACGGGCTCCGGCTCGGTCTACGCCCGCGGCACCCTCAAGAAGCTCTACCGCAAGGACCTGACCGAACGCCAGCTGGCCACCGCGGTGATCCAGGCACTCTACGACGCCGCCGACGAGGACTCCGCCACCGGCGGCCCCGACCTCGCCCGGCGGGTCTTCCCGCTCATCACCGTGATGACCGAGGAGGGCTTCCGCCGGCTGCCCGAGGCCGAGGTCGCCGAGCTCGCCCGCGAGGTCATCGACGCGCGGATGGAGCGCCCCGACGGCCCCCAGGCCCCGGTGCTGTGACCCCCGGTCAGCCGACCTCCCTCCGCACTCTCCCAGCGCCGACTGCAGAAAGGCACGGTTAGCCGGTGTCCACGCCCTTTTATGTCTCACCCCAGCAGGCCATGGCGGACCGCGCCGAATACGCCCGCAAAGGCATCGCGCGTGGCCGCAGCGTCGTCGTGCTGCAGTACACCGACGGAATCGTCTTCGTCGCGGAGAACCCGTCCCGCGCGCTGCACAAGGTCAGCGAGATCTACGACCGGATCGCCTTCGCGGCGGTCGGCAAGTACAACGAGTTCGAGAACCTGCGGATCGGCGGGGTGCGATACGCCGACCTGCGCGGATACACCTACGACCGGGACGATGTGACGGCCCGTGGGCTCGCCAACGTCTACGCCCAGACGCTGGGCACGATCTTCTCCAGCGTCGGCGAGAAGCCGTACGAGGTGGAGCTGATCGTCGCGGAGGTGGGCTCCGCGCCCGAGGACGACCAGATCTACCGGCTGCCGCACGACGGGTCCATCGTCGACGAGCACGGGGCGGTCGCCGTCGGCGGCAACTCCGACCAGATCGGCTCCTACCTCGACCAGCGGCACCGCGACGGCATGACCCTGGCGGAAGCGCTGGCGCTGGCGGTGGAGTCCCTCAGCCGCGACACCAACGGCAGCGACCGCCAGCTGACGGCCGAGCAGCTGGAGGTCGCGGTGCTGGACCGCACGAGGCCGCAGCAGCGGAAGTTCAAGCGCATCCTCGGGCGTCAGCTCACCCGCCTCCTGGAGGCGGAGAGCGCCGCGACGACCACGACGGACGACCCCTCCGACGAGGAGGACTGACCCCGGGGGTGCCCCCGCCCTGCCTGGCGCGCCCCACCCTGGGACCTTCCCCCGGCGGGGGGCTCGTCGCGCAGTTCCCCGCGCCCCTGAAAAACGCTCACCCTCTCCGCAGAGGGCACCCCCTGGCAGGGGCCAACGCTGGGCAGCGGAGGAAACGCGCCCGAAGGGGGGCGGGGAACGGCGCGACCAGCCAAGACGGCGGGAAAGCGGCAACGCCGCAGCAAGTGGCACCCCACCTCACCCGGAAGCCGACGCAGTCGATGCTCGGGGGACCAGGGTCAGGGGGAGTTCGACGGGTGGTGCTGGGCGGCCCGCGAGGAGGGCCAGCAGGGCCGTCATGCCGTGCTCGCCGATGGACTCGGCGGGCAGCCGGACCGTCGTGAGCTCAGGATCGAGCGCCGTCGCCAGCGAAAGGTCGTCGAAGCCCGTCACGGACACGTCCTCCGGCACCCGAAGGCCCAGCGCCCGAGCGCCCTTGCAGGCGCCGGCCGCCAGGATGTCGTCGTCGCACAGCAGCGCCGTCGGCCGGGGCCCGGGCGCGCTCAGGGCGCGCACCGCCGCGTCCCTGGCCGCGGAGACGTTCAGCGCGGCCGTCTGCCGCGCCGGGGCCCGCAGCCCCGCCGCGGCCAGCTCCGCCGTGACGGCCTCCGTGCGGACCCGGAAGGTCCAGGTGTCCACGTCCGCCGCGATGTGCGCGACACGCCGGTGGCCGAGGCCCAGCAGGTGCCGGGTGACCTGGCGCAGGCCGTCCGCGACGGCCAGGTTGACCGTGGGCGGGCCGCTGGCGGCGCCGGGATCGCTGTCCAGCATCACCAGCGGCAGCCCGCCGTCGCCGATGCCGGCCAGCGCGTCGGCGGCCATCGACGAGGCGATGACCCCGTCGATCGCGGTCCGGGCGGAGCCGAAGGGGTCGCGGGCCGGGCCGGTACCGGCCGGCGAGGGGTAGAGCACCACCCCGAAGCCGTGCTCGTCGGCCACCTTGGCGGCGCCGGCGTAGACCCGGGCGAAGTATTCGTGGGTGAGGGCGGGGACGACGAGCAGCGCGGTCCTGGTGGCGCCGAGCCGCAGGCTGCGCGCGGCCAGGTTGGGGCGGTAGCCCAGGTCGCCGGCCGCGGCCCGTACCGTCTGCGCGGTCCGCTCCGAGACCCGGCCGCGCCACTTGTCGCCGAGCACCAGCGAGACCGTCGCCTGCGACACGCCGGCCGCGTGCGCGACGTCCCGGGAGGTGGGCCGCGTAACGGGCGCGCTCCGGCGCGTGGCGGGCGGCCGGCCCGCGTCGGCGTCGTGCACCCCTGCCGCCTTTCTGCGCCGTTCCCCGGTGCCGCGCGGGTGGACCGCGCGGCTGGCGCCATGGTACGTATGGTTCCGGACGTTATACGTAACACTAGCGCGGGTCGAAAGGACGGCATGGCCACCGGTTACGCGGATCTGCTGCGCACGCCGCACGCCGCCCGGCTGCTGGGCGGCACGCTGCTCGGGCGGCTGCCCAACGCCATGGCGGCGCTCGCCCTCGTGCTCTTCCTGCGCTCGCAGGGCGCCGGCTACGGCCTCGCGGGGGCGCTGTCCGCGGTCTACGGCTGCTCCGTCGCCGTGGGGCAGCCGCTGCTCGGCCGGGCGGTGGACCGGCGCGGCCAGCCGCGGGTGATGGCGGGCGCCGCCCTGCTGTCCGCGGCCGGCTTCGCCCTGCTCGCCGCCACCGGTCCCGAGCCGCTGCCGCTGGCGACCGCGGCGGTCGTGCTCGCCGGGGTGGCCACCCCGCCGCTGGAGGGCGGCCTGCGGGCGCTGTGGCCCGACGTGCTGGGCCGCGAGGACCGGGTGCAGCGGGCGTACGCGCTGGACGCCGCCGCCCAGGAGGTGCTGTTCACCGTCGGCCCGCTGCTGGTGACGCTGCTCGTCGCGGCCGCCTCCGAGGCCGCCGCCGTGGTCGTCACCGGCCTGCTCGGGGTGGCCGGCACCCTGGTGGTGGTCACCGCTGCCCCCTCGCGCCGCTGGCGTGCCGCGCCCCGCGAGGCGCACTGGCTCGGCGCGCTGCGCTCGGTGGGCCTGGCGGTGCTGCTCGGCGCCTTCTTCTTCCTCGGCATCGCGCTGGGCGCGCTCTCGCTGGCCGCGGTGGCGTACGGCGACGCGCACGGCGGCGGCCCGGTCGCCGCGTACGTGCTGGCCGCCAACGGGGTGGGCGCGCTGGCCGGCGGGGTGACCTACGGCGCCAGGGGCTGGCCGGGGGAGCCGGAGCGGCGGCTGCGGGTGCTGAGCGTGGCGCTCGCGCTGTGCTACCCGCCGCTGATGCTGGTCCCCGGCGTCCCCTGGATGCTGCTGCTCGCCGCCCTGTCCGGGCTCTTCCTGGCCCCCGCCCTGGCCTGCGGCTTCCTGGTGGTCGACCGGCACGCCCCGGCCGGCACGGTGACCGAGGCCTTCTCCTGGGTGGTGACCGCCGTCGGCGTCGGCGCCGCGCTCGGCACCGCCGCCGCCGGAGTGGCCGCGCAGCACGGCGGCGCGGCCGCCGGATTCGGCGTCGTGGGCGGCGGCGCGGTCGTCGCCACGGCCGTACTCCTCTCGACCGGCCGATTCCTGACGGCGCCAAACCTCGAAACCCGGCAGGAAAAAGATCCAAACCGTGCCGCCGAACCCCGTTTCAGCGCCACGCATCAGGCGTAATGTTCAGACATGGACCGCCGCATTTTCGGGCTGGAGAACGAGTACGGCGTCACATGCACGTTCAGGGGACAGCGGCGTCTGTCCCCTGACGAGGTGGCGCGGTACCTCTTCCGCCGTGTCGTGTCATGGGGCCGGAGCAGCAATGTTTTCCTCCGCAATGGCGCCCGCCTCTATCTCGACGTGGGCTCGCACCCGGAGTACGCCACTCCGGAGTGCGACAACGTCACCGAACTGGTCACGCACGACAAGGCAGGTGAGCGCATCCTCGAAGGCCTTCTGGTCGACGCGGAACGCCGGCTGCACGAAGAGGGCATCGCCGGAGATGTGTACCTGTTCAAGAACAACACCGACTCGGCCGGCAACTCCTACGGATGCCACGAGAATTACCTGGTGGCCAGGCACGGGGAATTCTCCCGCCTGGCGGACATCCTCATTCCCTTCCTGGTCACCCGGCAGCTGCTCTGCGGCGCGGGCAAGGTGCTGCAGACCCCGCGCGGTGCCGTCTTCTGCGTGAGCCAGCGCGCCGAGCACATCTGGGAAGGTGTCAGCTCGGCCACCACCCGCTCGCGGCCGATCATCAACACCAGGGACGAGCCGCACGCCGACGCCGAGCGCTACCGCAGGCTGCACGTCATCGTCGGCGACTCCAACATGTCCGAGACCACGATGCTGCTCAAGGTCGGCGCCACCGACCTGGTGCTGCGGATGATCGAGGCCGGCGTGGTGATGCGCGACCTGACCCTGGAGAACCCGATCAGGGCCATCCGCGAGGTCAGCCACGACATCACCGGGCGCCGCAAGGTCCGGCTGGCCTCCGGCCGTGAGGCGTCCGCGCTGGACATCCAGCAGGAGTACTACTCCAAGGCCGTCGAGTTCTGCGAGCGCCGCGGCATCCGCAGCGGCGTCATCGAGCAGGTGCTCGAACTGTGGGGCCGCACCCTGGACTCGATCGGCAGCGGTGACCTGTCCAGGATCGGCACCGAGATCGACTGGGTCATGAAGTACCAGCTCATCGAGCGCTACCGGAACCGCGACAACATCACCATGTCGCACCCCCGGGTCGCGCAGATAGACCTCGCCTACCACGACATCCACCGCCGCCGTGGGTTGTACTACCTGCTGGAGCGCAAGGGCCAGGCGGCCAGGATCTGCAACGACCTCAAGATCTTCGAGGCCAAGTCCGTGCCCCCGCAGACGACCAGGGCCCGGCTGCGCGGCGACTTCATCCGCCGTGCCCAGGAGCAGCGCCGCGACTTCACCGTCGACTGGGTGCATCTCAAGCTCAACGACCAGGCGCAGCGGACCGTGCTGTGCAAGGACCCCTTCCGGTCGGTGGACGACCGGGTGGAGAAGCTGATCGCCGGGATGTAGCCGGCACCGGCTCCGCGGCGGCCCGGCCGTCCGGGCCCGGACGCCACAGCGCGCCCACAGGCCCCGTACGCAACTCGTACGGGGCCTGTGGCACGCCGTAGGGTGTGGGGCGGTATCAAGACACCTCCGACCCCGACACCTACCCGAACCGAGGGAATCCGTGCGCCGACGCTCCGCACTGCTCGCCGTGCCCGCGCTCATGCTCACCGCCGCCGGCTGCGGCAAGGACACCAAGAAGAGCGATTCAGCGGCCTCCAATTCGCCCACGGCCTCGGGCTCGCCGAGCACGTCGGCGAGTGCCACACCCAGCGCGACGCCCAGTGCGACCCCCAGCACCAAGATCGTGAGCGGCCCGGTGCCGGCGGTCACCAAGGGCACCGCCTTCAACGCCAAGCCGACTGTGGCCAAGGGCACCGGCACCCCGTCCACCGACCTCGCCGTCAAGTCGCTGATCCCCGGCAAGGGCGCCCCCGTGGCCTCGGGTGACATCGTTCAGGTGAACTATCTGGGTCAGGTGTGGAGCACCGCCAAGGTGTTCGACACCAACTTCGGCAAGGCCCCCTACGCCTTCCAGACCGGCACCCAGGCGGTCATCCCCGGCTTCGAGCAGGGCGTGATCGGCGCCAAGCCGCACAGCCGCGTCATCATGACCATCCCGCCGGCCCTCGGGTACGGGAGCTCCGGCAACTCCCAGGCGGGCATCAAGGGCACCGACACGCTGGTCTTCGTCATCGACGTGCTCAACGTCTACACCGGCAAGGACTCCGCCAAGGGCACGGTCGTGCCGCAGACGGACACCAAGCTGCCGAAGGTCGGCACCAACACCGACGGCAAGGCGCCGTCCCTCACCGTGCCCAAGACCAAGGCGCCGACCAAGCTGGTCTCCAACTACGTGCTGGAGGGCGACGGCAAGAAGGTCAAGGCCAGCGACACGCTGGTGGTGCAGTACAAGGGCGTGCTGTGGGACACCGGCAAGGAGTTCGACTCCAGCTACTCGCGCAACCAGGTCACCCAGTTCCCGCTGGCCAGCGTCATCCCCGGCTGGACGCAGGGCCTGACCGGCAAGAAGGTCGGCAGCCGGGTGATGCTGGTGACCCCGCCCGCCCTGGCCTACAAGGACCAGGCCAACGGCCCGGTGCCGGCCAACGCGACGCTGGTGTTCTCCGTGGACATCATCGCGGTTCTGTAAGACTGTCCCGGTTGCCCGCAACCGCACAAGGAGCATCGAAGTGAGCATCGACAAGCCCGAGATCGACTTCCCGGGCGGCGAGCCGCCGGCCGACCTCGAGATCAAGGACATCTGGGAGGGCGACGGGCCGGTCGCCAAGGCGGGGGACACCGTCTCCGTCCACTACGTGGGTGTCTCGTTCTCCTCCGGCGAGGAGTTCGACGCGAGCTGGAACCGCGGCGCGCCGCTGAAGTTCGAGCTGGGCGCCGGCCAGGTCATCGCCGGCTGGGACCAGGGCGTCGAGGGCATGAAGGTCGGCGGCCGCCGCCAGCTGACCATCCCGCCCCGCCTCGCCTACGGCGACCGCGGCGCCGGCGGCGCCATCAAGCCGGGCGAGACACTGATTTTCGTCTGCGACCTGGTCGCGGTCTGAGGCAGTGGTCCCCCCGGACACCACCGGGGGGACCGCTTTTCGATACGGTTGGCTGCGAACGGCACAGGAGGGTGGGGGCATGGCGATCGCCAAGGCCGAACGGCTGATGAATCTGGCGCTGTGCCTGATGAACACCCGGCGGCCGGTCAGCAAGCGGGAGCTGCGCGCCTCCATCGAGGCCTACCACGAGGTCACCTCGGACGACTCCTTCAACCGGATGTTCGAACGCGACAAGGACGACCTGCGCGAGCTGGGCCTGGTCATCGACACCGTGGAGAACCTCGACGGCGAGTTCGGCTACCTCGCCCGCCGCGACCGCAACCGGCTGCCCGACATCGCCCTGGACCCGGAGGAGGCCGCCGCCCTCGCGCTGGCGGCGAAGGTCTGGCAGCAGGCCAGGCTCGCCGAGGCGGCCAGCGGGGCGCTGCAGAAGCTGCGCGCGGCCGGGGTGCCGTACGAGGACACCCACAGCGCGCTGGAGCCGCGGATCCCCACCCCGGAGCCGGCCTTCGAGGCCCTGATGGTGGCCACCCGCGAGCGGCGGGCCGTCGCCTTCGACTACCGCAAGGCCACCGCGGTGCGCCCGGAGCCGCGGCAGGTCGAGCCGTGGGCGCTGGAGTGCTGGCGCGGCCACTGGTATCTGGCCGGCTACGACCGGGACCGCGGCGCCGTCCGGGTCTTCCGGCTGTCCCGGATCAGCGGGCGGGTCAAGGCGCGCGGCGCCTTCACCGCCGAGGTGCCCGCCCATGTGGACGTGCGCGAGACCGTCGCGCGCTGGGCCGGTGAGGGCGCCACCACCACGGCCACGATCCGGCTGCGCCGCGACAGCGGCTACCCGCTGCGGGCCAGGGCGGTGGCCACCACCCCGGTCGACGCCGACTGGGACGACCTGGAAGTGCCCTACGGGCACGGGCTGGACGCCTGGCTCGCCGAGTTCGGCCCCGATGTGGTCGTGATGGCACCCGACGAGCTGCGCAACGAGGTCCTCGACCGGTTGCGCGCGGTGGCCAAGGGCTGAGCGGGTGGCGGCGGCGAGCGGGGGAGCGGACCGGATGGCCGGGCGGAACAGCAGGTGGGACACCGTATGAGCAACGCGATCGACCAGACCCGCAGGATGCTGTCGCTGGTGACCTATCTGCGCGAGCGGCCCGGCGCCCGGGTCAGCGAGGTGGCGCGGGCCTTCGGGGTCACCGAGGCCGAGCTGATCGGTGACCTGAACGTGCTGCCGCTGTGCGGCACCAGCTTCCGGGGCGGCGACCTGCTGGACATCGACACCGACGGCGAGCGGATCTGGTGGCACAACCCCGGCACCGCAGACGACGTCGCCCAGCCGCTGCGGCTGGCCGCCGACGAGGCCACCGCGCTGCTGGTCGCCGCCCGCGCGGTGGCGAACCTGCCGGGGCTGCGGGACAGCGACCGGCAGGCCCTGCTGCGGGCCGGCACCAAGCTGGAGGCCGCGGCCGGCGAGGCGGCCGGCGGCAGCGCGCAGCTGTCGGTGACCTTCGAGTCCGAGGGCAGCGTCTTCGCGACCGTGGACCGGGCCATCACCGAGCGGCGCCGGCTGTGGATGCGCTACTACTCGCCGGCCCGCGACGCGCTGACCGAGCGGGAGGTCGACCCGATCCGGCTGTTCGCGGTCGGCCACACCTACGTCGAGGGCTGGTGCCGGCTCTCGGAGGACCAGCGGACCTTCCGGCTGGACCGGGTCGCGGAGATCCGGCTGCTCGACGAGCCGTCCGACCCCCCGCGTATCGAGCCCCGCGACCTGTCGCAGGGGCTGGTGCAGCCCGCGGGCGACGACCCCGAGGTGATCATCGAGGTGGGCCCCGGCGGGCGCTGGGTCGCGGAGTACTACCCGCACGACAGCGCCGAGGAGCTGCCGGACGGCGGACTGCGGATCACCCTGCGCACCCCCGACCCCGGTTCGCTGCGCCGGCTGGCGCTGCGGCTGGGCCGCGACGGCCGGATCGTGTCGCCCGCCGCGCTGGCCGGTGACGCACGCGACGCCGCCGTACTGGCCCTGGCCGGCTATGGGGAGTGAAGGACCGACGATGACGGCGACCTTTCCACCGTCCACCGCCGGCCCGGTCCTCTTCCGGGCCGGCTGCCCGCACTGCAGGACCAGCTTCGAGCTGGGCGCGGACGAGCTGCGGCTGGCCATCGGCGGCAGCGCCCGCACCACCTTCTACTCCTTCACCTGCCCCGAGTGCGGTGCGGCGGTCCGCAAGCCGGCGGGGGAGCGGATCGTGGAGCTGCTGACCGTCGGCGGCGTCCGTACGATGCGGTTGCAGCGGTAGGCTGCCGGTCCATGTGGTGGCTCTTTCTCAGCGT
This sequence comes from Streptomyces sp. NBC_01198, assembly GCF_036010485.1. Taxonomy (NCBI): domain Bacteria; kingdom Bacillati; phylum Actinomycetota; class Actinomycetes; order Kitasatosporales; family Streptomycetaceae; genus Streptomyces; species Streptomyces sp. NBC_01198. The sequence continues at coordinate 6,611,143 of NZ_CP108568.1, forward strand.
CGGCCTGGCAGCGGCGGGACTCGCGGTCCTCGCGGTCTTCGCCGTCCGCGTCTTCACCGCGGTCCGCGAACTCGCCGGCCAGGTGGCCGCGAGCACCGAGGCGCTGACGGCCGCGAGCGAGCGGCTGCAGCGGGCCGCGGCCCCGGTGGCCAAGCGGGCCGGCGAGATCACCCGCAGCTGAGCCTGCCCCTCAGGCCGTAGGTGAAGGTACGCTGACCCGGCGACCCGACCAGGCCCGGCAGTATCCCCAGCGGACCGCGGTGGGGCCGCAACCCGGTGGATTCCGCCGCATATTCCGGCGTTCACCGGTGCACGATACGATCCTTGCGTATGCGACGGCCGGAAATCGTCCCACCCTCGTCCGCCGCAGACGTACTGCTCGGACCATGTCGCCCACCCGGTGAGAAGGTAGACCCATCATGCTCGGCAACCTCAAGCCCATTGAGCTCGTCCTGATCCTTCTCGTCGTCGTCCTGCTCTTCGGCGCCAAGAAGCTCCCCGACATGGCCAGGTCGCTCGGCAAGTCGGCCCGCATCCTCAAGAGCGAGGCCAAGGCGATGAAGAACGACGACCCGACGCCCCCGGCCCAGCCCGGCACCGCCGCGCAGGAGCAGGCGCCGGCCCGCACGATCCAGGCCGCGCCCGGCGACACCGCCAGCGCCCGCCCCGTCACTGAGCAGGACCGCACCACGACCACCGGCTGATCCGCCGCGGGACACCGGCGGCCCGCCGGTGCCTCCGGCCTCAGGGACCCGACCAAGCCGAGACACGCTGCCGATCCGCACGAGACGAGGACGTGGGTGCTCAAGACTGCCCGCAAGCAGGAGAAGGACCCCGAGGGGCGGATGCCGCTCGCGGACCACCTGCGAGAGCTGCGCAACCGGCTGTTCAAGTCGGTGCTGGCGATCATCGTCATCACCATCGTGGCAGCGTTCTTCTACAAGCAGATCATCCATCTGCTCCAGCAGCGGATCCCGGACGGCCAGCTGTGCCGCAACGGCGACTCGGCGGACAGCCAGGCCACCCAGGCCTGCGCCCAGATGACGGTCAGCGGCCTGATGGGCGGCTTCTCCATCGCGCTCAAGGTCTCGCTGATGGCCGGCGTGGTCGGCTCGTCCCCGATCTGGCTCTACCAGCTCTGGGGCTTCCTGGCCCCCGGCCTGCACAGGAACGAGAAGCGCTACACCCTGGGCTTCGTCGGCGCGGGCGTGCCGCTGTTCGTGGGCGGCGCGGTGCTGGCCTACGAGATCCTGCCGCAGACCGCCAGGATCATGATCGGCTTCGTGCCCGAGGACACCACCAACCTGCTGCCGCTCGACGACTTCCTGGACCTCGTCGTCCGGATGATCATCGTCTTCGGGCTCGCCTTCGAGCTGCCACTGGTGCTGGTGCTGCTGAACTTCACCGGCGTGGTCAGTGGCAAACGCATGCTCGGCTGGTGGCGCGGCATGGTGGTCGGCATCACGGTCTTCGCCGCCGTCGCGACCCCCACCGGCGACCCGCTGACCATGTCGCTGCTGGCCGCCCCCATCGTGCTGCTGTACTTCCTGGCGATGGGCATCTGCTTCTTCAACGACTCCCGGCGGGCCCGCCGCCGCGCCGCCGACCCGGACTTCGGGCTCGACCCCGACCAGGCCTCCAGCCTGGACCACATCCCCGAGCAGATCGACGCCGAGTCCTCGCCCGACGACGGGCGCGGCGACGGCTACGACGACGCCACCTGAGCGGTCGGCCCGCGCACGTGACCCACGACATCACCCTGCTCGTCAACCCCACCTCAGGCCGCGGCCGCGGTGCCCGGGCCGCGATGCCGGCCGCCGACGCCCTGCGCGCGGCGGGCCTCACCGTCCGCACCGTCGTCGGAGCCGACGCGCCCGACGCCTTGGAGGCGGCGCGCAAGGCCGTGGACGGCGGCACCCGCGCCCTGGTGGCGGTCGGCGGCGACGGCATGGTCTCGCTGGCCCTCCAGGCGGTGGCCGGCACCGGCACCCCGCTCGGCATCGTCGCGGCCGGCACCGGCAACGACTTCGCGCGGGTCAACGGCCTGCCGGTACGCGAGCCCGCCGCCGCGGGCACCACCATCGCCGAGGCGCTGGCCGGCGGCCGCACCCGCTCGCTCGACCTCGGCAGGATCGGCGAGCGCTGGTTCGGCACCGTGATGGCCTCCGGCTTCGACTCCCGGGTCAACGACCGCGGCAACCGGATGCGCTGGCCCAGGGGCCGTTTCCGCTACGACGTGGCGATGCTCGCCGAGCTGGCCGCGCTGCGCCCGATCCGCTACCGCGTGCGGTTCGACGACGCACCCGAGCGGGAGATCGAGGCCACCTTGATAGCGGTCGGCAACGGCTCCTCCTACGGCGGCGGCATGCGGATGTGCGCGGATGCCGAGATGGACGACGGCCTCTTCGACGTCTGCGTGGTCGGCCCGTGCTCCCGCCGCACCCTGCTGCGGGTCTTCCCGCTGGTCTACAGCGGCACCCACCCCCGGCACCCGGTGGTCACCGTGCACCGCGCCGCCCGGGTCCGGCTGGCCGCCGCCGACGTCACCGCCTACGCCGACGGGGAGCGGGTCGGCCCGCTGCCGGTGGACGCCGAGACCGTGCCAGGGGCGCTGCGGCTGCTGGTCTGAGCAGGCCGCCGACCCCGCGCGGCGGCAGGCAACCGTGCCCCGAAGAAACCAAAGATCACGCGGGGTGTCGGTGCTGCCGGGTAGGCTCATGAGCGAGATGACAGAAGACATGTCGCCAGCCGAGCGCTACGCCGCCAGCCGTCGCCGCGCCGCAGAGAACGCGACCGCCCTCGCCCAGTTCCGCGAGCTGTACGAGTTCGGCCTTGACCCGTTCCAGGTGGAGGCCTGCCAGGCGCTGGAGGCCGGCAGCGGCGTCCTGGTCGCCGCCCCGACCGGCTCGGGCAAGACCATCGTCGGCGAGTTCGCCGTCCACCTCGCCCTCGCCGAGGGCCGCAAGTGCTTCTACACCACCCCGATCAAGGCCCTGTCGAACCAGAAGTACAACGACCTGGCCAAGCGGTACGGCGCCGAGAAGGTGGGCCTGCTCACCGGCGACAACAGCGTCAACGGCGACGCGCCGGTGATCGTGATGACCACCGAAGTGCTGCGCAACATGCTCTACGCCGGCTCCGCCGCCCTCGACGGCCTCGGCTATGTGGTGATGGACGAGGTGCACTACCTCTCCGACCGCTTCCGCGGCGCCGTCTGGGAAGAGGTGATCATCCACCTCCCGCAGTCGGTCACCCTGATCTCGCTGTCGGCGACGGTCTCCAACGCCGAGGAGTTCGGCGACTGGCTGGACACCGTGCGCGGCGACACCAAGGTCATCGTCTCCGAGCACCGTCCGGTGCCCCTGTGGCAGCACGTGCTGGCCGGCCGCCGGATGTACGACCTGTTCGAGGAGAAGGCCGGCGCCACCGACAACCGCGGCCGCCGCGAGGTCAACGCCGACCTCGAACGGCTCGCCCGGATGGAGAATCAGCGCAGCTACCACCCGCGGGCCAAGCGCGGCAAGGAAGCCGACCGCGAGCGCGAGCGCCGGGCGCGCAGCCGGGTCTGGACGCCCAGCCGGGCCGAGGTCATCGACCGGCTGGACTCCGAGGGCCTGCTGCCCGCCATCACCTTCATCTTCAGCCGGGCCGGCTGCGAGGCCGCCGTCCAGCAGTGCCTCTACGCCGGCCTGCGGCTCAACAACGACGACGCCCGACTCCAGGTCCGCGCCATCGTCGAGGAGCGCACCCGCGCCATCCCCGACGAGGACCTGCACGTCCTCGGCTACTTCGAATGGCTGGAGGGCCTGGAGCGCGGCATCGCCGCCCACCATGCCGGGATGCTGCCGGCCTTCAAGGAGGTCGTCGAGGAGCTGTTCGTCAAGGGCCTGGTCAAGGCGGTCTTCGCCACCGAGACCCTGGCGCTCGGCATCAACATGCCGGCCCGCTCGGTGGTGCTGGAAAAGCTCGTGAAGTGGAACGGCGAGACGCACGCCGACATCACCCCCGGCGAGTACACCCAGCTCACCGGCCGCGCCGGGCGGCGCGGCATCGACATCGAGGGCCACGCCGTGGTGCTGTGGCAGCGCGCCTTCGACCCCGGCGCCGTCGCGGGCCTGGCCGGCACCCGTACGTATCCGCTGCGCTCGTCCTTCAAGCCGTCGTACAACATGGCGGTCAACCTCGTCGGCCAGTTCGGCAGGCACCGCTCGCGGGAGCTGCTTGAGACGTCCTTCGCGCAGTTCCAGGCCGACCGCTCCGTCGTCGGCATCTCCAAGCAGGTGCAGCGCAACGAGGAGGGCCTGGACGGCTACCAGGAGTCGATGACCTGCCACCTCGGCGACTTCGACGAGTACATGCGGCTGCGCAGGGAGCTCAAGGACCGCGAGGCCGACCTGTCCCGGCAGGGCGCCATCCAGCGCAGGGCCGCGGCCTCCGACGCGCTGGAGAAGCTCAAGCCGGGCGACATCATCCACGTCCCGGCCGGCAAGTACGCCGGGCTCGCGCTGGTGCTCGAACCCGGCGTGCCGGCCGGCCGCGCCGCCGGGCACCACCCGCGTGACGGCGAATACCACGACGGGCCGCGCCCGCTGGTGCTCACCGCGGAGCGCCAGGTCAAACGGCTCGCCCAGCTGGACTTCCCGGTGCCGGTCGAGGCGCTCGACCGGATGCGCATCCCGAAGTCCTTCAATCCGCGCAGCCCGCAGTCCCGGCGCGACCTCGCCTCGGCGATGCGCACCAAGGCCGGCACCGCGGGCTGGGCGGCGCCCTCCAGGCACCGCAAGGACCGGTCCGTTGCGGCCGACGACACCGAGATCGCCCGGCTGCGAGCCGCGATCCGCGCCCATCCCTGCCACGGCTGCGACGAGCGCGAGGACCACGCCCGCTGGGCCGAGCGCTACCACCGGCTGCGCCGCGACACCCGGCAGCTGGAACGCCGGATCGAGGGCCGCACCAACACCATCGCCAGGACCTTCGACCGGGTCTGCTCCGTCCTGACCGAGCTCGACTACCTCAAGGGCGACCAGGTCACCCCGGAGGGCCGTCGGCTGGCCCGGCTCTACGGCGAGCTGGACCTGCTGGCCAGCGAGTGCCTGCGCGACGGCGTGTGGGACGGCCTCGGCCCCGCCGAGCTGGCCGCCTGCGCCTCGGCGCTGGTCTACGAGTCCCGGCAGGCCGACGACGCGGCCACCCCCAAGCTGCCCAGCGGCAACGCGCAGGCGGCGCTCGGCGAGATGGTGCGCATCTGGGGCCGGCTGGACGCCCTGGAGGAGGACCACGGGATCAACCAGACCGAAGGCGTCGGCCAGCGCGAACCCGACCTCGGCTTCGCCTGGCCCGCCTACCGGTGGGCCTCCGGGCACAACCTGGACGCGGTCCTCACCGACGCCGACATGCCGGCCGGCGACTTCGTGCGCTGGTGCAAGCAGCTCATCGACGTCCTCGGCCAGATCGGCAACGCGGCACCCGACGCCAGTCCCGTCCGGCGCAATGCGCGCAAGGCCGTGGACGGGCTGCTGCGGGGAGTCGTCGCCTACTCCTCGGTGGGGTGAGCGGCGGGCGCGGGAGGCCTCGCCCGCGCCCGGTCAGGCCAGGTGGGTGCAGGTCAGCGAGCCGTTCAGGGTGACCACGCCGCCGGTGCCGCCGTAGTCCTGGGCGATCTTCAGACCCTGCACCCTCACCGTCCAGGTGCTGCCGCTCTTGCTGGCGGTCACGCCCTCGGACTTCGAGACCCGACCGGAGTAGGTCTTCTTGTCCGGGGCGGCGAACAGCGCCACCTGGGTGGGGCTGGCGGCCGTGGTGGCGATGAACGAGGGGAAGATCTGCGTCTTGGAGAGCACGTCGGGCGTCGTCACCCCGATCAGCTTCCCGCCCTTGATCTCGCACTTGACGCCGCCGGTGAAGTCGGCGCTGCCGGTGTCGTCACCGGAGAAGTCCACATGGCCCGACGACTTGCCGGCCGGCTTGGCCGGCGCGGACGCGCTGGCGCTCGGGGTGCTGCCGTCGGTGGCCGTACCGCCGGTGGCCGTACCGTCGGTCGCGGGCGCGGAGGTGGTGGACTTGGCGTCGTCCGACGTCTTGTCCGAGGACGAGCAGCCGGACAGTGCGGTGGCGGCCAGCGCGGCCGCGATCGCGCCTGCGGTGAGTATGGTGCGGTGGCGCATGGTGGCCGTGGTTCCTCTCCCCGTGGGTCTGTGGTGCCGCACAGTGTACGTACCGCGGGCGCGAACCCCCGGGTTCAGGTGCGGTCCCGGCCCAGGTAGCCGCGCCAGCCGCCGTACGCGGTGATGTCCGCGGCCCCGTCGAGCGCGGCCGGCTCGCACAGGAAGCCGGTCACCTCCGCGCCGTCCCGCAGCGTCACCCGGCCCAGCGCCATCGGGCGGGGGAGCGCGGCCAGCAGGGCGCCAAGCGCCGTCGGCGCCAGCTCCCACACCTCGGCCTCGACGGCCGCGCCACCCTCGGGTACCCGCACCAGGCCCGGCTTGGGCGGCACCGTGTCCAGGGCGTGCAGCCGGTACGCGGGCGCCGTCGTGGTCGTCTCCGCCAGGCGGGCGCCGAGCGCCAGCAGCTGCGGATTCAGCGGCTGCCCCGACAGGTGCGCCCCCACCACCGCGAGCCGCAGCGGCGGATCGAGCAGCGCGGCGACCTCCGCGACGCGCTCGTCGCCGCCCGCCGCGCCCAGCAGCATCACCCCGAACGGGCGGCCCGCCACCTCGCCCGCGGGCACCGCAACCGCGCACAGGTCAAGCAGGTTCGCGGAGTTCGTGAAGCGGCCGAGGCGGCTGTTCGCGCCGACCGGGTCCGCGACGACCTCGGCCAGGGTGGGGTGGCCCGGCGCGGTCGGCAGCAGCAGCGCGTCGGCGTCCGCCAGCTCCGCCACCGCCTGGCGCCGCAGCACCTCCAGTCGCTCGCGGTCCGCGAACAGCCGGTGCGCCGGCAGATCGCGGGCCGCGCTGATGATACGTGCCACGGTCGGATCGAGATCCGCGCCGCCGCGGTCCACGAAGGCTCCCACGGCGGTGTACCGCTCGGCGACGAACGCGCCCTCGTAGAGCAGTGCCGCCGCCTCGCGGAACGGCGTCAGGTCGATCGTCCTGAGTTCCACGCCGGCCCGTACCAGCCGGTCCTTGGCGGCTTCGAACGCCGCCGCCCAGCCGTCGTCCAGCTCGCCGAGCTGGGCGGTGGGCGGCACCGCGACCCGCCACGGCCCCGGGCGGCGCGGCGGCGCGACCGGGCTCGCCAGCAGCGCCAGGGCCCTGCGGGCCTCGGGCAGGGTGCGGGCGAAGACGCTCACGCAGTCCAGGCTCGCGCACGCCGGGACGACGCCCTGGGTGGACACCAGGCCGCGGGTCGGCTTGAGCCCGACGATGCCGTTGAAGGCCGCGGGGACCCGGCCGGAGCCTGCGGTGTCCGTGCCCAGCGCCACGTCCACGAGGCCCAGCGCCACGGCGACGGCGGATCCCGAACTCGACCCGCCGCCCACCCGCTCCGGCGCGAGGGCGCTGCGCACGGCCCCGTACGGGCTCCTGGTGCCGACCAGGCCGGTGGCGAACTGGTCCATGTTCGTCGACCCCAGCACGATCGCGCCCGCGGCGCGCAGCGCCGCCACGGCCGGGGCGTCGGCCGCCGGCTCGTACCCGTACGACGGGCAGCCCGCGGTCGTCGGCAGGCCGGCGACGTCGATGTTGCCCTTGACCGCGAGCAGCGTCCCCGCCAGTGGCAGTGCCTCCCCGCCGGCCACCCGCCGGTCCACCTCCCGCGCCTCCGCGACCACGTCCGCGGCGGCGCGCACGGCAATCCACACCTCCGGCCGGCCGGCCCGGTCGATCCCCTCGTACGCCGCCACGACGCGGCGCTCTGCCTGCCCCATCCCGCTCCACCTCTCCTCGTCCCCGTGACCCCCCTCCGGGCGGTCACGCCTCGCGCTCACCTGCGGGCGAGGTGCCCGGTCACCCGGTACTCGCGAGAGTCAGCAGCACCGCGCCCGGGGAGACCTGGTCGCCCGGGGTGACGTGGATCGAGGCGACACGTCCCGCGACAGGAGCCGTGAGCGTCGATTCCATCTTCATCGCCTCCAGGGTGAGCACGTGCTGCCCCGCCGCGACCGTGTCGCCCACCCGGACGGCCACCCGCCAGACGCCGGCGGCGAAGGGGGCCTCGACGGCGCAGCCGCCCGGGGGGACCGGGACCGCGTCGGGCGCGGCGGACGGCGGCGCGACCGCCTCGGCCCGGGCGAACTCCCCGGCCTCCTCCCACGCGGAGCGCTCCGCGGCGAAGGCGGCGGCCTGCCGCCGCCGGAACGCGGCGATCGGCTCCGCGTTCCGCGCGAGGAACCGCTGGTGCTCGGCCAGCGCGAACTCCCCTTCCTCCACCCGCAACCGCAGCCGCCCGGCTGCCATGTCGGCCCGCAGGTCGAGGAGTTCGTCCGCGCCGACCGGGTACCACCTGATGCGGTCGAAGAAGCGCAGCAGCCACGGCTGCCGCGCGCCCGCCCGCCCCGACCAGACCTGCACGGTGCGGCCGACGAACTGGTAGCCCCCCGGCCCCTCCATGCCGTAGACGCACAGGTACGCCCCGCCGATCCCGACGGAGTTCTCCGCGGTCCAGGTGCGGGCCGGGTTGTACTTCGTCGTCACCAGCCGGTGCCGCGGGTCGAGCGGGGTGGCGACGGGCGCGCCCAAGTAGACGTCGCCCAGGCCGAGTACGAGATATTCCGCGTCGAAGACCGTGCGGTGGACGTCCTCGACGGAGTCGAGCCCGTTGATGCGCCGGATGAACTCGATGTTCCACGGGCACCAGGGCGCGTCGTCCCGGACGCCGGCCATGTAGCGGGCGATGGCCTCGCGGGTGGCGGGGTCGTCCCAGGACAGCGGCAGGTGGACCGTACGGCTGGGCACCACCAGCTGGTCGGTCGGCGGCAGCGCCTCCTCGGCCTCGCGGACCAGGTCGAGCAGCTTGCCGGTGGGCAGTTCCGCCGGGTCGACATGGATCTGCAGCGACCGGATGCCCGGTGTGAGGTCGACGACCCCCGGCAACCGCCGCGCGGCGAGGTGTTCGGCGAGGGCGTGCACCCGCATCCGCAGGGCGAGATCGAGATGCATCGGCCCGTACTCGACCAGCAGGTTGTCGTCGCCGCTGCGCCGGTAGGTCACCGCCGGCCGCGCGTCGGTCGGTTCGGCGCGTCCCAGCACGCCCCCGTCGCCGAGTACCGGCCGGGACGGCACCGGCGCGGTCGCGGGCGCCGCCCGCAGCGCCGCTGCCGCGTCCTCGGTGACCGGCACGAAGTGCACGGAGTCGCCGGGCCGCAACTGGCCCAGCTTCCACCGCTGTCCGGTGACGACGGTGGCGGGGCAGACGAAGCCGCCGAGCGACGGGCCGTCCGGACCGAGCAGTACCGGCATGTCACCGGTGTAGTCGACGGCGCCGACCGAGTAGGGCGTGTCGTGGATGTTCGACGGGTGCAGGCCCGCCTCGCCGCCGTCGCCGCGTGCCCAGCGCGGTTTGGGGCCGACCAGCCGTACGCCGGTGCGGGCCGAGTTGAAGTGGACGCTCCACGCGGCGGCGTAGAAGTCCTCGATGTCGTCCTCGGTGAAGAACTCCGGTGCCGCGTGCGGCCCTTCGACCGCGCCGATCGTCCACTCGGTGCCGATGGCGGGTCGCAGCGCATGTGGTACCGGCCGGCCCTGCGCGGTGCCGCCGCCGTGCAGCACGTCGGCAGCCCGCAGGGCGCGGCCGCCGTGGCCGCCGAACTTCCCGAGGGTGAAGGTGGCGGCGCTGCCGAGGAACGCCGGCACGTCGAGCCCGCCGGCCAGCAGCACGTACGTGCGCAGCCCGGCCTCCTGCGGCGCCCCGACGTCCAGCACGGCCCCGGCCGGCACGGTCACCGGCTCCCACTGCGGCACCGGCCGGCCGTCCACGGTGACCGGTGCGGGCGCCCCGGTGACGCACAGCGTGGTGGGGTGGCTGAAGCGCAACGCCGGTCCCTGCAAGGTGCATTCGAGCCCCGGGGCGCCCTCGGCGTTGCCGACCGCCGCGTTGCCGAGCCGGAAGGACAGGTCGTCCATCGGCCCGCAGGGCGGCACCCCGACGTGCCACAGGCCGGTCCGGGCCGGCCAGTCCTGCACGGTGGTCATGGTGCCCGCACGCACCACGTCGATCCGCCGTGAGCCGTCGGTGACGCCGTCCAGGGTGGCGGTGCTGTGGGTGACGGCCAGCAGGTCGGGGTGGGTCAGGGCGGCCCGCAGCAGTCCCAGGTTGGTCTCGATGCCGTCGATCCGGGTCGCGGCCAGCGCGCCGGCGAGCCGGGCCAGCGCCTCCGCGCGGTCGGCGCCGCGGGCGATCACCTTGGCGAGCATCGGGTCGTAGGAGGTGGTGACCTCGGTGCCGGTCTCCACCCAGGTGTCGACGCGTACGCCGGCCGGGAAGTCGACCCGGGTGAGCACCCCGGCGCTCGGGCGGTGCCCGTGCGCCGGGTCCTCCGCGTAGATCCGCGCCTCCACGGCGTGCCCGGCGGGCTCGGGCGGCTCGCCCGGCCCGGTTCCGTCCATGGCCAGCCGCAGCATCCACTCGACCAGGTCGACCCCGTGGGTCTCCTCGGTGACCGGATGCTCCACCTGGAGGCGGGTGTTGACTTCGAGGAAGTACGCCTCGGCGCGCTCGGCGTCGTAGACGAACTCCACCGTCCCCGCCGAGCGGTAGCCAACGGAGGCGCACAACGCCTGTGCGCTGGCGGCGAGTCGGCTGCGTACGGCGGCGGGCAGCCCGGGTGCGGGTGCCTCCTCAAGCACCTTCTGGTGGCGGCGCTGGAGCGAGCAGTCGCGGTCGCCGAGGGTCACCACCCGGCCGTGGCCGTCACCGAAGACCTGCACCTCCACATGCCGGGCGCGCTCCACCAGCCGTTCGAGGAAGACCCCGGCGGAGGAGAATCCGGCGGCGGCCGCGCGTTGCACCGGCTCCCAGGCGGCGGCCAGTTCGGCGGCCGAGCGGCAGGCGCGCATCCCGATGCCGCCACCGCCGCCGGTTGCCTTGAGCATCACCGGATAGCCGAGCTCTCCGGCCGCGCCCAGCGCGGCGTCCAGGTCGGGGAGCAGCCCGGTGCCGGGCAGCAGCGGCACGCCGGCCGCCTGCGCGGCCGCCCGTGCGGTGTGCTTGGCGCCGAAGACGTCGAGGTGCCGCGGCTCGGGGCCGACGAAGACCAGGCCGGCCGCCTCGCAGCGGCGGGCGAAGTCCGCGTCCTCCGAGAGGAATCCGTACCCCGGGTGGATCGCGCCCGCGCCGGTCCGCGCGGCCGCGGCGAGCACCGCGTCGACCTCCAGATAGCTGGACGCGGCGGGGGCCGGGCCCAACCGGACGGCGTCGTCGGCGAGGTGCACGTGCGGGGCGCCGCGGTCGGGGTCGGAGAAGACCGCGACGGTGCGCAGCCCCATCCGCCGGGCGGTGCGGATGATACGGGCGGCGATCTCGCCCCGGTTGGCGACCAGCAGCGTGTCGAAGGTCATCCGCGGGCCTCCACGCCGTCCGGTACGGCAGGGCCGACGACCGTCATCCGGACCGGGGTCGGGTCGAAGCCGTTGCAGGGGTTGTTGATCTGCGGGCAGTTGGAGACCAGCACCAGCACCCCGGTCTCGGCCCGCAGCGTCACTTCGAGTCCTGGCGCCGAGCGGCCGTCCACGATGCCGAGGGTGCCGTCGTCCTCGACCGGCACGTTCATGTACCAGTTGACGTTGCTGACCAGGTCGCGCTTGCCGAGCCCCCAACGGGCGCCCTCGGCAAGGAAGTTGTCGACGCAGGCGTGCTGCGACCAGGTGTGGTGGCCGTAGCGCAGGGTGTTGGACTCCTTCGAGCAGGCGCCGGCGATGGTGTCGTGGCCGCCACAGCCGTCGGCGACCACGGTCATCAGCGCGGTGTGCTCGTTGGACATCAGCACGCTGCCGGTGGTCAGGAAGAGGTTGCCCTGCGCCTGGATCGTGTCGGGGGCGCTGTAGCGCACGGCGGTGTCGGCGGCGTCGTAGACCAGGAAGTCCACCGCCTGGTTGCCGTGCAGGTCGGTGATGGTGAGCAGGCCGCCGGCGGGTATCACCGCGGACCAGGGGGCGCGTGCGGGTACGGTCGCGGCGGTCATCACAGCCCCCTGGCGGTCAGGTGCTCGGCGGTGTTCAGGAACGCCCTGCGGCCCTCCGGGGTGGCGTCCCACAGCGGGTCGTCAGGACCGGTCGGCGCCCCGGCCCTGGCCCGTACCTCCAGCGGCCCGCACACGTACGCCGGCCGCGGGTCGAGCGGGTGCGGCACGTTCGCCAGCAGTACGGTCAGCGGCTGCTCGGCCCGCAGGGTCACCGCGGTGCCGGGCCCCGCGGAACCGATGAACTCCAGCGAGCCGTCCGGGTCGACCCGCAGGCCCTGGAAGAACGACAGCGACGGTGGCAGGTCCCGCGGCGCCAACCCCTGCTTGGCCGCGGCCAGTTTGAACAGCTCGCGCCCTGCGGGGGTGCCGCCCTGCGGCGAACCGTCGCCGTAACGCGCGGTGTTGCGCGCCGCCGTCGACGTACCGCACAGGGTGTCGTGCCGGCCGCTGGTGTCCGCGATCAGCGAGGCCAGCACCCGACCCTGGTCGGACAGCAGCAGCCGCCCCGCGCCGAGGTAGGCGTTCCACTGCACCTTCACCGTGTCGGCGACGTTCAGCCGCTCCCACGGGCGGCCCTCGACGAACAGCAGCAGGTGCGCGCACGCGGTGCCTGTCGGGTCGGCGAGCCGCAACTCGGTGCCACAGGCCAGCGCTTTGTGCGTGTAGTTGCCGCCCGCCACCGTCTCGGCCCACACCAGTCCGTCCGGCGCGGGCACCTGCGGCATCGCGGGCGCGCGCTTACCGCCCTGTGCCCGGGCATGGTCCCGGGCGCCGTGCGTCGTCCCTGTCGCCACCACGGTGCACCTCCCATTTCTGTCGTCCGACAGAAATTAGGCGGCAGCGGATTCCGCCCGATTGCCCGGGTGTTGCGCCCGCGTTACCGGCCCCTCACCGGCCGCGGCCGGTGCTGGTGACGGCGGGCCGTACTCCTCCTGGTGGGCCGCTTCCGGGCCGCAGGCCGCGGCAGCACCCGCGGCCTCACCCGGCGGATGGTCCCGGACGCGATGGTCGGCCGCTACGCCGCGGCGACCCGGCTCCTCGACTTCGGCGCGAGACCCTGACGTACAGTCCTCACCATGTACATCCCAGGCTGGCGCCGATTCTTGTGGCGCTACATCGCCGGGCCCGCGGCCTTGATCGTCTGCCTCGCCCTTGCCTTCGCCACCGGGCCGCGCTGGGACGCCCACCACGGCGGGGGGCGGGCCGGCACGTGGACCGCCGCGCAGGTGCTGTGCAGCCATCACGGCTGCGGGGAGGTCGGCGACTTCCGCTCCGCTGACGGGACGGAGCACCGGGACCGGGTACAGATGGCGGGCTCCGAGAGCGCGCCGATCGGATCAGCACGGAACGCCGTGGACTCCGGCGGGGACGAGGTCTACCCACCAGGGGATCCCGGCTGGTGGCATGAGCCCGCGGGCGCGGCCGTCGCCGGCATCGTCGCCGCCGCCTGGCTCTGGACCTTCCCCGTCCGGGCTCTGCGCCGGCGCCGCGCGCATCAGGCTCCTGCCTGACATTCCGCATGTGCGACGATCACCGGATGAGTACGAGCGGACGGCGGGTCGGCCGGCCCAGGGCCCAACCGCGGCCCGACAGCGGGCTGAGCCCCAGGCAGGAGCTGCTCGCCGCGGCAGCCGAGCTCTTCACCACCCACGGCTACACCGCGACCACCACCCGGGCGGTCGCCGAACGCGCCGGCATGCGGCAGGCGTCGATGTACCACTACGTCGGCGGCAAGGAGGACCTGCTCGCCGAGCTGCTTGAAGGCACGGTCACCCCGTCCCTCGCGCTGGCCAGGACCCTGCTCGTCGACGGATCCCGGCCGGCCGAGCGGCGGTTGTGGGAGCTGTGCCGCTTCGACGTGGAGCTGCTGTGCGCCGGGCCGCACAATCTGGGCGCCCTCTACCTGCTGCCCGAGGTGCGGGCCCCGCGCTTCGCGCCCTTCCGCGCCGCGCGTGCCGACCTCAAGTCGGCCTACGCGGCGCTGCTCGCCGCGACGGAGGCGGGGGCGGCGCTTCCCCCGGACGAGTTCGCCGTCCGGGCGGACCTGCTCTTCGCGCTGATCGAGGGCGTCATCCTCATCCCCCGCCCCCCGGCTCCTGCCCTCCCCACCGCGACAGCCGACGCGGCACTCCGCCTGTCGGCAGCCTCCTGACCACCGCGCGCCCCCGGCCCCCGGTGCCCCTACCGTCGGCTCCACGGTCGGGTGCCGGTAGATCGTCGGCCGCGGTCCGGGGCGGGGGAGGTCAGGTCGGCTGGGCGGTCCACAGGAGGTTGGGGCTGTCCTGCCATGGCCACTGCTTGCACGGCGAGCCGGACGCGACCGAGCCCCCGCCGTCCAGGACGAGTCCGGTGGCGCGGTTGGCGATCGAGTACCGGCCCGTGCCGCGGTCGGTGATCAGCCACTGCTGGTTGGTGCTGCCGTTCCAGGCGGACTGGCGGGCCGGGTCGCCAGCGGTGGTCGTGCCCCAGCCGTCGGCCGCCATGCCGTTGGTGCGGTTGACCAGGCGGTAGTAGCCGGTGCCCAGGTCGATCACCTGCCACTGGAGGTTGCCGCTGTCGACGGGCGTCCACTGCTTGATGGTCGACCCGGAGGCGACGTTGCCGCCGCTGTCCAGGGCGAGGCCGTCCGTGACATTGACCAGCCGGAAGTACGTGGCGGGGTTGAACGCCACCTTCAGCGAGGCGATCGCGTCGTTGTTGCCGGTCTGCCGCAGGTCGGCGGCGTCGGCGGTGAACACCCAGGCCGTACCGGTGAAGTTGTCGCCGGAGTAGCCCGTGACACGGAAGCCGCCGGGGACGCGGAGCGAGGAGATCTGGGAGGGGCCCACGCCGGCGGCCGACAGCTGGGCGCCGGTGTAGCCCCCCAGTGGCAGCACGGCGCTGCTGCCCGCGTAGTCGGTGTCCTGGAAGACGGTCGTGCCGGCGGCGCCGGCGCCACTGCTCGCGGGCACACCGGTGACCGCGACGCACACCACGGAGTCGCTGCCGTTGGGCGCGGCGGCCGGCACGGTGACGCTGATCTGGCCGCCGCTGACGGTGTAGGCCAGCGAGGCCGACGGGTTGTTCATCAGGTAGACCCGGCTGATCGTGTTGGTGAGGGCCGGGATCTGGAGCCGGCCGTTGGTGGGCCAGTTGAAGACGTGGGCGAACAGCGTGCCGTCCTTCTTCGTGGCCCGGCCCCAGGAGGGGTCGGCCGGGTAGGGGCTTGCGGTCGTGCCGTGCACGCTGTCGCCGTAGGTCGACATCCACGAGGCGAGGCCCTGCAGGATGGTCACGGAGCCGGGGGTGACCGTACCGTCGCCCTTGGGGCCGATGTTGAGCAGGTAGTTGCCGTCCCGGGAGACGACGGTGACCAGTTCGCGGATGATGTCCGTGACGGACCGGTAGGAGTTCTCCGAGCCCGAGTTGTAGCCCCAGGCGCCGTTCATGGTGGCGCAGGTCTCCCAGGGCCGGGACAGCGGCGCCCCGGGCACGGTCTGCTCCGGGCACATGAAGTCGCCGAGGCCGAGGTTGCGTTTGACGCGCTCGTTGACGATGAGGCCGGGCTTGCGGGCGATCAGCCAGCTGTAGAGGTCGGCGCCGTCGGACTTGAGCCACCAGTCGTTCAGGGTGGGGCTGGCCGGCTCGCCGAACCAGTCGCCGTCGAACCACAGGACTGCCGGGTCGTAGCGGTCAAGCAGCTCCTGGAGCTGGGCCTTCATGTCGGCGATGTAGCCGGTGCGCGCGGCGAGCGACGACATGGTGGTGAGGCCGCCCCGGTCGGTCTGGGAGGGGTGGTTCCAGTCCAGGATGGAGTAGTAGAGCCCGAATCTGACGCCTCGCGCCTCGCACTCGGTCTTGAGCGACGCCAGCAGGTCGCCCTGGTAGGCGGTGTAGTCGTGCAGGTTGTACGCCCTGCCGCCGGTGTCGGTGAAGCCCGCGACGCCCGAGTCCCACATGGCGAAGCCCTCGTGGTGCTTGGCGGTGATCACGAGGTATTTCATCCCGGCGTTCGCGGCCAGGCTCGCGACGGTGGCGGCGTTGAAAGAGGTCGGGTTGAAGTGGGAGGACACCTGGCTCTGGTAGTTCGCCTTCGTCCAGCTCTCGTTGGTGAAGGCCCACTCGCCGTGGCCGAGGTAGGAGTAGGACCCGAAGTGGATGAACATGCCGAACCGGGCCTGGTACCACCAGTCCATCTTCGCGGGGACGGTGTACGCCTGCGCCGGCGCGGCCCGCAGGATCTGCGGGAGCCCGAACGCTACGGTGCCGCCGGCCAGCGCGACGGCTTTGACGAGGGACCTTCTGCTGATGGGGAGAGAGGACACGGGGGCGACTCCTGCGGTGGGGGTGGAGTAGCGCGGGCCTTACATCGGATGAATGTATAGACGAGAGCGCGGGAGGTGTCCAGGGGAGCGGCAAACACTGCAACGTATGGCGCTTCCTCGCGACACGGCAGCCGGTACCTCGACCCATCAGAGATCGGGTCTCTGCCCGTCTCGACCGCCGACCGCCCGCCGGCGCGTGCCCTCTTCCCTCAGAGCTGCCTGTGGACAGCAGAAGGCCCCCGGCCGCCCGCGAGGGGGGACCCGGACGGCCGGGGCCGTAGGGGGATCAGAGCCGAAGAGCTGCCCGCAGGCGACTGCCCAGGGGCTCGGCGGTGATCGTGGCGCGACCCGTTCTATGCCTCGCTGGCGCACGCTCGCCTTGCCGCAGCCCAAGCCGACCTCGGTGACCGCCAGGCCGCCCTGCGGTCCCTCGGGTACGCACAGGAGGCGCTGGCGAAGGCGCCACCGCAGGAGCCTCTGCCGAGCTGGGTGACCTTCTACGGATCCGCCGAGCTGAACGCCGTCACCGCCATCGTCAGGGACAAGATCGGGGACGCCCCGCAGGCCGAGGCCGCGTCGCATCGGGCACTGGCGAGCATCGCCCCGGAGTTCCGCCGCAACCGCGCCCTGGCCACCACACGGCTCGCCCTGACTCAGCTTCACCAGCATGAGGTTGACCAGGCGTGCGCCACGGCCTCGACGGTGTTCGTGCTGATGTCGGGTGCCCCGATTCCGGGCCGGATGCGATCTCTGCTCGGCGACTACTACCGCGACTTGATCACCCTTGGGCCGAAGGCTGCCGTCGCCCGAGAGTGGGGCGTCCGCTACCGGACCGAATGGAGCCGAGTGTGAGTGCCGACGACCTCGACGTCCGTCACTTCACGCACGACGACCTGCCGCAGATCCGCCGCACGCTCATCGACGTCCATGCGGCGGCCCAGGGCAAAGAGGCCATGCAGGGCGACGACTTCAAGAAGCGCTTCCCGTGGTTCGTGGACCACTGGGGCGGCAACCCCGGGTTCGCCTGCGTCATCGCCTGCGTCATCGCGGTCGGCTTCGCCTACGGAGCCCCGGCGGCCCCTGAGCGCGAGTGGTGGCGCGACCACCTCGACCCGGCCCCGGAGAAGCACCGCACGTTCTCCTACTCGGAGCTGGCAGTGATTCCGGAGTGGCGGAAGAAGGGCGTCGCGGACCGCCTCTCCCGCACCCTGATGGACGGGCGGGATGGGGACCTCGCGGTCCTCCTGGTGGACGTGGACCACCCCCGCGTGCAGGCTCTGTACGAGTCCTGGGGGTACCGGAAGGTCGGAGAGCGCCAGCCCTTCCCGGACTCCCCGGTGTACGCCGTGATGATCGCCGAACTGCCGCTGTCCTGACGGCTCCTGACCGTGGTCTCCCCGGCCGTACGGGCGGCGTCGTTGAACCGCGACGGGAATCGGTAGCGGTAGCGCGGGCACGCAGCCGGTCGCTGGCCCCTGTTGGCGGTGGCCCAGCGAGGATCCGCGGCAGCGCGGACAAGTCCGACGTGCGGGTGCCCGCGGAGCTGACGCTCCACGGGCTCCGCGGCCCTCGTCCGTCGGGGCGGCAGTCGGGGCTACCGGGTGGGGGACGGGAGGATCGGCGTGGACGGCGACTCCTGGGCAGGGCGGGTGCGTTGGGCCCGCAACGCTCGCCAGGAGAAGCCCAGGGCCAGGGCGGCGGCCAGGAAGAGCAGGGTGAACCACTGGAAGTACCAGTGCTTGCCCGAGGGGTCGTAGACGGCGGCCCGCGGCCAGGCGAGGTTGACGGTCATCGCCAGGCCGTAGAGGAGGGCGGCGGCGTTGACCGGGACGCCCCAGCGGCCCAGGGAGAAGACGGGGTTGCCGGACTCGTCGGTGGCGGGTGGCAGGGGGGTGCGCAGGCGGCGTAGCAGGAGGGGGCCGGTGACCATGGAGTAGGCGAGGTAGAGCATCACGATGCACGTCGTGCCGATGGCCAGCCACGCCTCGGGCGAGGCGAAGGCGATCAGCAGCAGCGTGGCCGACAGCACGCCGACGGCCAGCGCGGGGGCGGGCGGCTGGCCGGTGCGGGGGGAGACCCGGGACAGGGCGGGGGAGAAGGGCAGCGCGCTGTCGCGGGCCATCGAGAAGAGCATCCGGGTCGCCGATGTCTGGATCGCCAGCGTGGCGACCGCGACCGCGAGGGCGACGTCGCAGAGCAGGACGCGGCCGAGACCGCTGCCGAGCCGGCTGGTGAGCACGTAGGACAGGCCGTCCGTGCCGAGCCGGCCGTCGGTGAGGCTGGGCGCGGCCAGCAGCGCGGCGAGCACCAGCAGGGACGCCAGCAGCCCGGCCGCGGTCAGCGCGGTGAGGATGGTCCGCGGGGCGACCCGGCGCGGGTGCCGGGTCTCCTCGCTCATCTCGCCTGCGCTGTCGAAGCCGATCATCACGTAGGCGGCGGCGAAGGAGCCGACCAGCAGCGCTGAACCGCCGCCCCCGGTGTGCACGGTGACCGCGGGGGAGCGGTCGGCGTGGGTGAGCAGCAGGACGATGATCAGTACGGCGCCGACGATCTCCGCGGTCACCCCGATCCGGTTGACCAGCGACATGACCTTGTTGTCCAGCAGGTTCACCGCGGTGGTGAGCACCAGCAGGACGATGCCGAGCACGGCCGCGTTGGCCGCGCCGTCCGACGAGACCGGTGAGGTGTCGGTGCCGACCAGCTGGAAGCCGGACCAGACCGCGGGCAGGACGACCTGCAGCGCGAGGGCCGCCGCGGCGACGACCACGATCTGCCCGAGCACCATGATCCAGCCGGCGTACCAGCCGAAGACGGCGTTGCTCAGCCGGCTCGACCACTGGTAGATGGCGCCGGATATCGGGTAGCGGGCGGCGAGTTCGGCGAAGCACGCGGCGACCAGCAGCTGGCCGATCAGGACGGCGGGCCAGGTCCAGAAGAAGCGCGCGCCGCCGAAGGAGTAGCCGAAGGCGAAGAACTGGAAGACGGTGGTCAGGACCGAGATGAAGGAGAAGCCGGCCGCGAAGGACGCGTAGCGGCCGAGGCTGCGGTGCAGCTCCTGGCGGTAGCCGAAGTCCGCGAGTCCGGCGGTGTCCTCGCCGTTCCCGTGGTCAGGCGGTTGTGAACGGGCGTCCGATGGTGCGGTGGCGGTCATGGCCGGCCCCCCTGGTCAGGTATTCCTGTCGATCGACAGAAATTAGGGAGCCGGTGTTTCACCTGAATGACGCGGCCATGTCCGGCGCGGGCCGAAGTGCTCACGCGGTCCCGGGCGGCGCCCCGGTGATCCACGGGGCAGGCGCCGGGCGCTATACGCGATATACGCTGTCGGCGCAGATTCGCGATACATCGTGGTTGCCGGAAACCCGCACACGCGATATGTTCGGCCACGGATATACGGCGGCGAGGAACGGCTGGGGTGCGGACGACGGCGAAGCGGCGCAAGCTCTCCAACCCGCTCGCCCTGGCGGTCATGGTGCTGCTCGGCGAACGGCCCATGCACCCCTACGAGATCGCCCGGGTGCTGCGGCAACGCGGCAAGGAACACAGCATCAAGATCAACTACGGGTCGCTCTACACGGTGGTGCAGAATCTCGAGAAATACGGCTTCGTCACCGTCGCCGGCGTCCAACGGCAGGGCAACCGCCCCGAGCGCACCCTCTACGGCCTCACCGCCGAGGGCCGGGTCGAGATGCACGACTGGCTCGCCGACCTGGTCGCCGTGCCGGTGCAGGAGTATCCGGTGTTCGAGGCGGGGCTCTCGCTGATCGCGGCGCTGCACCCGGACGAGGTCGTGGAGCTGCTCACCGAACGGGCCGCCGCCCAGGAGATCCAGGCCGCAGGCCTGCGCGGGGTGCTGGCCAAGCTGGGCGCCGAACTGCCGCGGCTGTTCCTGCTGGAGACCGACTACAAGGCCCGCATGATCGAGGCGCAGGCGGCTTGGGTCCGCGATCTGCTGGCCGAGATCGCCGCGGGCACCCTGACCGGCGCCGACGAGTGGCGCAGCTGGCACGAGACCGGCGACGTACCGGAAGGGTGGCCGGAGTTGGAGGGGCAGTTCAGCGACCTCGACACGGCCGAGGCGGCGGCCGGCGAGACCGGCCGGCCGGCCGTATCAAGCCCGGCGGAGAGCCGTACCGCGGAAGGGGAGCGCCCCGGACCCACCAGCTGACCCCACAGAGCAGACCACGGCGCCCGCTGCTGCAACAGCGGACGCCGGAGCACGAACCACCGACCGGACACCCGCGGGCAGCGGACGTCGGGCGATCGAGGTGCGGCACACCCACGATAGCCCGGCTCCTCCCCGCAGGCGCTCCGGTGATCAGGCACATCCGCACGCCAGACCCCGGAGGACCACCCCTATGACCACCGCAGCGCCCGCCGTCGAAGCGGACGGGCTGATCAAGACCTACCCCGGCGGGGTGACAGCGCTCGACGGCATGGGCATCACCGTCGCCGCCGGCACCGTCTTCGGACTGCTCGGCCCCAACGGCGCCGGCAAGTCCACCACCGTCAAGATCCTCACCACCCTGGCCCGCCCCGACGCCGGCACCGCCCTGGTCACCGGGCACGACGTGCTGCGCCATCCCGACCGGGTCCGCCGTGCGATCGGCGTGGTCGCGCAGAAGTCCGGCGCCGACCCGGTCGCCACCGGCCGGGAGAACCTGCTGCTCCAGGGGCGGCTGTACGGGCACCGCGGGGCCGGGCTCGGCCGCCGGGCCGACGAGCTGCTGGAGCGTTTCGACCTGGCCGCGGCCGGCGGCCGACTGGTGCGGACGTACTCCGGCGGCATGCAGCGCCGGCTCGATGTGGCGCTCGGGCTGATGCACCGCCCGCAGGTGCTGTTCCTGGACGAGCCGACCACCGGGCTCGACCCGGAGGCGCGCACCGCGATGTGGGACGAGATATCCCGGCTGGCCGGTGACGAGGGCCTGACCATCCTGCTCACCACGCACTACCTGGAGGAGGCCGACCGGCTCGCCGAGCGGATCGCCATCGTCGACCGCGGCCGGGTGGTCGCCGAGGGCACGCCCGACGAGCTCAAGGGCGAACTGCGCGGCGACGCCGTCCACGTGGAGCTGCGCGAGACCCCGGGCGAGGTCGACGCCCATCTGCTGGCCACCGCCCTCGGCGAGTTCGCCGCGGTGCGCGAGGTGACGGTGGACGGCCGGCGGCTCAGCGCCCGCGCCGACGACGGACCCGCCGCCGTACCGCACGTGCTGAGCGTCCTCGAACAGCAGGGTGCCGCGGTCGCCTCGGTCACCGTGGCCCGGCCGTCGCTGGACGACGTCTATCTGCGGTACGCGGGACGGCGGTTCGCCGACGCGGACACCGGCGAGGGCGCGGCGGCCAAGCCGGCCGCGGTCCCGGCGGCCAGTGCGGGAGGCACCCGATGAGCACCGAGACCCTTTCCCAGACCTGGTACATGACGCAGCGCCAGCTGATGTCGATCCTGCGGCAACCGGTCTTCCTGGTCATCACCCTGGTCCAACCGGTCATCTGGCTCTTCCTGTTCGGCTCGCTGTTCAGGAAGGTGGTCGAGCTGCCGGGCTTCGGCGCCGGGTCGTATCTGGACTACCTGGTGCCCGGCGTGGTCGTGATGAGCGCGGTGTCCTCCAACATGTGGGCCGGCATGGGCACGTTGGAGGAGATCGAGCGCGGCACCCTCAACCGCTTTTTGACCACCCCGGTCAGCCGTGCCGCCCTGATGAACGCCAACGTGGTGCAGCAGGGCTGCAGTACGGCCGCCCAGTCGGTGCTGATCGTGCTGCTCGGCAAGCTCGGCGGCGCCGACTACCCGGGCGGCGTCGGCGGGTTGCTGGTGCTCCTGGTCGCGTCGGTGCTGCTCGGCACGGTGTTCGGGGCCGCCTCCAACGCGGTGGGCATGCTGGTCAGGCAGCGGGAGAGCATCATCGGCATCAACTCGTTCCTGCTGCTGCCGCTGACGTTCCTGTCCTCGGCCTTCATGGCGCCCGGCCTGATGCCCTCCTGGATGCGGCACGTCGCCGACTTCAACCCGGTCAACTGGGCTCTGGTCGCCAGCCGTTCGGCGATGTCGGCGGACCCGGACCGGGGCGACGTGCTCAGCCGCGGCGGCGGGCTGCTGGCCCTCGCGGTGGCCGCGGTGTGGCTGTCCACCCGCACCTTCCGCTCCTACCAGCAGTCCGTCTGAGCCCTCCGGACCCACGGCCGGCCACCGTCGAACCGCACGGTGACCGGCCGCGGAACGCGTGGACGCGGAGCGCACGCCGCGCAGGCACGCGGCCCACGTACAAGGCCTACGCGCTACGGCTGCTCGCCCGCCTCCTGCTCGTGCTCCACCTGCGCGTTCCACTCCCGCTTGGACGACTGCCAGCCGTCCTCGTCGGCGCCGCGCCGCCAGTAGCCCGACACCGAAAGGCGCTCGCGCGCGACACCGCGGTCCACCCGTACGTAGCGGCGCAGTTCCTTGACGAAGCCCGCCTCGCCGTGCACGAAGACCTGCACGTCGCCCGGCGGGAACTCCAGCCCGGTGACCGCCGCCACCAGCGCCTCGCCGACCGGCCGGCCGCCCCGGTGCAGCCAGGTGACCTCCACGTCGCCGCGCACCAGCAGCTTCTGCTCGTCCGCCGGGTCCGCGACCTCCACGAGGACCCTGGCCACCGCGCCGGGCGGCAGCTGCTCCACGGCCGCCGCGACGGCGGGCAGCGCGCTCTCGTCACCGGCCAGCAGGTGCCAGTCGGCCGCCGGGTCGGGGGCGTAACCGCCGCCCGGGCCGAGGAAGTAGATGCCGTCGCCGGGCCGCGCGGCCGCCGCCCACGGTCCTGCCAGGCCCTCGTCGCCATGGTGGACGAAGTCCACCGTCAGCTCGCCGGCCGCCGGGTCCCAGGCCCGCACTGTGTACGTACGCGTCCGCGGCCACTGCTCTCGGGGGAGGTCGCTGCGGACCGCTTCGAGGTCGAAGGGCTCGGGGTAGACCACGCCCTGGGGCGCGAAGAGCAGCTTGACGTAGTGGTCGGTGTAGGCGCCGATGTCGGGGCGGTCGTCCGGGTCGACCCGCAGCACCACCCGGATCATGTGCGGGGTCAGCCGCTCGGTGTGCACCACGGTGGCGCGCCGCGGTGTGGGAGTTCTGCGTGCCGGTCGGTCGGCCATGGACGAGCCCCGTTCTCTGCTTGGCTGCGATCGTGTGGACGTGCGGACGTGCCTGCGCCGTGGCGCCTCGATCGCACTTAGGTAAGCCTAACCCACGGGTCGGCGCCACCGGTTTTGCTTGCTTCACCACTTGAAGGCTGCGCGACCCCTTGACGGCCCTCGGGTGACGTCGCTTCCATACAGTTGCGAATGGGAGCGCTCCCACAGCTCTCCTGGCAACCCCTCACACCACGAGCTGAAGCGTTCCGCCCCCCACCGAGAGGAAGCGCACCGTGGTTCCCTATCCGGACGCCCGAAGTCCGCTGCGAGGCCTGACCCGGCTGCGGGTGGTGCTCGCCGCCGCCGTCGCGGCGGCGATGCTCGCGCTGCTGTCGCTGGCCGGGCAACCCCACGCCAGCGCCGCCACGGCCGCGGCCCCCGCTGCCGCGGGCAGCGGCTACTGGCACACCAGCGGCCGGCAGATCCTGGACTCCGCCAACCAGCCGGTGCGTATCGCGGGCATCAACTGGTTCGGCTTCGAGACCAGCAACGACGTGGTGCACGGCCTCTGGTCGCGCGACTACAAGAGCATGATCGACCAGATGAAGACGCTGGGCTACAACACCATCCGGCTGCCGTACAGCGACGACATCTTCAAGCCGGGCACGATGCCGAACAGCATCAACTTCTACAACATGAACACCGACCTGCAGGGCCTCAACTCCCTCCAGGTGATGGACAAGATCGTCGGCTACGCGGGCTCGATCGGCCTGCGGGTGATCCTCGACCGGCACCGCCCGGACGCCGGCGGCCAGTCCGCGCTGTGGTACACCAGCAGCGTCCCCGAGACGACCTGGATCACCAACCTCAAGGCGCTGGCGACCCGTTACCAGGGCAACCCCGCCGTCGTCGGCATCGACCTGCACAACGAGCCGCACGACCCCGCCTGCTGGGGCTGCGGCGACACCACGGTCGACTGGCGGCTCGCGGCCGAACGGGCGGGGAACGCGGTCCTGGGCGTCAATCCCAACCTGCTGATCTTCGTCGAGGGCATCCAGACCTTCAACGGCACCTCGGGATGGTGGGGCGGCAACCTGATGGGCGCCGGGCAGTACCCGGTGCGGCTCAACGTGGCCAACCGGCTGGTCTATTCGGCCCACGACTACGCCACCAGCGTCGCCCAGCAGACCTGGTTCACCGACCCGTCCTTCCCGGCGAACATGCCGGCGATCTGGGACAAATACTGGGGCTACCTGTTCAAGCAGAACATCGCCCCGGTGTGGGTCGGCGAGTTCGGCACCACCCTGCAGTCCACCGTCGACCAGCAGTGGCTCAAGGCCCTGGTCAGCTACCTGCTGCCCACCTCCGGCAACGGCGGTGACAGCTTCAGCTGGACCTTCTGGTCGTGGAATCCGGACTCCGGCGACACCGGCGGCATCCTGAAGGACGACTGGCAGAGCGTCGACACCGTCAAGGACGGCTACCTGAGCAGCATCAAGGCCCCGACCTTCGGCGGCACCGGCTCCTCGGGCGGCACGTCGTCGGGCACCTCCTCCGGCACGTCCTCCGGCACCACCGCCGGTACGACCACGGGTACGTCCTCCGGCACCACCGCCGGTACGACGACGGGTACGTCGTCCGGCACCAGTAGCGGCACCTCCAGCGGTACGAGCACCGGTACGTCGTCCGGTACGACGTCGGGCGGCACCACCGGGGGCACCGGCAGCAGCGGTTGCACCGCGGCCCTGCACCTGGACAACCAGTGGGACGCCGGCTTCACCGCCACCGTGACCGTCACCGCGGGCAGTGCGGCCATCCACGGCTGGACCGTGACCTGGGCCTGGCCTGGCAGCCAGAAGGAGACCAGCGCCTGGAGTGCCGACGTCAGCCAGTCCGGCAGCGGCGTGACGGCGAAGAACCTGTCCTACAACGGTGCCGTCGCGGCCACGGCGTCCACCAGCTTCGGCCTCCAGGGCACCGCGTCCGGCAGCTTCACCGTGCCGACGCTGACCTGCGTCGCGAGCTGACACCCTCCGCACACACCACTGCGGTATCACGCCGGCGGGCTCCCAGCGGGGGGCCCGCCGGCGGCCGTGTGAATGACCTCGTGCAGACCCCTAGGCATACCGACTGGTCGGTACTAGCCTCTGGCCACACTCCGTCACTCCACCCGGTTTTCCCGCACCTCCAGGAGGAGCCGCATGTCGGCCACACCGACGTCATTCGACGCCAACAGACCCGGACCACAGGCCGCGGGCGACTCGCGCACCGTGCTGCAGCGGCTCTACCGCCGCGACCTGGGCGCGTACCCCGCCACCGGGCCCCGGCTGGCGTATCTGGCCATCGTGGTGGTCACCACGGTCGTGCTCTACTACATGCTCTACGTCCAGTACGCGGTCGCCACGTCGATCATCACCCACTTCGACATGACCTACCGCTACTTCGTGTGGGTCTCGGTGATCGGCAACGCCGTCGGCGCCTTCGCCTCGCTGGTGGCCGGGCTCGCCGACCGCTGGGGCCGGGCCAACATGGTGGTCTACGGCCTGCTGATCGCCTCGCTGCTGGTCTTCTTCGGGCTGCCGAACGCCGGCAGCAAGGCCGTGTATCTGGTGCTGTTCGCGCTGGTCAGCATCGTCGAGGGCATCGTTCTCGTGGCCACTCCCGCGCTGATCAGGGACTTCTCCCCGCAGCTCGGCAGAGCCACCGCGATGGGCGCCTGGACGATGGGCCCGGTCGTCGGCAGCCTGGTCGTCACCACCGTCACCAGCCAGACCCTGGACACCTCCAGTTGGCAGGACGAGGTGCGCTACTCCGGGATCGCCGGCCTGGTGGTCTTCGTGGTGGCGATCTTCGCGCTGCGCGAGCTGTCGCCCGGCCTGCGCGACCAGATCATGGTGAGCCTGCGGGACCGCGCGCTGGTCGAGGCCCGCGCCAAGGGCATCGACCCGCAGGCCGCCCGGCGCGGTGAGTGGCGGCAGATGCTGCGCCTGGACATCGCGGGCTCCGGCCTGGCCATCGCGCTCTTCCTGCTGCTCTACTTCGCCGCGGTCGGCAACTTCGTCGTCTACTTCGCCACCACCTACGGCTACAGCGAGCAGCGGGCCAACGCGCTCGCCAACTGGTACTGGGCCGCCAACGCCATCGCCCTGGTGGTGGTCGGCCTGCTGTCCGACCGGCTCAAGGTGCGCAAGCCGTTCATGATCATCGGAGCGGTCGGCTCGATCGTGATGACCGCGGTCTTCGCCACCCGGGCCACCCATCCGACCACCGACTACTACACCTTCGCCTGGCTCTTCGTCGGTATCGGCATCTTCAGCGGGGTGGCCTACGGCCCGTGGATGGCCGGCTTCACCGAGACGGTGGAGAAGCACAACCCGGCCGCCACCGCGACCGGGCTCGCGGTGTGGGGCTGGACGATACGCATCGTGGTGGCCGTCTCCGCGGCCTTCATCCCGGTGCTGGTCACCGCGGTGACGCCGCTGGTCGACCACGGCCCGCAGGTCACCGCAGCGCAGGCGCAGGCGGCGCCGGCGCTCAAGATCGTCGGTGCGCACCCGGACATCTTCGCTGAGCTCGGCAAGTACCCGGCGGGCAAGGCGCCGGCGGACGTCACCGCGCGGGCGGTGCAGGAGGTCGGCCCCGCCGACCTCATGACCGTGCAGAAGGCGCAGCCGCAGCTGGCGGTGCTGCAGAAGTACGGCACGAAGGTGCAGAAGGCCGCGCACGACGGGCCCGGGCAGTGGCGCACCTGGTGGTGGATCTGCGTCGGGGGCCAGGTGCTCTTCCTGCCCTTCGTCTTCCTGATGGCCGGCCGCTGGAGCCCGGCCCGCGCCCGCGAGGACGCCGCCGCCCACCAGGCCGCGGTGGACCGCGAACTCGCCTCCCTGACCTGACCCCACCCGCGCTCGGGGCGGCCCCGGTGTCCCCGGGACCGCCGCGAGCAGGTGGCCGCTCGCGCGGTTCTCCGCGGGCCTGACCCGCTGGGGCGCGGGGAACGGCGTGACGGCCGGGTGTGCGGAAACCGGCCGTCACCGCGACGCACCAAGCACTACAGTGCCCTGGCATGACCGAACGGCCGTTTGAGGCCCTGGGATTGAGCCCGGACGCGGACCGGGCGTATTCGCTGCTGGTGTCCGCCCGCGGTGTCGGCACCGCAGAACTGGCGCGCCAGTTGGGCGTGCCGGCGGAGCGGGGGCAGGCGACCTGCGGGGAGTTGGCGGCCCGGGGGCTGGCCCGCCGCGGCCGGGACGGGCGGTGGTATCCCGTCCCGCCGCACGCCGGATTCCGGCCGCTGCTGTCGCGCGCGCAGGAACAGCTGCGGCTCGGCGCGGAGTTACTCGACCGGCTCGACGCCGAGTACCAGCGGGTCCACCAGGGCCACCGCGCCGACGAGGTCGTGCAGGTGGTGGCCGGCCGGGCCGCGATCCGGCGCCGGGTCGAGGACTTCCGCGGTTCGGCCCGGCAGGAGATCGCCTCGTTCGTGCCGGGTCCCGCGGTGGCGCCGCGCGACCCGCTGCCCGGCGGCGTGCGGCGGCGGGTGGTGTTCGAGCGGGCCGGGCTCGAAGCGGCCGGGGCCTTCGGGCCGCCGCCGGCCGACCCGCTGATGTCGGCCAGGGTGGCGGGCCGGCTGCCGGCCAGGCTCGGTATCGCCGACCGCGAGGTCGCCCTGCTGCCGCCGGCCACCGAGGACGACGCCGACCCGGTGATGCTCGTGGTGCTGCCGAGCCCGCTGCTCGACACGCTGACCGCGCTGTTCGACGCGGTGTGGGCGGGCGGCGTCCCGCTGGTACGCCGCCCGGACGCCCAGCAGCCGCGCAGCGCCCTGCGGTCGCGGATCCTGGCGATGCTGGTGAGCGGCAGCACCGACGCGGCGATGGCCCGCTCGCTCGGCGTGGCGGTGCGCACCGTGCAGCGGCACGTCGCCGCGATGCAGCGCGAGGCCGGCGTCGACAACCGCATCCAGCTGGTGTGGCACGCCGCCAGGCACGGCTGGCTCGACGACCTGCCGGGCGAGTTACCCGGCGGCCGGCCCGGCGGAAGCGCACGCCGGCCGTCCGGATGACGGGAAGGCGACTCCGCCCAGCGGGACCCCCGGTGTCAGGTATTCGACAAGGGTTTGACGAATCCTTGGTGCTTGTGTGGCACAGGTATACGCCAGCGGTCTGATCGACCGTGACCACCGCGGCGTGAGGCCGCCGCGGCGCGGTCCCACTGCCCCCAGGGAGAACCCCTTGCGCATACCCGTTCCCAGACGCAGCCGCCGCACCGCCGGTGTGGTGGCCTCCCTCGCGTCGGCCGCACTCGCCGTCGTGGGCCTGCAACTGCCCACCGCCGCCCCGGCTGCCGCTGCGCCTTCCCACCGACCGGACGTCGTACGCCAGTGCGCCGACGCCAAGCCGGGGCAGTTCTCCTGCTTCGCGCTGCGCAGGACCGACGTTCCGGCCAGGGCGGGTGTCCAGCCGCACGCGACCACCCCGGACGGCTTCGGCGCCACCGATCTGCAGAGCGCGTACGCACTGCCGCCGGACGGCGGCGCGGGACAGACCGTGGCCATCGTGGACGCCTACGACGACCCGACCGCGGAAGCCGACCTGGCGGTCTACCGCCAGCAGTACGGGCTGCCGGAGTGCAGCACCGCCAACGGCTGCTTCAGCAAGGTCAGCCAGCGCGGCGGCAGTGACCTGCCTGACCCCGACCCCGACTGGGCGGGCGAGATCTCCCTCGACCTCGACATGGTGTCGGCGGCCGCCCCCAACGCCCACATCCTGCTGGTCGAGGCCGACTCATCGTTCTTCGACGACCTGGGCGCCGCGGTGGACCAGGCGGTCGAGCTGGGTGCGAAGTACGTCTCCAACTCCTACGGGACGCAGTACGACAGCACTCCCGGCAGCGGTGAGGACCCGTCCGAAGCCACCAGCATGGACCCGTACTACAACCACCCGGGCGTCGCGGTCGTCGCGTCGACCGGCGACGACGGCTACGGCGTGAGCTACCCCGCCGTCTCGCCGTACGTCACGGCGGTCGGCGGCACCGCGCTCACCCGGGACTCCGGCACCTCCCGCGGCTGGAGCGAGTCGGTGTGGAACAACTCCCACGGCGGCCCCGGCTCGGGCTGCTCGCTCTACGAGCCCAAGCCCGCCTTCCAGACCGACACCGCCTGCGACAAGCGCGCCGAGGCCGACGTGGCCGCGGTCGCCGACCCGGTCACCGGCGTCGCGGTCTACCAGACCTACGGCAACGACGGCTGGGCGGTCTACGGCGGCACCAGCGCCTCGTCCCCGCTCATCGCGGGCGTCTACGCCTCGGCCGGCACCCCCGGCGACGGCACGTACCCCAACGCCTACCCGTACGCCAAGCCCGGGTCGCTCAACGACGTGACCGACGGCGACAACGGCTCGTGCAGCCCCGACGCCCTGTGCACCGCGGGCACCGGCTGGGACGGCCCGACCGGCCTGGGTACGCCCAACGGTCTCGCCGCCTTCACCAGCGGACCGCACGGGGTCTTCACCGGCACCGTCACCGACCACGCCGGCGGCGCCCCGATCGCCGGCGCCACCGTCAAGGCCGGCGACCACAGCGCCGTGACCGCCGCCGACGGCACCTACAGCCTGGACGTACCGCCCGGCAGCTACGACCTGACCGCCGCCGCGTACGGCTACGCCACCGCCACCGTGGCCTCGGTCGACCTCGCCGACGGCGCCACCGTCACCGAGTCCTTCGCCCTCGACGCGGTGCCGACGAAGACCGTCTCCGGGCGGGTCAACGACGGTTCCGGCCACGGCTGGCCGCTCTACGCCACCATCACCGCGGACGGCGTCCCCGGCGGTCCGGTCTTCACCGACCCGGTGACCGGCGCGTACACCCTGACGCTGCCGCAGAACGCCTCCTACACGCTGCACATCGCGGCCAACTACCCCGGCTACCAGACGGTGACCAAGACCGTCCAGGTCGCCGCGGCCGACCAGCGGCTCAACGTGGCCGTCCCGGTGGACGGTTCGTCCAGCGACGCACCCGGCTACGCGGTGCACCTGGACGGCAGCACCGAGCCCTTCACCTCCACCACCGGCCCGCCGGACGGCTGGAGCGTCGACAACGCCGAGGGCACCACCGGCGGTTGGTCCTTCGACGACGCCGGAGCCCGCGGCAACCGGACCGGCGGCAGCGGCGGTTTCGCCATCATCGACAGCGACACCATCGGTCAGGACCTGGACCAGGACAGCTCGCTGCTCTCGCCGTCCTACGACCTGAGCGGCCAGGCCACCCCGATCCTCGGCTTCGACACCGACTACAAGTCCTTCTCCAACTCCACCGCGGACGTGGACGTCTCCGCGGACGGCGGCACCACCTGGGACACGGTGTGGGAGCACACCACCACCTCGGTGGCCGGCCCCGCGCACGTCGAGATCCCGCTGACCGACTACGCGGGCAAGAGCGACGTGCGGCTGCGCTTCCACTACACCGGCAGCTGGGCCTACTGGTGGCAGCTGGACAACGTCTTCGTCGGCAAGCGCAGTTACGACCCGGTGCCCGGCGGCCTGGTGGTCGGCAACGTCACCGACGCCAACACCAAGGCCGGCGTCAACGGCGCCACCGTCACCAGCACCGACCAGCCCGCCGACCACGCCACCACCAGCGCCACCCCCGACGACCCGAACCTGGGCGACGGCTTCTACTGGACCTTCTCGCACCTCACCGGAAAGCACCCGCTGAGCGCGGCGGCCTCGCACTACACCTCGGCCTCCGCGACCGCCGACATCCCGCCCGACGGCACCGTCCGGCGGAACCTCACCCTCAAGGCCGGGCAGCTCAAGGTCACGCCGGCCGCGATCGACAAGACCGTCGCCTGGGGCAAGAGCGCGACCCAGAAACTGACGGTGAAGAACACCGGTACCGCCCCGGCGACTTTGACCCTGGGCGAGAACCCGGGCGGCGTCGTCGTGGCGAAGGCCGGCGCCCCGCTCAACCTCATCAAGGGCCACTACTCGCCGCTGTCGCTCGCCGCGCACGGCGCGAAGGCCGGCGCCACCTCCAAGGCCGCACCCGCGGCCGACCCCGCCGCCGGTGACGCCTGGCAGCCGGTGCCGGACCTGCCGGTCGCCGTCGGCGACAACGCGGCCGTCAGCTACCAGGGCACCGTCTACTCGGCGTTCGGCTACACCGGGGTCGACGACACCAGCGACCTGTACGCGTACAGCGCGGACAGCGGCGCCTGGACGAAGCTCGCCTCCGCCGCCGACACCCGCGAGGCGCCGGCCCGCGGCGTCATCAACGGCAAGATCTACGCGGCGGGCGGCTGGGGAGCCAGCGGCAGCCCCGACGCCAAGCTGGAGATCTACGACATCGCCACCAACACCTGGAGCACCGGGGCGAGTTCACCCAAGCCCTACGCGGGCGCCGGCAGCGCGGTGCTGGACGGCAAGCTGTACTCGGTCGGCGGCTGCACCGCGGACGCCTGCGGCACCACGGACGTGACGGCCTACGACCCGGCCACCAACACCTGGTCCAGCGCCGCCGCCTACCCCGAGGACGTGGCCTGGGAGTCCTGCGGCGCCGTCAGCGGCAAGCTCTACTGCGCCGGCGGCACCACCGACGCCAGCAGCATCACGCACGGCTACGTCTACGACCCGGCGGCCGACAGCTGGTCGCCGATCGCCGACCAGCCCACCGACGCGTGGGGCGCGGCCTACACCGCCGCCAACGGGCTGCTGCTGGTCAAGGGGGGCGCGGTGAACGCGGGCGCCGCCATCACCAACCAGACCTGGGCCTACCAGCCCGACGACAACACCTGGACGGCGCTGCCCAACGCCACCGCCTCCCTCTACCGCGGCGGCGGCGCCACCGGCTTCTACTCCGTCGGCGGCCTCGCCGGCCAGGTCCCCGCGAAGACCGCGGAAGTCCTGCCCGGCTACGACCAGACCGACACCGCCGACGTCGGGTGGCTGAGCGAGAGCCCCGAGACGGTCACCGTGCAGCCCGGCGCCAGCGCGACCGTCACGGTCACGCTCGACGCCTCGGCGCCGGAGATCAGCCAGCCCGGCACGTACACCGCCTCGCTCGGACTCGGCTCGGACACGCCGTACCCGCTCGCACCGGTGAGCGTCTCCCTCACCGTCAAGCCGCCGGCCACCTGGGGCAAGATCACCGGCACGGTGTCCGCCGCCGGTGCCCCGCTGACCGGCGCCACGGTCCAGATCAACACCTGGGCGACCCACTACACCCTCAAGACCGACAAGGACGGCACCTACGCGCTCTGGCTCGACGTGCGCAACAACCCGCTGCAGCTGATCGTCGCGAAGGACGGCTACCAGCCGACGACGACGACGATCCGCATCACCAAGGCGGCGACGACCACGGCGAACTTCACCCTCCTGAAGGACTAGCGCATCTCCGCCGGCCCGCCCCGGGACAGTCCCGGGGCGGGCCGGCCCCTCAGGCCGGGCCCGCAGCCGCGACCAGCCGCGCCAGCGTCGCGGAGAGCTCCGCGTCCAGGAGGTCCGCCGCCTCGCCCACCGCGCCCGAGGCGATCGCCGAGACCAGCGCCGCATGCGCGGCGTCCCCCGTCGCGGGGTCGGCCGCACGCAGGCCGAGAGGATCGGTGAGCTCGGCCAGAGCGTCCCGCAGCACCGGGGCGTACTCGGCGAAGAGTTCGGTGAGCACCGGATTGCCGGCCGCGGCCACGACAGCCGCGTGCAACGCAAGCTCGGCGTCGACGAAAGCCGCGTCGTCCGCTCCCGCGGCGAGCCGCCGTGCGGCGAGGGCCGAGACCATCGCCGCCAGGTCCGCGTCCGTCCGCCGCCGCGTGGCCAGCCGGACCGCCTGCGCTTCGAGCACCGCCCGCGCCTCGTAGACCTCGGCGACAGCCGCCCTCCGCAGCCGCCTGCCGAAATCCTCGTGCGGCTCGGTGGCGATGACGAAGACCCCGGCGCCCTGCCGCGCCCTGACCAGGCCTGCCTCGGCGAGTGCCCGCACCGCCTCGCGTACGGTCGACCGCCCGACGCCCAGGGACGCGGCCAGCGCGGCCTCACCGGGCAGCTTGCCGCCCACCGGC
Organism: Streptomyces sp. NBC_01198; assembly: GCF_036010485.1. Classification (NCBI taxonomy): domain Bacteria; kingdom Bacillati; phylum Actinomycetota; class Actinomycetes; order Kitasatosporales; family Streptomycetaceae; genus Streptomyces; species Streptomyces sp. NBC_01198. The sequence continues at coordinate 6,644,723 of NZ_CP108568.1, forward strand.
CACTGCCCGCCGAGGATCTGCTCGCGCAGATGCTCCGTGGCCTGCTCGACCAGCGGGCTGGGCCGCAGCGAACCGAGGGGCATCACCATGTCACCTCTCAGGTTGTCTGAGGACTCGATTCCACGGTAACCGCGGTGCCCCCGCGCCGCCCGGCGGGAGCGGCACCCGGCCGGTCAGGGCCGGTAGACCTTCCCCGGCTCCGGCGCCGCGGGCGCGAGCAGCTCCGGCACCGTCACGAAGGTGTAGCCCTGCGCCCGCAGGGCGTCGATGATGCCGGGAACAGCCGGCACTGTGCCCTTGTACAGGTCGTGCAGCAGGATGATGCCGTCCCGGCCGGCGTCCTTGAGTATCCGCTTCTGTATGAGCGCCGAGTCGGTCGTCGCGTAGTCGCTCGCGGTGTCGCTCCACAGCACCTGCGCGAGGCCCAGCTCCTTGCACACCTCGGACACCTTCTTGTCGGTGCGCCCCTGCGGCGGCCGCATCAGGGTGGGCGTCGTGCCGGTCAGCCGCTTCACCTCGCTGTCCAGGTGGTCGAGCTCGGCGCGTATCTGCGCCGGCTTGAGGTCGGTCAGCCGGGGGTGGGTCCAGGAGTGGTTGCCGAGCACGTTGCCGTTCTGCCCCATCTGCCGCACCAGCTCAGGGTATTTGTCGACATGGTTGTGGCCGAGCAGGAAGAAGGTCACCCGTACCTTCTTCTGCGCCAGCACCTTGAGCAGCGCGGGGGTGTGCTCGCTCGGCCCGGCGTCGAAGGTCAGGGCTATGCACTTGGCCTTGCGGCAGTCCACCGCACCGGCCGGCAGCGCCCCCTGCCCGCCGGCCCCGGCCTTGCCGTCGGTGTGTGCGGCCGCCTTGTACGCGGCCTCGCGGGCGCTCTTCGGGGACTGCGCGTCATAGGTGGCGCAGCCGCTCAGCGAGAAGGCCAGAGCGGCTGCCGCGAGCGTGGCGGTCAGCGCGGTCCGCCGGACCGGTCGGGGTGTTTTCGGCATGGCGGATCCTCCGGAGGTCGGCGCCGGGCTGTGTGAACGCTGTGCACCCTGGGGTGCGGCTGACCACTCTACACACCCGCTATACATGCCGCGTATAGCGGGTGAACAGCACCGGAGCCCCCGCGAGCAGGCGCACCGCGAGGGACCGGCCTTACGCCAGCGCGGCGACCAGGCGGGAGAGGGAGCCGCCGAGGCCCCAGCGGGTGGCGAGGGAGGCCAGGGTGTCGGGGGACGCGGGGGTGCGGGGGAGGGCCGGGGAGAAGGCCGGGAGCGGGACGTCCTTCGCGACGGCGACGACCTCCGGGGCGACGTCGAGATAGCCCGCCGCGGCGATGATGTTGCGCCGCCGCGCCGGCGTGAGGCGGGAGAAGGGGTCGACGGCCGCGGCCCGGACCCCGGCGAGGTCGCCGTACTCCGTCACCAGCTGCGCCGCGGTCTTCTCGCCGATCCCCTTCACGCCGGGAAGGCCGTCGCTCGGGTCCCCCCGCAGCGCGGCGAAATCCGCGTACTGCCCGGCCCTTACGCCGTACCGCTCCTCGATCGCCGCCTCGTCGACCACGTCGCAGTCCCCGACGCCCTTGCGCGGGTAGAGCACGCGCACCCCGCGCGCGTCGTCCACCAGCTGGAAGAGGTCACGGTCGCCGGTGACGATGGCCACCGGCCCGGCCGCCGCCGTCGCCAGCGTGCCGATGACGTCGTCGGCCTCGTAACCGGGAACGCCGACCCGGGCGATGCCGACCGCGTCGAGCACCGCCTCGATGACCGGCACCTGCGGGGAGAGCGTGTCGGGCACCTCCTCCGTGCCCTCGGTCTCCTCGGCGACGCGATGCGCTTTGTACGACGGGATCAGGTCCACCCGCCACTGCGGGCGCCAGTCCGCGTCCATGCAGGCGACGAGGCCGGCGGGGGAGTGGTCGGTGACCAGCCGGGCGATGAAGTCCAGCAGCCCGCGCACCGCGTTGACCGGCGTGCCGTCGGGCGCCTTCACCGATTCGGGCACGCCGAAATACGCACGGAAGTACAGGCTCGCGGTGTCGAGCAGCAGCAGCTTGCCGGGGTTCTGGTCGGTCACCGCGCCAGCATCGCACGCACCACCGACAGCGGGCCGTACGGTGGGCCGATGGCTCACCTGAACCGGGGGCGCGGCTGCGCCGTACGCCGTGTCGTCTCGCTCGTGCCCTCGCTCACCGAGGCGGTCGCCGTGACCGCGCCGGGCCTGCTGGTCGGCGCGACCGACTGGTGCACCCACCCGGCGGACCTGGACGTCGTCAGGATCGGCGGCACCAAGAACCCGGACGTGGCGGCGGTCGCCGCGCTGGAGCCCGACCTCGTGGTGGCCAACGAGGAGGAGAACCGCCCGGCCGACCTGGACGCGCTGCGTGCGGCCGGCCTGGCCGTACTGGTCACCGAAGTGCGCTCGCTGCCGCAGGCGTTCACCGAGCTGGACCGGATGCTCACCGAGGGCTGCGGCCTCGAACGCCCCGGCTGGCTCGACGCGGCCGAGGCTGCCTGGCGGGACCTGGCGGCGCCGGCGCCGGCGCTGCGTGCGGTCGTACCGATCTGGCGGCGCCCGTGGATGGTGCTGGGCCGCGACACCTTCGCGGGCGATCTGCTCGGCCGGCTCGGCGTGGCCAACGCGTACGCCGGGCACGCCGAGCGCTACCCCCGTATCGCACTGCCCGATCTGCTGGCCGCGCGCCCGGATCTGGTCGTGCTCCCCGACGAGCCCTACCGCTTCACCGCCGACGACGGCCCCGAGGCCTTCCCCGGCCTCCCCGCCGCCCTGCTGAGCGGGCGCCATCTGACCTGGTACGGCCCCTCCCTCGGCACCGCTCCCGCGGTCCTGGGCGGCGCGCTCGCCGCGGCGGCCGCGGGCTGAGCGACCCCGCGGCCGCGGCGGGCGGGCGCGGGACGGGGCGTCGCCCGCTTACGGGATTCTCATGCGGGGGCCATAGGGTGACCGCCGTGACGACGACGACCCCGCCCGGCTGGTATCCAGAACCCGGGCACACAGGCAACGGCCCGGCGATGGAACGCTGGTGGGACGGATCCGCGTGGACGGAGTACACCAGGACCGCCCCGGTCCAGCAGGCAGCGCCGCAGGTGTACCCGGGTTACCCGGGCGATCCCGGCTACCCGGGGTATCCCGGATACCCGGGCGACGGCAAGGGCGCCCCCGGCGGCAAGCGCACCGGGACGATGGTGATCGCGCTGGTCGCCTCCCTGGTCCTGATAGCGGCGATCGTCGCCGGTGTCCTGGTCCTGGGCAAGGACGACGGCAAGAGCGACGCGAAGTCCGCGCCCACGCCCACGCACACCGGTGGCAGGGTGCCGGGACCGGCACCGCGGCCGTCGGACGGCGGCAGCGGCGGCTCCGACGACTCGCCCCGCGGCGACGGCAAGTCGGCCATCGACGCCTACGACGCGATCAGCCTTCCGGTGCTCGACGGCTGGACGGGATCGTCGGGCTCCACCGGCGCCAACCTGTCCATCGGCCCCTATCCCTGCCCCGGCAGCGCCGGCGGCACCTGCTCGCTCGGCGGCGTCTCGGCGGAGCCGACGATCGCCGAGGAGATCACCGCCACCTCGGCGGAGCAGGCCGCCAAGCAGGACATCACCAAGAACGCCTCGGACTCCTACAACGAGGACACCTACGGCGCCACCACCTCGCACGAGCAGGTCAAGGCCGGTGCGGTGACCGTGGCCGGGCAGCAGGGCTACCTGGTGCGCTGGAAGGTCGTGACGAAGTCCGGCACCAACGGCTACGTCGAGTCGCTGGTCTTCCCCTCGCCCACCACCAAGCAACTGGTGCTGGTCCGCTTCGGCTTCGACATCACCGCGAAGGCGCCGGGGGCCGACGTGATCGACCAGATCACCCAGGGCATCAAGTCCGACACCAGCAAGGGCAGCGGCAGCACCGGGGGCACCGGCACCGGCGTCTGAGTGCCGCCGTCACGCCGGCCGCCACCCTGCCTGCCCGTCGCCAGCGGTCGCGCCCGACCGCGGCGGCGGGCGGGGCCCCGCGTGGCCGCGCGCCGGAGTCCGGCGCGCGCCACGCTCACAGGAAGGTCTTGCCCTCGCCGCGGTAGGTCGGCACCACCGCTGTCACCGTGTCGCCGTCGATCAGGTGCAGTTCGGCGAACCGCTCGCACATCTCCCCGGCCTTCGCGTGCCGGAACCACACCTTGTCGCCGATCAGCAGGTCGTCGGCCGCCGACCCCAGCAGCGGGGTCTGCACCTCGCCCGCGCCCTCCTGCGGGTCGTAGCGCAGCCCCTCGGGCAGATACGGCTCAGGCAGCCGGTCGCGGCCCGGCGCACCGGACGCCGGGTAGCCGCCGCCGAGCACCGTCACCACGCCGACGCCTGGCCGCCGTACCACCGGCTGCGCGAAGAGCGCGGCCGGACGGCCGCGGAAGGAGGAGTAGTTGTCGAACAGCCGCGGCAGGTACAGACCGGAACCCGCCGCGATCTCGGTGACCGCGGACTCCGCGGCGGTGTGCTGCACGCTCCCGGTGCCGCCGCCGTTGACGAACTCCAGACCCGGCTCGACCGCCCGCACCGCCCGTACCGCCTCGGCGCGGCGCACCGCGAGCTCCTTGCGGGCCGCGGACTGCATCAGCCGTATGGCCAGCGAGCGCACCGGGCGTCCCGACACCGCGTCGCCGACGCCGGCCACATGACCCTCGTAGGCCATGATGCCGACCAGCCGGAAACCCGGCCGGGCGGTGATCGTGCGGGCCAGCGCCGCCAGCGCCTCCGGGTCGTGCAGCGAGGAGCGCAGCGCCCCGATACGCAGCCGGCCGGCCAGTTTGCGCAGGCAGGTGTCGAGTTCGAGGCAGACCCTGACCGTCTCGGTGCCCGCCCCGCGGGCCGCGTCGATCAGGTCGAGCTGCGCCACGTCGTCGACCATCACCGTGACCGCGGCGGCGAGTTTGGGGTCGGCCGCCAGTTCGCCGTAACCGGCGCGGTCCGCCGAGGGGTAGGCGAGCAGCACGTCGGTGAAGCCGGCCCTCGCCAGCCACAGCGACTCGGCGAGCGTGTACGACATCAGGCCGGCGAAACCGTCGTGCTCCAGGGCGCGTTCCAGCAGGGCGCGGCACCGCACCGACTTGGTCGCGATCCGGATCGGCTTGCCCCCGGCCCGTCGGGCCAGGTCGGCGGCGTTGGTGTCGAAGGCGTCGAGGTCCACGACGGCGAGAGGGGCGTCGAGATGGGCGGTGGCCCGGTCGTACCGGGTGCGGTCGGCTGCGCGCTCTGACATGGCCGCAGCTTGCCAGACCTGGCCTACCGAGCGGTAGGCCCGCGGCGCCCCGCCCGCGGGAACCATAGGCCCCAGCCACCCCGTAGAGTGACGCGGAAGCCGCAAGCACAGGTCATACGAGGGGGCCCCGGGTGAGCACCGGAGTGGACAACGGAGAACCCCCGGCGTCTCCCTTCCCCACCCTCCCCCCGCGTACGCCCCGGCAGGACCAGGGCCGGGACGCGGACCGTACGACCCCGCCGCCGCCGCGGCACCGGCCCGTCCCGCCGCCGCCCAACCCGGCGACCCGCCTGTCGGACCCGGCCGACACGGACCCCGACCCGGACCCGCGGGGCGACCTGCCGCCCGGGGCGCCTGCCGTCCCGCCGCCGCCCTCGGTGCCGCCGCCTGCCGCCGCGCCCGACGCCGGTGCGCCGCCCCCGACTTCGGGCCCGGCCATGGCGCGGGATCCCCTCGCGGTGCCCCCGCGGCCGGCGTCGCCGCCGCCTCCGCCGCGGACCCCGCCGCCACGTACCGCCGCGTCGTCGGCCTCGCACGTCGCCCCGCCCGAGCCGCCGCCCATCGCCCCGCCCCGGCCGCGTGCCGGGGCCCGGGCGGCGGCGCCGGACGCGCCCCCCGTCCCGCCGCCGCCGGCGCACCCGCCGCTGCCGGTGACGGTCACCCCGCCGCCCGCTGCCGCGCCTCCACCGCCCCGGGTGCCGCCCGGGCCAGTACCGCCGGCGCAGCCTGCGCGGACGGCGCCGCTGGCGCCGCCGTCCGCCGCGCCCCCGCAGGGCGCGCCGCGGCGGACGCGCGCCACCAGGGGCGCCGTGGCGGTGTGCGTCGTGCTCGGGCTCGGGCTGATCGGCGGCGCCATCGCCGGCGCCGCGATCGACCACGGCCCGCACGCCGTCCCGCAGGCGGCGCCGGGCAGCGCCGCGGAGTTCGGGAAGGCGCGGCAGGTGTGGCACAGCGCACCGGTCGACACGCTCTTCCCGCCGGCCGTGACCGGCAAGGGCGCAGGACCGGGCGGTGCGGACCGGACGTGGACCCGGATCGGGGTCGCAGCGCCGAGCGGCTGCACGGGCGCGTTCGACCCGCTGCTCGACCAGGTGCTGTCGTCCGCCGGCTGCCTGCGCCTGCTGCGGGCGACCTACGTCGACCGCACCTCGACCACCGTCACCACGGTGGGCCTGCTCGTCACGTCGGCCGACGCCGCCGTCATGCAGGCGCTCAGCCGGCGCTGGACCGCGGAACACCTCGGCGACCGCGTCGACCTGATACCGCGTCCGGTGGCCTTCCCCGGCACGCCCGCCGCCCGCTTCGGCACCGCGCAGCGCGGCAGCTGGGACGTCCAGGTCTCCGCCGACCGGCCCTTCGTGGTCTACGCCGTGAGCGGCTTCGCCGACGGCCGGGCGGTGTCCAGCCCGCAGCCGGCGTCCCTCGCCACGGCCGCGGGCGCCACCACCGCCGTCGCCCAGGCGGGCCTGGGCAACGACGCCGGCGGCCTGGCCAGGGCCGTCGACGACCGGCTGACCGCGACCGTGACCGCCGAGCTGCGCCCGGCCCCCACCGCCGGGACACCGTCCACCCCCGGCGCGAAGAAGACCCCCGGTAGGAAGAAGACCCCCGGCTCCGGGACGGAGACGCACCGATGACCCGCCGCACCACCCCGCCGGTCCGGCTGGCGGCCGTCGTCACGGCCGCCGCCGCCCTCCTCGCGGTCGGCGGCGGGCCCGCCGCCGCGGACACCATCAGGGATCGCGAGTGGGCGCTGGCCGCCCTGCACGCGCAGAAGGCCTGGCAGACCAGCAAGGGCGCGGGCGTCACCGTCGCGGTGCTCGACACCGGGGTGGACGCCACCCACCCCGACCTGACGGGCCAGGTCCTCACCGGCAAGGACCTGGTCGGTTTCGGCGCCGCCCGCGGCGACAGCGCATGGGCCAACCACGGCACCGGCATGGCCGCGATCATCGCCGGCCACGGTCACGGCCCCGGCGACAGCCGGGGGGTGCTCGGCATCGCACCCGAGGCCAGGATCCTGCCCGTACGGGTGATCCTGGAGGAGAAGGACCCGCAGCGCGACAAGGCGAGGAAGAGCCGCGGCAGCGCCCTGCCCGAGGGCATCCGGTGGGCCGCCGACCACGGCGCAGACGTCATCAACCTCTCGCTCGGCGACGACAGCGCGACCGCCGCACCCGTCGCCGCCGAGGCCGACGCCATCCAGTACGCCCTGGACAAGGGCATCGTGGTGGTCGCCTCCGCGGGCAACAGCGGCGACAAGGCGGACCGCTCCTCCTACCCCGCGGCCTACGTGGGGGTGATCGCGGTGGCCGCGGTCGACGAGAGCGGCGGCCACCCGGCCTTCTCCACCCACCGCTGGTACGCCTCGGTCGCCGCGCCGGGTGAGGACGTGGTGATCGCCGACCCGAACCGCAAGTACTACGACGGCGTGGGCACCAGTGCCGCCTCCGCCTACGTCTCCGGCACGGTCGCGCTGCTCAGGTCGGCCTACCCCAAGCTGAGCCCGCTGCAGATCAAGCAGGTGCTCCAGGAGACCACCCGGCACAAGCCGAAGGGCGGCAGGAGCGACGAGCTGGGCACCGGCGAGATCGACCCGGCCGCCGCGCTCGCCGCGGCCGCCAAGCTCACACCGGGCCCGCTGAAGCCCGCCGCGGTGAGCTATCCGCACCGCTACTTCGGCTCAGGGCCGGATCCCGCCGCGGTGCCGGCCCCCGGGTCGAGCGTCCTCGGCAACGGTGTCGCCGCCGCGTTCGGCGCGGCCGGGGCGGTACTGGTCGCGCTGGCCGCGCTGCTCTGGTTCCGGCCGCGGCGGCCCGCGCCCGCGGCGGAGGCCGCCGTGCCGCAGCCGGATAGGGTGCCTCAGTGGCGCTGAAGAACATCCCCGACCCCGGTTACGCCGACGACGACGGTTCCGCCGACCCCGCCCTGGCCGCGGCCCTCGCCGCATGGGCCGCCGACCGCGGGGCGGAGGCAGCGGTGGTCGAGGCGCTGCACACCGCCAGGCTGCTGGTCCCGGTGATCGCCGTGCTGGGCGAGGCGGAGACCGGTGCGGACGGGCTGCGCCGGGAGAAGAGCAGCGACATGGCGGTGCCGACGATCCAGGCACCGGACGGCCGGCGGGCGCTGCCCGCCTTCACCTCCACCGCGGCGCTGGCCCGCTGGCGCTCCGACGCCCGGCCGGTCGCCGTACCGCTGCACCAGGCGTTGCAGGCGCTCGCGCACGAGCAGGCTGACACCCTGCTGATCGACCTCGCCGGGCCGGTCGCGTACGAGCTGACCGGGTCCGCCCTGCGGACCGCCGCCCTCGGCCCGGGCTGCGGCGCACCGCTGGAGGACCCCGCGGTGCGGGCGGCGCTGCGGGCCGCGGTGGCCGCGGAGCCCGGCGTGGCGCGGGCCCACCTGACACCCGGTACCGGCAGCGACGGCACCCTCGGGGTGGTCCTCGCGCCCGGCGCAGACGTGGCACGCACCGGGCAGGCGCTCGCCGCCGCCCTCGCCGCCGACGACACCTTGCGGGCCGGCCTGCGGCAGGGCATCGACCTGGCGCTGCTGCCGCCGGACGCCACGCTGCCGGGCGAACCGCTCTTCACCCGCTGACCGGCCGCCGGACCGCCCGGACCTGCACGGCACGCTGTTCCCGCACCGAAACGGCCTCCACCCGAGATGTGCGTCTCACCCGGTAGGCCGAGAATGCGAGAGCAGACCCGAGATCATCGCCGTGGAGGTCCGGATGGACATGCGAACGATCACCGAGAAGATCACCGAGAATCGGACGCCCCAGGACGAGCGGGCGTTCGCCTGCGAATTCCTCGGCACCCTTGTGCTGGTCTTCTTCGCGGTGGGCGCGGCCGTCCTCTCCGGCCAGTTCATCGGCACGCTGGGCATCTCGCTCGCCTTCGGCCTGGTCCTGCTGGCCATCGCCTACGCCATCGGCCCGATCTCGGGCAGCCACGTCAACCCGGCGGTCACCCTGGGCATGCTGGTCGCCCGCCGGATCACCCTGCGCACCGCGGTCGAGTACTGGATCGCGCAGTTCCTCGGCGCCATCGTGGGCGCCGCCCTGCTGCTGCTGGTCGCCGAGCAGGTGCCCGACCTGCGCACCCACGCCGCCTTCGGCACCAACGGCTACGGCTACCGTTCGGCGGTCGGCATCAACATCTTCGGCGCCTTCGTGGCCGAGATCATCCTGACGTTCCTGCTGGTCTACGTGTTCCTGGCGGTCACCCAGCGGATCGCGGTGATCGGCTTCGCCGGGCTGCCCATCGGCATGGCGCTGGCCGCGGCCAACCTGATCGGCATCCCGCTGACCGGCACGGGCGTCAATCCGGCCAGGAGCTTCGCGCCGGCACTCTTCGCCGGCGCTCCGGCGCTGACACAGGTGTGGCTGTTCCTGGTCGCGCCGCTGGTCGGGGCGGTGCTCGCGGCCCTGATCCACGAGGTCACCCACCCGGCGATCGCCGCGGTCCAGGCGGCCAGGGCGGCGGCGGCCGAAGCGGAGACGGCGGCCCGGGCGGTCGGCGAGCAGGGCTGACCAGGGGGCATGGCGCGGGCGAGCGGGGCCGACCTGCGGTGCGGTGCGCGGGGGCCGGAGCCCCGGCGGTCAGCCGAAGACCGGGCCGGTGAGCTTCTCGCCCGGCCCCTTGCCGGGCTCGTCCTGCACGACCGACGCCTCACGGAAGGCCAGCTGCAGCGACTTCAGCCCGTCCCGCAGCGGCGCCGCGTGGAAGGTGCTGATCTCGCCGGCGCTCGCGGTGACCAGGCCGGCCAGCGCCTGGATGAGCTTGCGGGCCTCGTCGAGGTCCTTGTGCTGGGTGCCCTCCTCGGCCAGGCCGAGGTTCACCGCCGCCGCGCTCATCAGGTGGACGGCCACCGTGGTGATCACCTCGACGGCGGGCACGTCCGCGATGTCGCGGGTCATATCGTCGAAGCCGGGGGCTGGTGCGTCGCTCATGCCGACACGATATGCCCCGTCCGGCCGATTACGGCCCTCGGCCCCGCGCTGGTATGCTGGGGGAACGACCGGTCGGACATCAGTGTGTCCGACCATCAAGTGGAGGCTCCGATCTCCCACCTGGTCGGCCGGAAGGCCGACGGGTTCCGGTCAGACGGTGAGCATCGGCAGCAGTCCGATGGGCATCGTCCGATGCGCCCCGCGGAATAACGCGGCGGTGCTCCCGGTTGTGAGGAGCCCCGCCTGTGTCCCGTACGGGGCGTTTTCTGCGCCTTGGGTACGGGTCGGTCGGACGAAGACAGACTCAAGCGCGGCTGTCGGCCAGTCAGCCGCGTGGTGCAACCGAGGAGGCCCCATCAGCGCCGAGCCCCGCATCAACGACCGGATTCGCGTTCCCGAGGTGCGACTTGTCGGTCCCAGTGGCGAGCAGGTCGGCATCGTGCCGCTTGCCAAGGCCCTGGAGCTTGCGCAGGAGTACGACCTCGACCTGGTCGAGGTAGCGGCGAACGCACGTCCGCCCGTGTGCAAGCTCATGGATTACGGGAAGTTCAAGTACGAGTCGGCCATGAAGGCCCGTGAGGCGCGCAAGAACCAGGCGCACACGGTCATCAAGGAGATGAAGCTCCGGCCGAAGATCGACCCGCACGACTACGACACCAAAAAGGGTCACGTCGTCCGGTTCCTCAAGCAGGGCGACAAGGTCAAGATCACGATCATGTTCCGTGGTCGCGAGCAGTCCCGGCCGGAGCTCGGCTACCGGCTGCTGCAGCGGCTCGCGGAGGACGTCCAGGACCTCGGCTTCATCGAGTCGAACCCGAAGCAGGACGGCCGGAACATGATCATGGTTCTCGGTCCGCACAAGAAGAAGACCGAGGCCATGGCCGAGGCCCGCGAGGCGCAGGCCGCCCGCAAGGCGAGCCGTCAGGGCGACGCCGCGGGTGACGCGACGGACACGGACACGGATGCGGACGTGGACGCGGACGCGCAGGTCGAGGCCCCGGCCGACGCCGGCTGAGACGAAGAACATCCCGGAGCCCCCGGCTCCGGGTCGGTAATGCAGGACTGACGCTCTCCGTGCGCCCTCGGGCGGACGGGAGGCCAGCGACGAGGAGACGACGGCGCCATGCCGAAGAACAAGACGCACAGCGGTGCGAGCAAGCGCTTCAAGATCACCGGCTCCGGCAAGGTGCTCCGCGAGCGTGCCGGCAAGCGCCACCTGCTCGAGCACAAGCCGTCCAGCAAGACGCGCGCCCTGACCGGCACGGTCGAGGTGGCCAAGTCCGACGCCAAGAAGATCAAGAAGCTGCTCGGCAAGTGACGGCCGTGCCCCCGCCGGGGCGCACCGTCCCTGGCCGGGAGTCCATTCGCTTTCGGGCCGCGTGAGTACGACCGCGGTCCCCTAGAAGGAGTTATCAAGTGGCACGCGTCAAGCGGGCAGTCAACGCCCAGAAGAAGCGCCGGGCGATCCTGGAGCAGGCCAGCGGTTACCGCGGGCAGCGTTCGCGCCTGTACCGCAAGGCCAAGGAGCAGGTCACCCACTCCCTGGTCTACAACTACAACGACCGCAAGAAGCGCAAGGGCGACTTCCGTCAGCTGTGGATCCAGCGCATCAACGCCGCTGCCCGCGCGAACGGCATCACCTACAACCGCTTCATCCAGGGCCTGAAGGCCGCCAACGTCGAGGTGGACCGCAAGATCCTCGCCGAGCTGGCCGTCAACGACGCCAACGCCTTCGCGGCGCTGGTCGAGGTCGCGCAGAAGGCGCTGCCCGCAGATGTGAACGCCCCGAAGGCGGCGTGAGGCTGCGCGTCGAGCGCAGTGCGGTTCTCCGGACCCGCGGGTGGTCGTGACGCCCGCGGGTCCTTCGCTGTCCGCCACCCCGCAGCCGCTCCGTCTTTCCGCCGGACGCGGCGTCGGAAAGACCCAGGAGCAGGCACCCTGATGGGCACTACCCCCGAGCTGACCTCGCTGCGTTCCGCGCGGGTCACCGCAGCCCACCGGCTGGCCCGGCGCAGCTTCCGCGGCAAGGAGCGGCGCTTCCTCGCCGAGGGCCCGCAGGCCGTACGGGAGGCCGTCGCGCACCCGGGAGGACCCGCCGGGCGCACCCTGGTCGAGCTGTACGCCACGCCCGAGGCCGCCGAGCGGCACGCCGACCTGCTCGCGGCGGCCCGGCAGGCGGGGGCGCCGGTGCTGACCGCGACGCCCGAGGTCATGGCGGAGATCTCCGACACCGTCACCCCGCAGGGTGTCGTGGGCCTGTGCCGCTTCCTGGACACCCCCTTCGCCGAGGTCCTGCGCGCCCGGCCCCGGCTGGTCGCCGTGCTGGCCCACGTCCGCGACCCCGGCAACGCCGGCACCGTCCTGCGTTGCGCGGACGCGGCCGGCGCCGACGCGGTGGTGCTCACCGACGCCTCGGTCGACCTCTACAACCCCAAGGCGGTGCGCGCCTCGGCCGGCAGCCTGTTCCACCTGCCGGTCGCGGTCGGGGTGCCGGTCCAGGACGCGGTGGCCGGGCTGCGGGCCGCGGGCGTACGCGTACTGGCCGCCGACGGCGCCGGGCAGCGTGACCTGGACGCGGAGCTGGACGCGGGCACGCTGCGGGCCCCCACCGCCTGGCTCTTCGGCAACGAGGCGTGGGGCCTGCCCGAGGAGACCAGGGCGCTCGCCGACGAGGTGGTGCGCGTCCCCATTCACGGGCGCGCGGAAAGTCTCAACCTCGCTACGGCCGCCGCTGTGTGCCTCTACGCCTCCGCTCGTGAGCAGCGTGCGCCCGCAGGGTGCCGCAGCGTGACCTCCAGCTAGTAGGGTGGCGGCCCTGGGGGACCCTGAGAGGGGGTGGCGCGCATGGGTGTCACGGCGCGAAGGAACGGCGCGCACAGCGCGCCGGCCGTCCTGCCCGCGGATCGCCGGGAGCCACCGGGGACCGGGCAGGACCAGGCGGCAGAACCGTACGCCACCACCGCGGAATGGTGCGGCCTGCACCCCGACGACCTGCCCGACGGGCTGCTGGTCGCCGACCACACCGGACGGGTGGTCTGCTTCAACGCCGCCGCGGCCCGCATCACCGCGCTGCGGCCGCAGGACGTACTGGGGCTGCCCGTGGAGCAGGCGCTGCCGCTTGAGGACCTCGAAGGCCGCCGCTGGTGGGCGCTGACCGACCCCTACGGCGGCCTGGCGATCCGGGCGGGCCAGCCCGAGCGCAATCTGCTGCTGCCCGGCGGTCGCGAGGTGCTGGTCGCCGCGCGCTACGTCCGCGAGCGGCCGACCGGGCCGGTGCGCCGGCTGGTGGTCACCCTGCGCGGCACCGACGCCCGGCGGCGCACCGAGCGCAGCCACGCCGAGCTGATCGCCACCGTCGCCCACGAACTGCGCTCGCCGCTGACGTCGGTCAAGGGCTTCACCGCGACGCTGCTGGCGAAGTGGGAGCGCTTCACCGACGACCAGAAGAAGCTGATGCTGGAGACCGTCGACGCCGACGCCAACCGCGTCACCCGGCTGATCGCCGAACTGCTGGACATCTCCCGCATCGACTCCGGCCGGCTCGAAGTACGCCGCCAGCCCGTGGACCTGGCCGCCGCCGTGCAGCGGCATGTCGACGCGCACGTCGCGGCCGGCCAGCGGCCCGACCGGTTCAGCGTGCGGGTCGGGCAGCCGCTGCCCGCGCTGTGGGCCGACCCTGACAAGATCGACCAGGTGCTCGGCAACCTGCTGGAAAACGCGGTGCGGCACGGCGAGGGCACTGTCATCATCGAGGTGGGACCCTCGTACGCAGCCGGCGACCGGCGGTCCACCGGCACGGCGGTCACCGTGAGCGACGAGGGGCCAGGCATCCCGGAGGAGTCCATGAGCCGCGTGTTCACCCGCTTCTGGCGGGGCAGCAAGCGCGGTGGCACGGGCCTTGGCCTCTACATCGTCAAGGGCATCGTCGAGGCGCACGGCGGCACCATCGCGGTCGGCAGGGCCGCGGGCGGCGGCGCCGAATTCCGATTTATCCTGCCCGTCGGGGCGCCCGCGTTCATGGCCTGAGACGGCCGCACCGCGCAGGCCCCGGTCGGGCTCACCGTAAACCGCCGGTCCTCGCGGCCCCAGTAGACTCGTGCCCTGGCATGTGTCCGGTCGGGCAGAGCCTCCACCGGAAGGTCGGCGCGCGAGGCGCCCCCACATCATCCATTTCGGAACGGGAAGAGATGTCGGCACCGAATAAGTCGTACGACCCTGTCGAGGTCGAGGCGCTCAAGCCCGACGCGATCGAGCGGATGCGCACCGACGCACTCGCCGCCATCGCGGCCGCCGGCGACCTCGAAGCGCTCGCGCACGTGAAGACCGCGCACACCGGCGGCGGCTCGCCGCTGGCGCTGGCCAACCGCGAGATCGGCGCCCTGCCCCCGCAGGCCAAGGCCGAGGCGGGCAAGCGGGTGGGCCAGGCCCGCGGCGCGGTCAACCAGGCGCTGGCCGCCCGGCAGGCGGAACTGGAGGCGGACCGCGACGCGCGGGTGCTGGTCGAGGAGGCCGTCGACGTCACGCTGCCCTACGACCGCCGCCCGGCCGGCGCCCGGCACCCGCTCACCACGCTGTCGGAGCGCATCGAGGACATCTTCGTGGCCATGGGCTACGAGGTCGCCGAGGGCCCCGAGGTCGAGGCCGAGTGGTTCAACTTCGACGCGCTGAACTTCCCCCCCGACCACCCGGCCCGCGAGACCCAGGACACCTTCTTCGTCGAGGGCCCCGGCGGCAGCAGCGAATCCGGCGTCGTGCTGCGCACCCACACCTCGCCGGTGCAGGTCCGCGCCCTGCTGGAGCGCGAGCTGCCCGTGTACGTGATCGCGCCGGGCCGCGTCTACCGCTCCGACGAGCTGGACGCCACCCACACCCCGGTCTTCGCACAGGTCGAACTGCTCGCGGTGGACGAGGGCCTGACCATGGCCGACCTCAAGGGCACGCTTGACCACATGGTGGTCTCGCTGTTCGGCGAGGGCATGACCACCCGGCTGCGGCCCAACCACTTCCCCTTCACCGAGCCTTCCGCCGAGATGGACATGCTCTGCTACGTCTGCCGCGGCGCCTCGGTGGGGAACCCCGACCGCCCCTGCCGTACCTGCTCCTCCGAGGGCTGGATCGAGCTGGGCGGCTGCGGTGTCGTCAACCCCCGGGTGCTCACCGCCTGCGGTGTCGACCCGGAGAAGTACAGCGGCTTCGCGTTCGGCTTCGGCATCGAGCGGATGCTGATGTTCCGCCACAACGTCGAGGACATGCGAGACATCGTCGAGGGTGACGTGCGCTTCACCCTCCCGTTCGGGATGGAGATCTGATGCGGGTCCCGCTTTCTTGGCTGCGGGAGTACGTCGACCTGCCCGCCGGAGTCACCGGCCGCGACGTCCAGGCCAAGCTCATTTCCGCCGGCCTGGAGGTCGAGACCGTCGAGCAGCTCGGCGCCGGCCTCAAGGGCCCGCTGGTCGTCGGCCGGGTGCTGACCGTCGAGGAGCTGGAGGGCTTCAAGAAGCCGATCCGCTTCTGCACCGTCGACGTCGCCGACGCCAACGGCAGCGGCGAGCCGCAGGAGATCGTCTGCGGCGCCCGCAACTTCGCCGTCGGCGACGACGTCGTGGTGATCCTGCCCGGCGGCGTGCTGCCTGGCGACTTCCAGATCTCGGCCCGCAAGACCTACGGCCACACCTCGCACGGCATGATCTGCTCCGCCCGCGAGCTGGGCATGGGCGACGACCACGACGGCATCATCGTGCTGCCGCCCGGCTCCGAGCCCGGCACCGACGCGGTCGAGCTGCTCGAACTGGTCGACGAGGTGCTGGACATCGCGGTCACCCCCGACCGCGGCTACGCCCTGTCGCTGCGCGGGGTGGCCCGCGAGGCCGCCATCGCCTACGGGGTGCCGCTGCGCGACCCCGCGCTGCTCGACGTGCCCGCGCACAACGGCGAGGGCTACCCGGTACGGATCGCCGACCCGGCCGGCTGCGACCGCTTCACCGCCCGCACGGTCACCGGTCTCGACCCCGAGGCCCACTCGCCGATCTGGCTCCAGCGGCGGCTGCAGAAGGTCGGCATGCGGCCCATCTCGCTCACCGTCGACGTCACCAACTACGTGATGTTCGAGCTGGGCCAGCCGCTGCACGCCTACGACCGGTCGCGGCTCGACGGACCGATCGGCGTACGCCGCGCACAGCCCGGCGAGAAGCTGACCACCCTGGACGGCGCAGAACGCGTCCTCGACCCCGAGGACCTGGTCATCACCGACGAGTCCGGCCCCATCGGGCTGGCCGGCGTGATGGGCGGCGCGCACACCGAGATCGCCGACGGCGGTTCGACCGACGTCGTCATCGAGGCCGCGCACTTCGCGCCGATCCCGATCGCGCGCACCTCCCGGCGGCACAAGCTCGGCTCCGAGGCGTCCCGCCGCTTCGAACGCGGCACCGACCCGCTCACCACCTCCGCCGCCGCCCAGCGCACCGTCGACCTGCTGGTCGGCCTGGCCGGCGGCACCGCGGAGCCCGGCGTCACCGAGATCGTCGCGCCGTCCGAGCCGCGCGTCATCGCGATGCGCGCCGACCACCCCGACCGGGTGGCCGGCACCGAATACGGCCGGGAGACCGTCGTACGCCGCCTCCAGGAGATCGGCTGCGACGTGCTGGGCGGCGACGAGCTGGCCGTCACCGTGCCGTCCTGGCGCCCCGACCTCAGCTACCCCAACGACCTGGCCGAAGAGGTCATCAGGCTCGAAGGCTACGAGAACCTGCCGTCGACCCTGCCGCAGCCGCCCGCAGGGCGCGGCCTGACCGAGTCGCAGCGGCTGCACCGCCGCGTCGGCCGCGCACTGGCCGGCGCCGGCTACGTCGAGGCGCCCAGCTACCCCTTCCTCGGCGCGGAGTCCTTCGACCAGCTCGGCCTGGACGAGGACGACGAGCGGCGCCGTACGGTACGGCTCGCCAACCCGCTGGACGACACCGAGCCGGCGCTGCGCACCACGCTGCTGCCCGGGCTGCTCGGCACGCTGCGCCGCAACGCGGGGCGGGGCGCGCACGACCTGGCCCTCTTCGAGACGGGCCTGGTCTTCCTGCCCACCGGCGAGCAGACAGTGCCGCCGCGGCTGCCGGTCGACCGGCGGCCCACCGACGAGGAGATCAGCGCGCTGCAGGCCGCGCTGCCCGAACAGCCCCTGCGGGTCGGCACGGTGCTGGCCGGAGCGCGCGAACTCCCCGGCTGGTGGGGCGCCGGCCACCCCGCGACCTGGGCCGACGCGATCGAGGCCGCGCGGACCGTCGCCCGCGAGGCGGGCGTCACCCTGACCGTACGGGCCGGGCGTTACGCGCCCTTCCACCCCGGGCGGTGCGCCGTCCTGCTGGCCGGCGAGCAGGTCGTCGGCCACGCCGGGGAACTGCACCCGAGGGTCACCAAGGCCTTCGGGGTGCCCGAGCGGACCAGCGCCATGGAGATCGACCTGGACCTGGTCGAACGGGCCGGCGGCGAACGCGCCGGCGGGCCGCGGGTCTCGACCTTCCCCGTCGCCACGCAGGACGTCGCCCTGGTGGTCGCCGCGGACGTGCCGGCCGCCGAGGTCGAGGAGGCGCTGCGCGCGGGAGCGGGTGAACTGCTCGAATCGGCCCGCCTCTTCGACATCTTCACCGGCCCGCAGATCGGCGAGGGCCGCAAGTCCCTGGCGTACGCGCTGCGCTTCCGCGCGGCCGACCGCACGCTGACCGCGGAGGAGGCGTCCGGGGCGCGTGACGCGGCCATCGCCTCGGCGACGCGCCGTACGAACGCCACCCTCCGCGGCGCCTGACCCCACCCCCCGGGGAGGGGGACGACCCCCTCCCCGGCCCCCTGCGCCACAGTCGTGCCTGAGCGCGCAGTTCCCCGCGCCCCCGGGGTGGTGGCTGCCGTCCTGTACCTGTCGGTCGCCGGTGGCTGAGCGCGCAGTTCCCCGCGCCCCTGATGGCTTGCCCTCCGCGCCAGAGAGGCCGCCGCCACCCTTCGGCGACGGCAGACGCCCCGCCAGGGGCGCGAGGAACTGCGCGCCAAGCCACGACGGCGGCAAGGGCAGCAACGCCACAGCAAGTGGCAACCCCTCAGGGGCGCGGGGAACGGCGCGACCAGCCACGACAGGGCGGCCGGCGGGCGGCCGGCGGGCGGCCGGCGGGAGGGGGAAATTCGGCGCATCCCCGGAGGGAATTCGCTCGATCGGGTGACCCGTCCGAACGCGATGGGCGCGGCGCCGAGCCGCCCGGTAAGAATCGGGGGGACGCGAAGAGCCGCAAAGGGGAGCCGGCCGCATGAGCCTGATGCGAACCATCCGCGGCCTGAGCCGCAGAAGCCGCACGTGCTGGGTGCCCTTGTGCGCGGCCTGGGTCGCCGCCACCGGCATCCTCGCCTGGCAGGTGCCGCACGGCACCGACGTGCTGCCCGCCCTCGCGGTGACCCCGGCGCTGAGCGCCGCGAGCGGCGCGCGCCGCCGGGCCGTCCTGGCCAGCGGCACCCTCGCGCTGGCAGCGCTGTGCACCGACCTCGCCGACGACTCCGTCGGCATCTCGGGCCCGGCGGCCGGCGCCGCCTGCACCGTGCTGGCCGTGATAGCCGCGGGCATGTCCATCGCGGGCCGCCGCAGCACCATGTCCGCCGAGCTGGCCAGGACCCGGGAGATCGCGGTCGCCGCGCAGCACGTCCTGCTGCGGCCGCTGCCGCAGGAGGTGGGCGGCGTCGCGGTGAGCGGCGAGTACCTGTCGGCGAGCCACGGCGCCAGGGTCGGCGGCGACTTCTACGAGGTGCTGGCCACCCCGTTCGGGGTGCGCGCGCTGATCGGGGACGCGCGGGGGCACGGCCTGCCCGCGATCGGCCTGGTCGCGGCGCTGCTGGGCAGTTTCCGGGAGGCCGCGCACCACGAGGCGGAGCTGTCCGGCGTGGTGCACCGCCTGGACGGTGCCATGCACCGCCACCTGAGCGGGCGCGCGCCCGGCGAGGACGTGACCGCGGAGGAGTTCGCCACCGTCCAGCTGGTGCAGCTCGCCGAGGACGGCGACCTGCTGGCGGTCAACTGCGGCCACCCGCCGCCGTATCTCCTGGGGCCGCGGAGCGGCCAGCTGGCGCTGGGCGAGCCGCTGCCGCCGCTGGGCCTCTTCGACCCGCTGCGTACGGAGGTCTCCGTGTGCCACGGCAGGCTGGACCCGGGGGAGGGACTGCTCCTCTACACCGACGGCGTGGAGGACGCGCGCGACCGGGCCGGCCGGTTCTTCCCGCTGCCCGACACGCTGGCCGCGCTGGCGGCCTCCCGGGTGTGCGGACCCGAGGTCGCCGCCAGGCTACGCGCGGAGATAGTCGACCACACCGGCGGCCGCGGCGCCGACGACGTCGCTCTCCTCGTGCTGAGCCGCGCCCCGCAGGCCGCGGCGATCCGCGGTCGGGTGACGTCGCCGCCGTCCCGTCAGCCGGACGCCAGCGCGGCGACGGTGGCCGACGCCAGCGCGTCCAGCCCGGCCGGGCTGTAGGTGCCGCCGAGGACGGCCTGCCGCCAGTAGAGGGGGCCGGCCAGCAGGTCGACGGCGAGAGCGGGATCCGTACCGGCGGGGATCTCGCCGCGGGCGGCGGCCTGCCCGAGCACGGCGGCGACGATCCCGCCGTGCGCCTCCCGCAGGGCGTTGTGCAGCGCCTGGGCGAGCTCGGGGCTGCGGGCGGCCTCGGCCAGCAGGTCGGGAAGGATCTGCGCGACCAGCGGATGCCGCAGCGCCCGCGCGCTGACGTCGAGCATGGCGCGTACGTCCCCGAGCAGGGACCCGCTGTCCGGCACTGGCAGGCCCTGCGCGGCCAGCGCGGGCACCACGTCCAGGACCAGCGGCAGCTTCGAGTGCCAGCGCCGGTAGACCGCGGCCTTGCCCACGCCCGCCCGGCGGGCGATGCCCTCCATGGACATCCGCGCGTAGCCGACCTCCGCGAGTTCCGCGAGGACCGCGGCCCTGATCGCCTCGGTGACGTCGGTCCGGAGGACGGCGGCGCCCGCGGGGGGCCTGCGGGGAGCGGGATCGGCTGCGGTCATGCGGGCGAGCCTATCGCGACGGAACGGTTGCGTTCCGGCGCGTGCGGCCGTTAGGGTCGACGCGACGATACGGACCCGTTCCGTCGTACTCACGGAGGTCGCCCATGCCCGCTCCCACCCCCCTCGCCGCCCTCGCTGCCGCCCATGGGCTCAGCGTCAGCGGCGCCCGGCCCACCCTGGTGGAGTACACCAGGCGGCTGTGGGGCCGCCGGCACTTCATCGACGAGTTCGCCAGGGCGCGCACCGCCGCCCCGTACACCCAGGCCAGGCTCGGCCAGCTGTGGCAGGTCGGGACGCCGCTGCTGAACGCCGCGGTCTACTTCCTGATCTTCGGCGCGCTGCTCGGATCCGGCCGCGGAGTGCCCGACTACATCCCCTTCCTGTGCACGGGGATCTTCGTCTTCACCTTCACCCAGTCGGCGGTGCTGGCCGGTGCCCGTTCGCTGACCGACAACATCGGGCTGGTCAGAGCCCTGCACTTCCCGCGCGCCGGGCTGCCGCTGGCCGTCACCCTGATGCAGCTGCGGCAGCTGCTGCTGTCCCTCGGGGTGCTCGCGGTGATCATCGTGGTGAGCGGCGTGCCGGTCACCGTCCGCTGGCTGCTCGCGGTGCCCGCGCTGGCGCTGCAGACCGTCTTCACCGCCGGATGCGCGCTGGCCGTGGCCCGCATCGGCGCCCGCACCACCGACTTCGCCCAGCTGCTGCCCTTCGCGGTCCGCAGCTGGATGTACGCGTCCGGGATCTTCTACGACCTCTCCCGGATCACCGCACGCGTCCCGCACCCGGTGGCGCTGGCGCTGGACGCCAACCCGGCACAGGTCTACGTCGCGCTGATGCGCTACGCCCTGATCGACAGCGTCACCCCCGGCCGACTGCCGGCGCACGTGTGGCCGCTCGCGCTGATCTGGGCGACGGTGGCGGGGTGTGCGGGATACACGTTCTTCTGGTCGTCCGAGGAGGAGTACGGACGTGGCTGAACAGTCCGCAGGAGAGGCCGCAGAGCAGTCGCAGGCCCAGCGGGAGACCGCGGCGCGGCCCGCGCTGCCGCCGGGCGTGCCGACCGTCGTGGTCGACGGCCTGCATGTCGTCTACCGGATCTACGCCGCGGGCGCCGGCCACGGCAGCGCCACCGCCGCGCTGCGCCGCATGGTGCTGCGGCAGGGCTCGCCCAGCGTGCACGACGTGCACGCGGTCAAGGGCGTGAGCTTCACCGCCTACCGCGGCGAGGCCATCGGCATCATCGGCTCGAACGGCTCGGGCAAATCCACCCTGCTCAAGGCCATCGCGGGCCTGCTCCCGCCGGACCGCGGCCGGGTCTACACCGACGGCCAGCCGTCGCTGCTCGGCGTGAACGCGGCACTGATGAACGACCTCACCGGCGCCACCAACGTGGTACTCGGCGGCCTGGCGATGGGCATGTCGCAGGAGGAGGTGCGCTCGCGCTACCAGGGGATCGTCGACTTCTCCGGGATCAACGAGAAGGACGACTTCATCTCGCTGCCGATGCGCACGTACTCCTCCGGCATGGCGGCCCGGCTGCGCTTCTCGATCGCCGCGGCCAAGAACCACGACGTGCTGATGATCGACGAGGCGCTGGCCACCGGCGACCGGGCCTTCCAGCGCCGCTCGGAGGAACGCATCCGGGAGCTGCGCAAGGAGGCCGGCACCGTCTTCCTGGTCAGCCACAACAACAACTCCATCCGCGACACCTGCGATCGGGTGCTGTGGCTGGAGAAGGGCGAGCTGCTGATGGACGGGCCCACCGACACCGTGATCAAGGCCTACGAGGCGGAGACCGGCGGCGGCTGAGCCCGCGGGGCCACCGGCCGTCAGTACGGGTAGAAGCCCGCGCCCGACTTACGGCCGAGCCGCCCGGCGTCCACCATCCGCTGCAGGATCGGCGGGGCGGCGTACAGCGGCTCCTTGTACTCCGTGTACATCGAGTCGGCGATGGCGGCGACGGTGTCGAGGCCGATCAGGTCGGACAGCTTCAGCGGGCCCATCGGGTGGGCGCAGCCCATCTCCATGCCGTTGTCGATGTCCTCGCGGGTCGCGATGCCCGACTCGTACATCCGGATCGCGGACAGCAGATACGGCACCAGCAGGGCGTTCACCACGAAACCCGAGCGGTCCTGGGCCCGGATCGCGTGCTTGCCGAGCACCTCCGTGACGAGGTGCTCGGCCCGCTTGAGGGTGTCGCTGCCGGTGGTGAGCGCCGGGATCAGCTCGACCAGCGCCTGCACGGGCGCCGGGTTGAAGAAGTGGATGCCCAGCACATGGTCCGGGCGGGAGGTCGCCACCGCCAGCCTGACCAGCGGGATCGACGAGGTGTTGGAGGCCAGGATGGCGTCCTCCCGGGTCACCACCTGGTCGAGCACCCGGAAGATGTCGGTCTTGACCTGCTCGTTCTCCACCACGGCCTCGATCACCAGATCGCGGTCGGCGAACTCGCCGAGGTCGGTGGTGAAGCTCAGCCGGCCAAGCGCGGCATCGCGCTGCTCCGCGGTGATCTTGCCGCGCTCGGCTGCCTTGTCGAGCGAGTGCGTGAGCCTGGTCCTGCCCAGCTCCAACGCCTCGCCCGTGGTCTCCGCCACCCGGACGTCGAGCCCTGCCTTCGCGCACACCTCGGCGATGCCCGACCCCATCTGGCCCGCGCCGACCACTCCGACGCGCTCGATGTCACTCACTCGACCAGCCCTTCGCAGCTTCCCGTTGACCGGACAGACGTTACCGGTGTGCGGACCCCGGGATCCCCGGGGGCGCCGGCCGGCGGGGGCGGGCGCCCGTCCCCGGCCGGTTCGGCGGCGGGCGGGGCGGGCAGGGATGGGCGGTGGTGACCCATGGTCAGGAGGCAGGAATGGACAGGGACAGGCTTTCGCGCAGAGCGCTCACCGCGGCGGCCGCCGGCATGGCCGCCGCGACGGCGCTGCCGCCGGCCACCGCAAAGGCGGCGGCCGGCAGCGCCCGCGCCGGACGTGGTGGGCGGCCGCGGCCGCACCGGGAACTGCGCGGCATGTGGATCGCGACGGTCGCGAACACCGACTGGCCGTCCGCCCCGGGCCTGCCGCCCGACGTGCAGCGGCAGGAACTGATCGACCTGCTCGACCTGGCCGTCGAGCGGCGGCTGAACGCGGTCATGTTCCAGGTGCGTCCCACCGCCGACGCGTTCTGGCCCTCGCCCTACGAGCCGTGGGCCGTGTATCTGACCGGGGTCCAGGGACGCGACCCCGGCTGGGACCCGCTGGGCACCGCGGTGCGCGAGGCACACCGCCGCGGCCTGGAACTGCACGCCTGGTTCAACCCCTACCGGGTGGCCAACAGCGCCGACCCGGGCCTGCTCGCCCCCACCCACCCGGCGCGCGTGCACCCGGAGTGGACGGTCGTCTACGGCGGCAAGCTGTACTACAACCCGGGGCTGCCCGAGGTCCGCCGCTTCGTGCAGGACGCGATGCTCGACGCGGTCCGCCGCTACCCGGTCGACGCGGTCCACTGGGACGACTACTTCTACCCCTACCCGGTCGCCGGCCAGGTCTTCGACGACGACGACGCCTACGTCCGGTACGGCGCCGGCTTCACCGACCGCGACGCCTGGCGGCGGCACAACACCGACCTGCTGGTGCGCGAGACCGCCGTGCGTATCAAGGCCATCCGCCCGCGGACCCAGTTCGGCATCAGCCCCTTCGGCGTGTGGCGCAACGCCGCCACCGACCCGCTCGGTTCGGCCACCACCGCGGGCGTCCAGACCTACGACGACCTGCACGCCGACACCCGCGGCTGGGTCCGGCGGGAGTGGATCGACTACATCGTGCCGCAGGTCTACTGGAACGTCGGCTTCGCCGCCGCCGACTACGGCGTGCTCGTCCCGTGGTGGGCCGATGTCGTCGCCGGCACCCGGGTGCGGCTGCACATCGGGGAGGCGCTGTACAAGGTCGGCGATCCGGCGCAGCCCGCGGCCTGGCAGGACCCCGGGGAACTGCTCAGGCACCTGGACCTCTGCGCCGGATATCCGGAGGTCTGGGGGAACGTCTACTTCTCCGCCACGCAGGTCCGCGCCGACCCCCTGGGGGCCATGACCCTCATCCAGGACCGCTATGCGCGGCGCGGCGGGCAATGGGTCCGTTAGAACGCACGCCGGGAGCAAGCCCTCGGATCAGGTCCAATCCGTACACCACTTCACAGAAAGCAGCCTTAGTCAGGGCCTCCTCGTCACCAAGCCGATGCCAAGCGGAGTGGGCTAAATTTGTGGCGCACGCCGTGTACGCCGGCTGACTCACGGAGGAGTTTATGCCAGAAGCCATTGGATTGGACAAGGTCTGTTCCGCGATAGAAGAAACGGCCCGGCTCCTGGATGTGCCGTGTTCACCCGACCGGATATCGCAGGACCTGAAGGCGTTCGGGGACGATCTCCCCGACGCGCACCTGGTTTTCAGTATGGCGGGCGGCGAACGCCACGGCGGGGAGCTCGACTTCGACTTCTCGGTGCCGCCCAGGGGGGCGAATCCGTATGCCACCGCACTGGCGGAAGGCCTTGTCACGGAGACCGACCACCCCGTCGGCTCGCTGCTGTCGGAAGTCCAGGACCGCTTCGGCATCGCAAGTTATGGAGTCGAGTACGGAGTCGTCGGCGGCTTCAAGAAGTCCTATGCCTTCTTCCCGCTCGACGATCTCCCGCCGCTGGCGAAGTTCGCCGACGTCCCGTCCGTACCGCCTGCCCTTGCCGAGTACGTGGACATGCTGACGGGACTGGGTCTTGACGACAAGGTGTCGATCATCGGGCTCAACTACGCCAAGCGGACGCTGAACGTGTACTTCGCCGCGGCAGCCCTGGAGACGGAGGCCAAGCTCTCGGTGTTGCGCGCGTTCGGGTTCCCCGAGCCGGACGCAGCCGTCTCGGAGTTCGTCGAGCGGTCCTTCTCCATATATCCCACCTTCAACTGGGACTCGACGGCCGCCGAGCGGATCTGCTTCTCCGTGAAGACGCAGAACCCGAAGGAGCTGCCCGCTCCTTCCGACCCGGGGATCGAGAAGTTCGCGTCCGGCGTACCCCAGGTGTATTCCGGTGACCGGGAGTTCGTCTCCGCCGTGGCGCTGACGCCGTCGGGCGAGGCGTATTACAAGCTCGCCGCCTACTTCCAGAAGGCGCGCGAGTCGTCGAAGGCCGCCTTCGCGGCCAAACCGCACTGATGGTGCGTGACAGGCCGAACTGACGCCGGGGCCGGCGTCGCACGCCTGGCAAGTTGATGTCAAGCGGGACGGGTGACCGTCCCGGCAGAATCCCATTTTGGAATCCGGAAGGGGAACACGCATGTCCACAGCCATTGAAGTGGAAGAGTCGTCGGCCGTCATCACGGCGTACGGACAGGCATTTGCGAAGGCCGGAGCGGCGGCTTTCAACGGGCCGCGCGACAAGCTCGGCGAGACGATAGTCAGGCTCACTCTGGAATTCTTCGAGGACGCCGAGTGGCAGCCGAAGCTCATCCAGACGCTGCGTACGGCCAACACCAGCAAGGAGGGCGCGGAGCAGTTCGGCAACCTGTTCTCCGCCCAGGTCTTCGCGCAGGCGGGCGTGGCGCTCAACGACGCCCCGCTGAGCCTCGACGAGCTCGCGGACAAGCTCGGCATCAATCCGCTGCGGATCAACTCGTCGGCCGCGCAGCTCTGGGGCGTGTTCCTGTTCCGCTACGTCCTCGGCGTGCAGCCCATCGCCTCGGCGTCCGTGGACCAGATCGTCGAGATCGTCGCGCCCACCATCCAGCGCTACATCGTCGGCTAGCGGACATGAGCAACCTTCGAGAACCACAGGACATCTCTGACGGCCACACCGGCGGCAACCCCATGCGCTGGAAGGCCCTGGCCGTGCTCACCGCGGTGCAGTTCATGCTCATGCTGGACGTCACCGTGGTGAACATCGCGCTCCCCAACATCCAGGACGACCTCAACTTCTCCACCGAGGGCCTCGCCTGGGTGGTCAACGGCTACCTGCTGACCGCCGCCGGGTTCCTGCTGCTGGGCGGGCGCATCGCCGACCTGCTCGGCCGCCGCCGGGTCTTCATCGCGGGCCTGCTGGTCTTCGGTGTCTCCTCGGTCGTCTGCGGCGCCGCGAACACCTCCGGCCTGCTGGTCACCGGCCGGTTCCTCCAGGGATTCGGTGAGGCGCTAGCGGGACCGGCCGCGCTCGGCCTCATCGCCGTGCTGTTCACCGACAGCAAGGAGCGGGGCAAGGCCCTGGGGATCTGGGGCGGGATGGCGGCGCTCGGCGGGGCCGTCGGCTCGGTCGTCGGCGGTCTGGTGACCGACTACATCGACTGGCGCTGGATCTTCTACATCAACGTGCCCGTCGTGCTGCTGGCACTGGTGCTGATTCCGCGCCTGATGTCGGAGAGCCGGATGGCCCGCCGCGAGAGCCAGCAGCTTGACCTGGTCGGGGCGTTCACGATCACCGGCGGGCTGACGGCGGCCGTGTACGGCCTGCTGGAGGCGGCCGACAAGCCGTGGGGGTCCTCGCGGGTGCTGCTGCCGCTGCTCGGCGGCGTCGCCCTGCTGGCCGTCACGGTCGTGTGGGAGGCGCGGGCACCCGAACCGCTGATCCCGCTGCGGTTCTTCAGGAACCGCACGCGGGTGACGAGCAACGTCGTCAGCATGATGTCGTTCGCGTCGTTCTACACCTACGCCTTCGTGGCGACCCTGTATCTCCAGCACGTGCTGCACTACTCGCCGATCAAGACGGGTCTGGCCTACATCCCGCTCACCCTCGCCACGGGTGTCGGCATGGGCCTGTCCACCGCGCTGATGCCCCGTATCGGCGTCAAACCCCTCGTGGTGGTGGCCTTCTTCGGCAGCGCCCTGGGGCAGTTCATCGCCGCCAGCGGCTTCGCCCCCCATGCCAGTTACGTGGGCGGGGTCATGCCGGGCCTCATCGTGTTCGCGTTCTTCAACGGCATGGGCTTCCCCGTCCTGATCAACGGCGGCCTGCACGAGGTCACCGGGCAGGACTCGGGGCTGGCCTCGGGTGTGCAGACCTCGATGCAGCAGATCGGTGCGGCCCTGGGCCTCGCGGTCCTGGTGCCGATCGCCCTGCGCTACGTCAACGACCACGCGGCGGACGGCAACCTCCCTGCGGTCACGTCCGACGCGTACACGCTGGTGCTGCGCGTCTCGGCCGGCGTACTGGCCGCCGCGGGTCTGCTGGCACTCTTCCTGCTCGGGAAGGTGAACGCCAAACCGCGGGACATCCATGCGGAGGCCGCCGGCGCGCTGGCGGAGACACCCGCCCCCGCGACCACCGGCAGCTGACCGGGGCCCGACCCCTGGAGCACGCCCGACGCGCCACCCCGACCTGGTCGGGGATGGCGCGTCGGGCTGTGCGGCGCCCTGCCGGGCCGACGGGTCGTGCTCGTACGTGGCCCCGTTGGCCGGGGAGCCTGAACCACCGCCGCCGGACGCCGGGGTCGGTGGTTCAGGCTCCCCGGGAGGCACCGAGAGGTGCAGTGCCACCCGGAACGTGTCGTGCAGCACCCCGCCGGGAGGCGGCTCCGGCGCGGTGCCGCCGGCCTGCTGCGTCGTACGGTCTCGGTCCTCGGTCGTGACGGTGTCTCCCTGTCGGCAAGTTACGATCAGTAAGAAACGGCCTGGTCCCACCGCGCCGACTTCGACGCGGAAGGCCGGCGATGAGCGCGTCCGGGCGACCGCTGCCGCCGCGAGACGCCGCTGCTCGCCGCCGGCATCGAACGCCACGCCCCCGCGCGGGCGCAGGCCTGATCGGCGGGTCGGGCAGGTCGGGCGGGCGGATCGGTGGGGCCTGGACAGGGCCTAGGCTTGAGGGATCATGCACCGATTCAGTACGCCGTGGGGCGACCTCGATCTGACCCGTTACCCGGCGGAGCCCCGCGAGCAGTTGCGGGCGTGGGACGCGGCGGACGACTACCTGCTGCGGCACGTGGCCGAGACCGCGCCGGCCGGGGGCGCGACCGGGGGCGGTACGACCGTGCTGCTCGGCGACCGCTGGGGCGCGCTGGCGACCGCGCTCGCGGACCGGCACCCGGTGCAGATCTCCGACTCCTTCCTCGGTCAGCAGGCGACCCGGGCGAATCTGCGCAGGATCGGCGCCGAGGACCAGGTGCGGCTGCTGTCGCCGCGGGAGGGCGTACCGGAACGCGTCGACCTGCTGCTGGTCCGGGTGCCCAGGAGCCTGGCGCTGCTCGAGGACCAGCTGCACGCGATCGCCCCCGCCGTGCACCGGGACACCGTCGTGGTCGGCGCCGGCATGGTCACCGAGATCCACACCTCCACGCTTGCGCTGTTCGAGCGGATCCTCGGGCCGACGGTGACCTCGCTCGCGGTCCGCAAGGCCCGGCTGATCCTGTGCACGCCCGACCCCGGCCTGCCCCGCACTCCCGGTCCCTGGCCGCTGCGTTACGCGCTGCCGGACGGCATCGGCCCGATGTCGGGGCGTACGGTCACCAACCACGCCGGCGTCTTCTGCGCCGACCGGCTCGACGTCGGCACCAGGCTGCTGCTCGCCCAGCTGCCCCGGCGGCAGGGACCCGACCGGGTGATCGACCTGGGCTGCGGCAACGGTGTCGTCGGTACGGCGGCGGCGGTCGCCAACCCGGCGTCCCACCTGGTCTTCACCGACGAGTCGCACCAGGCGGTCGCGTCGGCCGAGGCGACCTTCCGGGACAACGCGGATCCGGCCACGGCCGTGGAGTTCCTGGTCGCCGACGCCGCGGCGGGCGTGCCCGCGGGCAGCGCCGACCTCGTACTGAACAACCCGCCCTTCCACTCCCACCGGGCCACCAGCGACAGCAGCGCGCGCCGGATGTTCGCCACCGCGCGGGCCGCGCTGCGCCCCGGCGGCGAACTGTGGGTGGTGGGCAACCGCCACCTGGGCTATCACGTGCGGCTGCGGCGGCTGTTCGGCAACTGCGAGGTGGTGGCGTCGGACCCGAAGTTCGTGGTGCTGCGCGCGGTCAGGCGACCGCCCCGGGCGCACTGATCTGCGCGGGGCGGCCGGACGCCGGGTCAGCCGGCTTCGACGGCCGCCTTGATCCGGCCGGCGAAGGCCGGTGCGTCCCGGCGGGCGCCCATCAGGGCCAGGCCCACCAGGAGCTTGCCGACGCCGTGGCCCTCAAGGAGGTTGAAGATCGTGACCCGCGTGCCGCCGCTGGGCAGCGACTCCAGGTCGTAACCGCCCTCCCGCGAGGTCACGGTGTTCCTGGACAGCTCCGTCCAGCGGATCCTGGTCGGGTGCTGGAACTCGGTGATCCGGAACTCGCGCTTGGTGGTCATGCCGGCGTCCTTGACGGTGCTCGCGTAGACCGTGCCGACGGCGGTGGGGCCGTCGGTGGTCTTGGTGATCTCCTGCACCCGCGGGCTGAACTTCGGGTCGTTGGTGCCGTCGGCGAGGAAGGCGAAAACCTCCTCGATGGGGCGGTCGATCACGGCTGTTCCCTCGAACTTGCCGGCCATGGCTCCTCCTGTGCGGGAAGTACGCGTGCGCGCATCGTCGCAGAACCGAACGGCCGCCGGTGGCCGCCACGCGAGAAGGGCGGCCGCTTCCGGGCGCCGGTTCCTCCGGTCGGCGGTCATACCGGCGGATCGCGCCGCACGCGCCGCCCGCCACCGGAGGACGCGCCGCCCGCCACCGGAGGACGCGCCGCCCGCCACCGGAGGACGGCGCCGCCCCGCTACCGCAGGACGCCGACGAGGACCGTGCTGACGACCGTACGGATCTCCGCCGCCTCCGGCGCGGTGCCAGGCGGGCGGCCTGCGAAGATCAGATGGCCGGTGCCGATCAGCATCAGCGCCAGCGTGTCGATGTCGGCGTCCGGCGCCAGGCGGCCGAGGTCGCGCTCGGCGCCGAGGTAGGCGGTGATCATGGCGGTGGCCTCGGAGAGCACCGGCACCCCGGTGCTGCCGGCGGCGCGCAGCCTGGCGCGCAGGCCGTCGCGGGCGGTCACCAGGCCGACGATCGCCACCGCGATCGAGCAGAAGAGCATGGTCAGCGCGTCGGCGAGGTTCGCCGCCACGGTGCCGCTCCCGGCGGATCCGCGCAGCGCGGCCGCCTGCTGCCCGACCCGGGCGATCCGGTCCCTGACGAGGTCGGCGAGGAAGGCGTCGAAGTCCGCGAAGTGCCGGTGCAGCACACCCTTGGCGACGCCGGCCTCGGCGGTGACGGCCCGGCTGGTCAGCGCGTTCTGCCCGTCCCTGAGGAGGATGCGCTCCGCCGCGTCGAACAGTTGCTCGCGCACGTCGCGCAGCGCCACACCTGTCGGCACCCCGGGTCCGCCTCTCGTCCGGCCAGGCCCACCGGTTGACGAGTGGGCATGCGCCCACTCATAGTGGGCGCATGCCCACCTTACCGTTCGCCGGCACCGAGCCGCCGCACCGCCAGCGCGCCACCGCCGAGTCCTTCGGCTCGGACACCGAGCGCTACGAGCGGGCCCGCCCCGGCTGCCGGGTGCTCGGGGTGGACCCCGACCCGCGGATGGCCGAGGCGGCCCGCGGCAGCGCGTTCGACACCGAGGTGGCGGCCTTCGAGACGTGGGACCCGGCAGGCCGCCGCTTCGACGCGGTCGTCGCCGGCCAGGCCTGGCACTGGGTGGACGCGGCCGCCGGAGCGGCGCTGGCCGCACGGGTGCTGCGGCCGGGCGGCCTGCTCGCCCCGTTCTGGAACGTGGCCTGCATGCCGGACAGCCTGGCCGAGGCCGTCCGCGCGGTCTACGCCCGCGTGCTGCCCGAGATGCCGGTCTACCGTCGGCTTACGCCCGGCCTCGACGCGTACACGCCGATCCTGGCCACCGCGGCCGACGGCATCCGGCAGGCGGGCGCCTTCGCCGAGCCCGAGCAGTGGCGCTTCGACTGGCAGCGCCACTACACCCGCGACGAGTGGCTGGACCAGGTGCCCACCCACGGCGGCCACAGCCTGATCCCGCCGGCCACGCTGGCGGCGCTGCTCGCGGGCGTCGGCGAGGCTGTCGACGCGGTGGGCGGCGGCTTCACGATGGACTACGCCGCCGTCGTGCTCGCGGCGACCCGCCTCCCGGCGTCCGGGCCGGTCAGATAGCGGCCGTGGCCGCCCGGCGCGCGGCCAGCCTTACGCCGACCGCGACCGTGGCCGCCGAGACGGCGCCGGCCAGTGGGACCGCCAGATGGCCGGCCAGCGTGCAGAGCAGCACCGCCGCCGCGCCGGCCGGCAGCACCAGGTGCTCCGCGGGCCCGCGCTTGAAAGGCCGGGTGTGCACCGCCCACACCGTGAACAGGAAGACGGCCGTGGGCGCGGTGACGCAGGCGGCCGCGGCACGCGCGGACAGCTCGGTGTGACGCGTGACCTGCTCCACCGCGACCTCGATGCCGGCACCGATCGCGGCAGCCGAGCCCAGCACGGCGTAGTGGCTGTAGCCCCACTGGAACGCCTGCCTGTTGGAGGTCAGGTACTCGTGGATGGGCACGGCGAAATAGCTCCAGAAGGCGGCGAAGACGATGAGCAGGCCACCGGCCGCGATGGGCAGCAGCAGATCGAGCGCCGCCGACTCGTCGAACGCGGACTGGACGGCGAGCGTGGCCGCCGAGATCGTCTCGCCGAGCACGATGAGGGTGAACAGGCCGTACCGCTCCGCGATGTGCTCCGGATGCCAGGACGTCCCGTGGCCGTGTTCCGCCACGGCGGGCACGGCGAGCTCGGCGGCGACCAGGACGAGGAACCCGCCGGTCCGCAGCGAACCGGGCAGCAGCAGCAGGCCCACCCAGCCGAACTCCACCAGGACCAGACCGGCCACGTAGCGCAGTGCGACCCGGCGCCCCGCCCCGCTCTCTCCGCACGCGGCCCGCAGCCACTGGCCGGTCAGCGCGAGCCGCATGATGAGGTACCCCGCGACGGCGACGCCGTAGTCGGCGTCGTCGAAGGCGCGCGGCACGCCGGCCGCCAGCACCAGGACGCCGGACATCTGCACCAGGGTCGCGATCCGGTAGGGGATGTCGTCGGTGTCGTACGCCGACGCGAACCAGGTGAAGTTCATCCAGGCCCACCAGACGGCGAAGAAGATCAGCAGGTAGCCGCTGATCCCGTGCCCGGGACGCCCCTCCACGAGCGCGTGCACCAGCCGCGTCCCCGCCTGGGCGACCGCGACCACGAAGCACAGGTCGAACAGCAGCTCCAGCGGCGTCGAGGCCCGGTGCGGCTCGGACCTGCTGCGCGCCCGCATCCGTACCCGGGTGACGACCTCCCTGCCGTGACCTGCTCCCGTCGGGGTGGTCGTCTCGTCCATCGGTGTGCCCGCTCCTTCGCGTCAGCACCGGCCCGCGCCCAGCACGCGACCCCGGCGTCGCAGGTGATTCTCGCCGAGATCAACGCGGGCGTCCGGCCTCCGCGGGGGAAGGTCCCGCCGCGGTCAGCCCGCGGTGCGCGCCATCACCGCGAGCCGGGCGACCTGCTCGCCCATGCCGCGTGTCCCGCTCAGCGGGGTCCTGGCGTGCGGCCACACGGCCCGGGCGAGCGCGACATGGCGGGCGCCGCCGAGGAGCACGACGGGGTCGAGGTCGGCGATTCCGCGTTCGGCGGCCTGTGCGCGGAGGATCGCGGCGGTCACCGCGCCCTCGGCGCCGTGCGGCGTGTCGTACGGCTCGATCTCCTCGTCGAGGCCGAGCAGGCCGTAGCGGGCGGACAGGATCAGCAGCCGGTCGGGGCGCAGCGCCTCGGCTGCCCGGCGGCACGCGCGATGGTAGGAGCCGGTGTACATCTCCCCGGCACGTGCGCGGTGGTCCAGCTTGCGCGCGCCGCACGGGACGACGATCAGTTCCGCGGCGGCGCAGTCGGCGTAGTCGTTCGCAGCCATGCAGGGCCCCTTCCGGATTTCCGGGTGCGGTCGGCGCCGCACCCCTGTCGGCAGGGGGAACGCGGCGCGGGGCGGCACCGGTGGCCGGGCGCGAGGACATCGGACCCTCACATCAGGACATGCCACCCGCCCCACGGACGATGTCCTGATCTGCCGCATCCCCGGCACGGCCGCGCCGCCCGCCGGCTCGGGGGCCGACGTAGCCTCGAAGACGCTGACGAGGTCGACGGTCCTCAGCGCCGCGGGCCGCCCCGGATCAGGCGACGGCTGGCTGGCCACGCCGTCCGCGACGGTCTCCGCAAGAGGAAAGAAGGCGTTCCGCGCCGTGTTGTCACCATCAGACAGTGCTCCCTCCGTCCCGTATCTCGGGGAATTCGGTATCAACGAGTGGTTCGTCGACGAATTCCGGGAGCAGTACCTCCGCGACCCCGACTCCGTCGATCCGGTGTGGCAGGCGTACTTCAAGGCCGCCGCGACGACACCCGGCGAGGCGCCAGGGCGGGAGCCGGGCGATGGCGGGGCGGCCGGTGACGGGGACTCCGACGTCGTGGCGAAGGCGGTGCGGGTCGCGGCGCTGATCCACGCCTACCGCGTCCGCGGGCACCTGGCGGCGGCGACCAATCCCCTCGCGGCGGAACCGTCGTCCGGCCATCCGGACCTGGAGCCGTCGGGCCACGGCCTGGTCGCCGCGGACGCCGCGCGGGAATTCCCCGTCAACGGCTTCGCCGGACGGCAGACCATGACGCTGGGCGAGGTGCGCGACGCGCTCCGGGCGGCGTACTGCGGCACCACGGGCATCGAGTACATGCACATCCAGGACCCGCAGGAGCGGCTGTGGATCCAGCAGCGCGCGGAGGGGCCGCAGCCGCGGCCGGTACGCGCCGAGCAGTTGCGGATCCTGCACCGGCTGGGCGCCGCCGAGGCGTTCGAGACGTTCCTGCACACCAAGTACGTCGGGCAGAAGCGGTATTCGCTGGAAGGCGGGGAGTCCGCGATCGTCCTGCTGGACGCGCTGCTGTCCGGCGCCGCCCGCCTCGGCACGCGCGAGGTGGTCATCGGGATGGCGCACCGGGGGCGGCTGAACGTGCTGGCGAACATCGTGGGCAAGCCGTACGCGCAGATCTTCGACGAGTTCGAGGACGCGGTCGACATCCGCTCCGCCCAGGGCTCCGGCGACGTGAAGTACCACCTGGGTTCCGCCGGCACCTTCCACACCGCGGACGGCCGCACCGTCGCCGTCTCCGTCATGGCCAACCCCTCGCACCTGGAGATCGTGGGCCCGGTGGCGCAGGGCGTCGTGCGGGGCCGCCAGGACGCCGCGGCGGACGGGCCCGGGCCCTCCTCGGTGCTGCCGGTCGTGGTGCACGGCGACGCCGCCTTCGCCGGGCAGGGAGTGGTCGCCGAGACGCTGAACATGTCGCAGTTGGCCGGTTACCGCACCGGCGGCACGGTCCACGTGGTGATCAACAACCAGCTCGGCTTCACCACCGCGCCGGCCGGCGCCCGGTCGAGCATGTACGCCACTGACGTCGCGCGGATGGTCGAGGCACCGATCCTGCACGTCAACGGCGACGACCCGGAGGCGGTCGCCCGGGTGGCGCAGCTGGCCTTCGACTACCGTCTGGCCTTCCACAAGGACGTCGTCGTCGACCTGGTCTGCTACCGGCGCCACGGGCACAGCGAGGTCGACGACCCGTCGATCACCCAGCCGGACATGTACGACCGCATCGCCGAGCGGCCCTCGGTGCGGAAGCTGTACGTCCAGGCGCTGCTCGGCGCCGGCGTCATCGACGAGCAGCAGGTCGAACGCGCCCGGCGCGACTACCGCGACCAGCTCGACCGGGCCTTCGCCGAGACCGCGGGGACCGCCGCGCCCCGCGGCGGGCCGCAGCCGGGCCCCGCCGCCGCGGACCCCGCGTCCCGGACGGCGGCGACAGCGGTCGGCGAGGCGACGCTGCGGCGGGTGCTTGCCACCCAGACCGACCTGCCGCCGGACTTCACCGCGCACCCGCGCGTGCTGCCGCAGCTGCAGCGGCGCACGGCCATGCTGGACGCGGGGAACGTCGACTGGGCCACCGCGGAGGCACTCGCCGTCGGCTCGCTGCTGCTGGACGGCGTCCCGGTGCGGCTGGCCGGCCAGGACTCCCGCCGGGGCACCTTCGGCCAGCGGCACGCCGTCCTCACCGACCGCCGCACCGGCCAGGAGCACACCCCGCTCAACACCCTCGGCCCGGGCGCGGCCCGCTTCACGCCGTACGACTCGCAGCTGTCCGAACTCGCCGTGCTCGCCTTCGAGTACGGCTACTCGCTGGCCCGGCCGGAGGGCCTGGTGCTGTGGGAGGCGCAGTTCGGCGACTTCGCCAACGGCGCCCAGATGGTCGTCGACGAGTACGTCTCCTCCTCGGAGCAGAAGTGGGGGCAGCGCTCCGGCGTCACGCTGCTGCTGCCGCACGGCCTGGAAGGGCAGGGGCCAGACCACTCCTCCGGCCGCCTGGAGCGCTTCCTGCAGCTGTGCGCGAACGACAACATGACGGTGGCCAACCCCTCGCTGCCGGGCAACTACTTCCACCTGCTGCGGGGTCAGGGCCTGGCACGGCGGTCCGGGCCGCTGGTGGTCTTCACGCCGAAGTCCATGCTGCGGCTGAAGGCCGCGGTCTCGGGCCTGGCGGAGTTCACCGGCGGTTCCTTCCGTCCGGTGATCCCCGACGCGGCGCGGGACCGCGGCAGGACCGAGCGGGTGCTGCTCTGCTCGGGCAAGGTCTTCTACGACCTGGACGCCCACCGCCGCGCCGCCGGGGAGGACGGGACCGCAATCGTCCGCCTGGAGCAGCTGTATCCCTTCCCCGCCGACGAACTGCGGGCCGAACTGGCGGCGTACCCGTCGGGTGTCGAGGTGCGCTGGGTGCAGGAGGAACCGGCCAACCAGGGTGCCTGGACCTTCGCCGGGCCGAGGGTCGCCGAGCTGCTCGCCGCCCCGGTGGGCTGTGTGAGCCGCCCCGCGGCCTCCGCGCCCGCGGTCGGGTCCGCCCGCCGCCACGCGGCGGAACAGCAGGACCTCGTCCGCCGGGCCTTCGCCTGACAGCGCGGCCGGGGCGGCCCAGCCGCCCCGGCCCGCGGGTCAGCCGCGCCGCGGGGCGGGTACGGTCCCGGCCCGGCGGGCGCCGGCGGGCGGGTCGAAGGGCGCCGCGTGCGTCACCCCGGTGCTGTGGAAGCGCGCGCGGAACGCCCCCGGCGTGACCATGAGGTTGCGGACGAAGGCCCGGCGCAGCGACTCGGGGGAGCCGAAACCGGTACGCCGGGCGACCACCGCCATCGGGTCGTCGCCGGTCTCCAGCATCGTCTGCGCGGCCTCCAGCCGGACCTGTTCGACGTAGCGTGCCGGGGTCGTGCCCACCTCGTCGCCGAAGAGCCGGGCCACGTGGCGGGGGCTGACACCGGCCCTGCGGGCCATCGCGGACAGCGTGTGGTCGGCGCCGGGGTCCTCAGCGACGGCGTCGAGCACCCGGCGGAGCATCGCCTGGCGGGTGTGCGGGACCCGGGCGCGGACGCTGAACTGGGACTGCCCGCCGGGCCGCTGCATGAAGACGACCATGTCCTTGGCCACGGCCCTGGCCACCTCGGCGCCGTAGTGCTCCTCCACCAGTGCCAGCGAGAGGTCGATGCCGGCGCTGACGCCGGCCGAGGTCATCATCTTGCCGTCCCTGACGAAGAGGGCGTCAGCTTCGACCTCGACGGCGGGGAACCGCAGTGCGAGCTGCTCGGAGGTCCGCCAGTGGGTGGCGGCGCGCCGGCCGTCCAGCAGGCCGGCGGCGGCCAGCAGGAAGGCGCCGGTGCAGATGGAGGCGGTGCACCGGGAGTTCGCGTCGAGCTGCCGCACATGGTCGAGCAGCGTGTCGTCCCTGGTCAGCCGGTCCCAGCCCGGGCCGCCGGGGATCACCAGGACGTCACTGGTCTCGTGCAGGTCCGCGACGGGCAGGTCGACGCTGAGCCGGGTGCCCGCGGCGGTCGTCACCTCGTCGCCGTCGGCGGACACGATGATCGTCCGGTAGTTGCCGCCGAAGTCGTTCGCCGAGGCGAAGACCTCGATCGGGCCGGTCACGTCCAGCAGCCGCACGCCGGGGAAGACGAGAACCGCCACGAGACGTGCGCCGGGGCCGGTGGGTGGATGGTTCATCGATGCCTCCGGACCTGCCGTGCATGTCCCCGCCATGCTAGCCAGGGTCAGTTCGCAAAACAAACCGACTACACTGTCCCCATGACCGAGACCGGGACAGAACCGCGCGCCTGCCCCATCGCGGGCACCCTCGACCTGGTGGGGGAGCGCTGGTCGCTCCTGGTGCTGCGCGAGGTGTTCATGGGGGTCAGGCGGTACGCCGACATCCGTGCCAACACCGGGGCGCCGCGGGACGTCCTCACCAAGCGGCTGCGGTCGCTGGAGGCGGCGGGGATCCTGGAGCGCCGCCGCTACCAGGACCGTCCTGCGCGCTTCGACTACCACCTCACACCTGCCGGGCAGGCGCTGGAACCGGTGCTCATCGGGCTGCGGGAATGGGGTATGCGGTATCTGCGGGACCCGCCGCCCGCGCCCCGCTTCCTGCACACCTGCGGCGCCGACGTGGTCACCCGCGTCGTCTGCGCTGAGTGCGGCGAGCCGCTGGAGGGCGGCGGACTGGTGACCGTGCTGGAGGAGGCGGGCTCCGGGAGCGGGTGAGCCGGGCCGCCGCCGCGGATGCGGACCTTTGCATAAAAGTGCGGCTCGCCGTATAGTCATGCCGTCGACGAGGAGGGTTCGATGGCGGTGCGTGCGGCGGTTGCCGGGGCGAGCGGATATGCGGGCGGTGAGGTGCTGCGGCTGCTGGTCGGGCACCCCGGGGTCGAGATCGGGGCGCTGACCGCGAACTCCAGTGCCGGGCAGCGGCTCGGCGCGGTCCAGCCGCATCTGCTGCCGCTGGCCGACCGGGAACTCCAGGCCACCTCGGCCGAGGTGCTTGCCGGCCACGACGTGGTCTTCCTCGCGCTGCCGCACGGCCAGTCCGCGGCCGTGGCGCAGCAGCTGGGCGACGACGTGCTCGTGGTCGACATGGGCGCCGACTTCCGGCTTGAGGACGCGGCGGACTGGGAGCGCTTCTACGGCTCCCCGCACGCCGGCACCTGGCCCTACGGGCTGCCCGAACTGCCCGGCGCGCGCGCCGCCCTGGCCGGGACCCGGCGGATCGCGGTGCCCGGCTGCTACCCGACCGCCGTCTCGCTGGCGCTCGTACCCGCCTACGCCGCCGCACTCGCCGAGCACGAGGCGGTCGTGGTCGCCGCGTCCGGCACCTCGGGCGCCGGCAAGAGCGCCAAACCGCACCTGCTGGGCTCGGAAGTCATGGGGTCGATGACCCCGTACGGCGTCGGCGGCGGCCACCGGCACACCCCGGAGATGATCCAGAACCTCAGCGCCGCGGCCGGCGCGCGGGTCGGCGTCTCCTTCACCCCCACGCTCGCGCCGATGCCCCGCGGCATCCTCGCCACCTGCACCGCCAGGGCACGCCCCGGCGTCACCGCCGCCGACGTCCGTGCGGCCTACGAGAAGGCGTACGCCGACGAGCCGTTCGTCCACCTGCTGCCGGCGGGCCAGTGGCCCGCCACCGGGTCCGTCCACGGCTCCAACGCCGTCCACCTCCAGGTGGCGTACGACCAGGACGCGGGCCGGATCATCGCGATCAGCGCCATCGACAACCTGACCAAGGGCACCGCAGGCGGGGCGGTACAGAGCATGAACATCGCCCTCGGACTGCCCGAGACGACCGGGCTCACCACGATCGGAGTCGCCCCATGAGCGTGACCGCAGCGAAAGGATTCCAGGCGGCGGGCATCGCCGCCGGGATCAAGGCGAACGGCGGCCCGGACCTGGCCCTGGTGGTCAACTCGGGCCCGCGCCGGGCCGCCGCGGGCGTCTTCACCTCCAACCGGGTGAAGGCCGCACCCGTGCTGTGGTCGGAGCAGGTGCTCAAGGGCGGCGCGGTGACCGCCGTCGTCCTCAACTCCGGCGGCGCCAACGCCTGCACCGGACCGCAGGGCTTCCAGGACACCCACGCCACCGCCGAGAGGGCCGCCGAGGTGCTGGGCCACAGCGCGGGCGAGATCGCGGTGGCCTCCACCGGGCTGATCGGCGTGCTGCTGCCGATGGACAAGCTGCTGCCGGGTATCGGGAAGGCCGCGGCCGAGCTGTCCGAGCACGGCGGTGAGAAGGCCGCCATCGCCATCAAGACCACCGACACCGTGCACAAGACCGCGGTGGCGCAGGGCGCCGGCGGCTGGACCGTCGGGGGGATGGCCAAGGGCGCGGGCATGCTCGCCCCGGGCCTGGCCACCATGCTGGTGGTGCTCACCACCGACGCCGACGTGGACGACGCCACGCTGGACAAGGCGCTGCGGGACGCCACCCGGGTGACCTTCGACCGGGCCGACTCCGACGGCTGCATGTCGACCAACGACACCGTGCTGCTGCTGGCCTCCGGCGCGTCCGGCGTCACCCCCGGCCACGACGACTTCGCCGACGCGGTCCGCACCGTCTGCGCCGACCTGGCCAGGCAGCTGATCGGCGACGCGGAGGGCGCGAGCAAGGACATCAGGATCGAGGTCGTGGGAGCGGCCAGCGAGGAGGACGCGGTCGAGGTCGGCCGGTCGGTCGCCCGCAGCAACCTGCTCAAGTGCGCCATCCACGGCGAGGACCCCAACTGGGGACGGGTGCTGTCCGCCATCGGCACCACCTCGGCGGTCTTCGAGCCGGACCGGCTCGGCGTGGCCATCAACGGCGTGTGGGTGTGCAGGAACGGTTCGGTCGGCGAGGACCGCGACCTGGTCGATATGCGCTTCCGGGAGGTCGTGATCACCGCGGACCTGGCCGCGGGCGACGCGTCGGCGGTGATCTGGACCAACGACCTCACCGCCGACTACGTCCACGAGAACAGCGCGTACAGCTCATGACCGCGCGCAAGCACTCCGCCCTGCCCAAGGCGCAGGTGCTCATCGAGGCGCTGCCCTGGCTGACCCGGCACAACGGCCGGGTCGTGGTGATCAAGTTCGGCGGCAACGCCATGGTCGACGAGGACCTGAAGGCCGCCTTCGCCCAGGACGTGGTCTTCCTGCGGCAGGCCGGCCTCAAGCCGGTCGTCGTGCACGGCGGCGGACCGCAGATCAACGCGCAGCTCGACCGGCACGGCCTGGTCAGCGAGTTCAAGGCCGGCCTGCGGGTCACCACGCCCGAGGCGATGGACGTGGTCCGCATGGTGCTCGCCGGGCAGGTGCAGCGCGAGCTGGTCGGGCTGCTCAACCAGCACGGCCCGCTCGCGGTCGGCCTGACCGGCGAGGACGCCCGCACCATCAGCGCGGTCAAGCACTTCCCGACCATCGACGGCGAGGCCGTCGACATCGGCCGGGTCGGCGAGATCACCGCCATCGACACCGGCGCGATCGAGGCGCTGCTCGCCGACGGCCGTATCCCGGTGGTCTCCTCGATCGCCCGGGCCGCCGACGACGGGCACATCTACAACGTCAACGCCGACACCGCCGCGGCGGCGCTGGCCGCGGCCCTCGGCGCCGAGACGCTGATGGTGCTCACCGACGTCGAGGGGCTGTACGAGGACTGGCCGAACAGCGACGACGTGATCAGCCGGCTCACCGCCACCGAGCTGGAGGAGCTGCTGCCCGACCTGTCCAGCGGCATGGTCCCGAAGATGCGCGGCTGCCTGCACGCGGTACGCAACGGCGTGCACACCGCCCGGGTCATCGACGGCCGGGTCCAGCACGCGATCCTGCTGGAGATCTTCACCGACGAGGGCGTCGGCACCATGGTCGTCCCCGACGACCCGCGGCCGCCCGCGGCCGAACACCTACCCGGGCAGGCAACCGCAGAAGGGGCAGCACGGTGACCACCACCACCGACACCACCGACAGCACCGGGACCACCGGCAACCAGGCGCTGGCCGGCCGCTGGCAGGGCGCGCTCATGGACACCTACGGGCTGCCCCGGCTGCCCCTGGTGCGCGGCGACGGCGCGAGGTTCTGGGACGCCGAGGGCCGCGTCTACCTGGACTTCCTCGGCGGCATCGCCGTCAACGCGCTGGGCACCGCCCACCCGGCGGTGGTCGAGGCGGTGACCCGGCAGATCGGCACCCTCGGCCATGTCTCCAACCTCTTCATGGCCGAGCCGCCGATCGCGCTGGCCGAGCGCCTGCTGCAGCTGTTCGGCCGGCCGGGGCGGGTCTTCTTCGGCAACTCGGGGGCCGAGGCCAACGAGGCCGCCTTCAAGATCGGCCGGCTCACCGGGCGCGGCCGGATGGTCGCCACCGACGGCGCCTTCCACGGCCGGACGATGGGCGCGCTCGCGCTGACCGGCCAGCCGAAGAAGAAGGCGGCCTTCGCCCCGCTGCCCGGTGAGGTCACCCACGTGCCGTTCGGCGACACGGCGGCGCTGCGGGCTGCCGTCGACACCGACACCGCGCTGGTGATCGTCGAGCCGATCCAGGGCGAGAACGGCGTGATCGTGCCGCCGGCCGGCTATCTGCGGGCCGCCAGGGAGATCACCGCCGCCGCCGGCGCCCTACTGGTGCTCGACGAGGTGCAGACCGGCGTCGGCAGGACCGGTCACTGGTTCGAGTGCCTGGCCCAGGGCGTCGAGCCCGACGTGGTGACGCTGGCCAAGGGCCTGGGCGGCGGGCTGCCGATCGGCGCCACCGTCGCCTTCGGTCCCGCCGCCGACCTGCTCACCCCCGGTGCGCACGGGACGACCTTCGGCGGGAACCCGGTGGCGTGCGCCGCCGCGCTCGCCGTACTCGACACCATCGCGGCCGACGGGCTGCTCGACAACGTCAAGCGGCAGGGCGAGAAGCTGCGGGACGGGATCGAGGCGCTGCGGCACCCGCTGGTCGATCATGTGCGCGGCGCGGGCCTGCTGATCGGTATCGTGCTCACCGAGCCGCTGTCCGCACCGATCCAGCAGGCGGCTCA
The DNA here is from genome assembly GCF_036010485.1 of Streptomyces sp. NBC_01198. Classification (NCBI taxonomy): domain Bacteria; kingdom Bacillati; phylum Actinomycetota; class Actinomycetes; order Kitasatosporales; family Streptomycetaceae; genus Streptomyces; species Streptomyces sp. NBC_01198. The sequence continues at coordinate 6,686,787 of NZ_CP108568.1, forward strand.
GGACGCCGGTCTCCTGGTGAACGCCGCCGTGCCCGACACGGTACGGCTCGCGCCGCCGCTCGTCGTCGGCGACGACGACACGGACACGTTCCTCCGGGTGCTCCCCGGCGTCCTTGACCAGGTGTGGCAGGCGAACCAGTAGAACCGGGCAGCCCGGGGCACCGCCGGAGTCCGGGGGACGGACGGAGAATGACGCGACGATGAGCGACGCGCAGCAGCAGGGCGGCGGCCAGGCCGTACCGCAGACCCGTACGGCCAGGCACCGCAGGATCGTGGACATCCTCGGCCGGCAGCCGGTGCGGTCCCAGAGCCAGCTCGCCAAGCTGCTCGCCGACGACGGGCTGAGCGTCACCCAGGCGACGCTCAGCCGCGACCTGGACGAACTGGGCGCCGTCAAGATCCGTACCAACGACGGCGAGCTGATCTACGCCGTCCCCTCCGAGGGCGGTTTCCGCACCCCGCAGGCGCCGCTCGGCGAGTCGGTCAAGGAGGAGCGGATGCGGCGGCTGGCCGCCGAGCTGCTGATCTCCGCCGAGGCCTCGGCCAATCTGGTGGTGGTCCGCACCCCGCCGGGCGCCGCGCAGTTCCTCGCGTCGGCCGTCGACACGGCCGAGGTGCACGACATTCTCGGTACGATCGCCGGTGACGACACCGTCGTACTGATCAGCCGGGACCCCACCGGCGGCCAGAAGCTCGCCGACCACCTGCTGCGCC